>NZ_JBBHZJ010000006.1:0-370176 GCF_049843535.1 Hydrogenophaga sp. T2 | reverse complement strand
AAGCCCCGCGCTGTCACACACCCCAGGGAAGCCTCACCGTGTCCGTCCTCCTCATCGCCGGCAGCCCGTCCGAGCACTCGCGCTCCGCCGCCCTGCTCGACGCCGTGGCGCAGCGCCTGGGCCTGCGCCAGGCGCTGATCGACCGGCTGCGCATCCGCGACCTCTCGCCGCAGGCGCTGCTGCTGGCCGACACCACGCACAAGTCGGTGCAGCACGCGCTGGCGCAGGTCGAATCGGCGCGCGCCGTGGTGGTGGCCACGCCGGTCTACAAGGCCGCCTACAGCGGCGTGCTCAAGGTCTTCCTCGACCTGTTGCCGCAAAGCGGGCTCAAGGGCAAGGCGGTGCTGCCGCTGGCCACCGGCGGCAGCCCGCACCACATGCTCGCGCTCGACTACGCGCTGCGCCCCGTGCTGCAGTCGCTGGGCGCGCGCCACATCCTGCCCGGCGTCTACGCCAGCGACGCCCAACTGCCCAAGGGCGACAACGGCGACTACGGCAGCACGCCCGAGCTCGACCAGCGCCTCGACGAGGCCGTGCACCACCTGCTGCAGGACGGCCTGCGAATGCCGCCCTCGGGCGCCTTCGCACCGGTGCCCTTCGCGCAGGTGCGATGTAGCGTCTGACGCCCGCGGCACGCCCGCCGCGCCGCGTCTTCACCGATCCCCTCCCCCCTTTGTTTTCAGCCACCGCGCGGGTGGCCGGGACGGCCGTTGCCTGCTCGCGCCTGCGCCCCTCCGAAAGGACCGCCCATGAGCCAACTGCTCGATCACCTGGCCCAGGCCGAAGCCGGCCCCTGGCCCACGCACGACCACGCCACCCCGGCCGCAGCCGAGGCGCCCGCGCCGCTGAGCGCGCGTTTCACGCGCTGGGCCTGGGCCGCGCTCGCCGCGGTCATCGGGGCCTTCGGCCTCGCGCTGCTGCTGCTGCCCGTGCCCACGCCCTGAACCCGCTTCACGCCCTTCCTCGAACCAGGAGCCTCGCCATGACCCTCTTCCAACCCAACCGCCGCCGCTTCGTGCTCACCGGCGCGGCCGCCGCCGCCACCACCGCGCTGCCGGCCTTCGCCCAGTCGCCCGCCAGCGCCCCGCGCGTGCTGCGCGTGGGCCACCAGAAAGGCCTGCTGAGCCTGCTCAAGGGCCGCGGCACGCTCGAACGCCGCCTGGCGCCGCTGGGCGTGAAGCTCAGCTGGACCGAGTTCACCGCCGGCCCGGTGCAGCTCGAAGCCCTCAACGTCGGCTCGATCGACTTCGGCGACGTGGGCGAGGCCCCGCCCATCTTCGCGCAGGCCGCCGGCGCGCCGCTGGCCTACGTGGCCGCCACCGTGCCGCGCCCCGCGGCCGAGGCCGTGCTGCTGCCCAAGGACTCGCCCATCAAGACCGTGGCCGACCTCAAGGGCAAACGCGTGGCCTACAACAAGGGCAGCAACGTGCACTACTTCCTCGTGAAGCTGCTCGAGAAGCACGGCCTGAAGTACGAGGACGTGCAGTCGGTCTTCCTGCCCCCGGCCGACGCGCGCGCCGCCTTCGAGCGCGGCGCCGTCGACGCCTGGGTGATCTGGGACCCCTTCCTGGCCGCCGCCGAGGTGGGCCTGAACGGCCGCATCCTGGCCGACGCCACGGGTGTGGTGAACAACCGCGGCTACTTCTTCTCCTCGCTCGACTACGCCGCGAAGAACGCCGACGTGATCAAGGCCTTGATCGAAGAGATCAACCAGATCGACCAGTGGGGCAGCGCGAACCGCGACGCGCTGGCCGCCGAGTTCGCGCCGCTCTGGGGCCTGCCGCGGCCCGCGGTCGATCGCTCGGTGGGCCGCGCGCAGTACGGCACCGGCCCCATCACGCGCGCCGTGCTGCAGGAGCAGCAGGCCATCGCCGACACCTTCTTCAACCTCAAGCTCATCCCCAAGCGCATCAACGTGCTGGAAGCCGCCGTCTGAGAGCACCCGCCATGTCCTTGAAACTTTTCTGGTTCATCCCCACGCACGGCGACAGCCGCTACCTCGGCACGGCCGAGGGCGCGCGCGCGCTCGACCACGGCTACCTCAAGCAGGTCGCCCAGGCCGCCGACAACCTCGGCTACGAAGGCGTGCTGATCCCCACCGGCCGCTCGTGCGAAGACCCCTGGGTGGTCGCCGCGAGCCTGCTGCCCGTGACGCAGCGCCTGAAGTTCCTGGTGGCCGTGCGCCCCGGCCTGCACCAGCCCGCGCTCGCCGCGCGCATGGCCGCGAGCTTCGACCGCCTCTCAAACGGCCGGCTGCTGATCAACCTCGTCACCGGCGGCGACCGCGCCGAGCTCGAAGGCGACGGCGTGTTCCTCGACCACGAGCAGCGCTACGAACAGTCGGCCGAGTTCATCCGCATCTGGCGCGAGATCCTCGCGCGCAGCCACCGCGGCGAGGCCTTCGATTACGAGGGCGAGCACCTGCAGGTCAAGGGCGCGAAGCTGCTGTTCCCGCCGGTGCAGCGGCCGCACCCGCCGGTGTACTTCGGGGGTTCGTCCGAGGCCGCGCACGAGCTCGCCGCCGAGCAGGTCGAGACCTACCTCACCTGGGGCGAGCCGCCGGCCGAGGTCGCGAAGAAGGTGGCCGACGTGAAGGCCCGCGCGGCGAAGCACGGCCGCACGGTGAAGTTCGGCATCCGGCTGCACGTGATCGTGCGCGAGACCGAAGAAGAGGCCTGGGCCGACGCCGAGCGCCTGATCAGCCGGCTCGACGACGAGGTGGTGGCGCGCGCGCAGGCCGCGTTCGCGAAGATGGACTCCGAAGGCCAGCGCCGCATGGCCGCGCTGCACGCGGGCGGCGCCAAGCGCTCGCGCGCCGACCTCGAGATCAGCCCCAACCTCTGGGCCGGCGTGGGCCTGGTGCGTGGTGGGGCCGGCACCGCGCTGGTGGGCAACCCGCAGCAGGTGGCCGAGCGCATCCAGGAATACGCCGCGCTCGGGCTGGAGAACTTCATCTTCTCGGGCTACCCGCACCTCGAAGAGGCCTACCGCTTCGCCGAGCTGGTGTTCCCGCTGCTGCCGCGCGCGCTGCAGGAGAAGCTGCCCGGCCAGGTGCTCAACGGCCCCTTCGGCGAGACCGTGGCCAATGTGTACGTGCCGCGCGCAGCGCAGAGCTGAGCGGTGGAGTCCATGAGCGTGCGACTCGCTTCATCGAACGCCGCGCAGCGGCTGCTGCCCTGGGCGGTGCCGCTGGCGCTGATCGCGCTGTGGCAGCTGTCCTCGCTGCAGGGCTGGCTGTCCACGCGCGTGCTGCCCGCGCCCTGGGATGTGCTGCGCGCCTTCTGGGCGCTGGCCGAATCGGGCGAGCTCTGGAAGCACGTGAAGGTCAGCGCGGGCCGCGCGCTCGCGGGCCTGGCCATCGGCGGCGGCCTGGGCCTGCTGCTGGGCCTGCTCACGGGCTCGGTGCGCTTCTTCGAGACCCTGCTCGACTCCACGGTGCAGATGGTGCGCAACATCCCCGCGCTGGCCATGATCCCGCTGGTGATCCTGTGGTTCGGCATCGACGAGGCCGCCAAGCTGTTCCTGATCGCGGTCGCGGTGTTCTTCCCGATCTACCTCAACACCTACCACGGCATCCGCAACGTCGACCCGGGCCTGATCGAGATGGGCCGCACCTACGGCCTGTCGCGCTGGGGCCTGTACTGGCAGGTGATCCTGCCGGGCGCGCTCTCGTCCATCCTGGTGGGCCTGCGGTTCTCGCTCGGCCTGATGTGGGTGATCCTGATCGTGGCCGAGACCATCTCGGCGCAGTCGGGCATCGGCTACCTCACGATGAACGCGCGCGAGTTCCTGCAGACCGACATCGTGCTCGTGGGCATCCTGCTCTACGCCGCGCTCGGCAAGCTCGCCGACGTGTTCGCCCGCACGCTCGAACGCGCGTGGCTGCGCTGGCACCCCGGCTACCAGACATGACACCCCCTTTCTCCAACGCTTCTTCTGACAAGGTCACCATGTCTTCGACCTCCCTTCCCCGCCGCGGCGCGCTCGGTGCGCTCGCGGCCCTCGCCGGCGGCCTGGCGTTCGCGCAGGGCAGCGCCCCGCGCACCGTGCGCATCGGCTACCAGAAATCGTCCACGCTGATCGCGGTGCTGCGGCTGCAGGGCACGCTCGAGCAGCGGCTGGCGCCGCTGGGCGTGTCGCTGAGCTGGCACGAGTTCACCAGCGGCCTGCCGCTGCTCGAAGCGCTCAACCTCGACAACCTCGACTTCAGCGCCGACGTCGCCGACACCGTGCCGGTGTTCGCGCAGGCCGCGGGCGCCAGGCTCAGCTTCGTGGCCCAGGAAGCGCCTTCGCCCACCGCCCAGGCCATCCTGGTGCGCAGCGACTCGCCGCTCAAGACCGTGGCCGAGCTCAAGGGCAAGCGCGTGGGCTTCGCCAAGGCCGCGGGCGCGCACTACCTGCTGATCGCCGCGCTCGAAAAAGCCGGCCTGTCGTTCGCCGACATCACGCCGGCCTACCTCACGCCGGCCGACGGCCGCGCCGCCTTCGAGCGCGGCGCGATCGACGCCTGGGTGGTGTGGGACCCGTTCCTGTCGGCCGCGCAGGTCCAGGCCAACGCGCGCGTGCTCGCCGACGGCACCGGCCTGGCCTCGTACACGCGCTACTACCTCGCGAGCACGCGCTTCGCGCAGGCGCGCCCCGACGTGCTCAACGTGATTTACGCCGAGCTCGAAAGAACCGGCCGCTGGGTCAAGGCCCAGCCCAAGGAGGCCGCGGCCCTGCTCGCGCCTTTCTGGGGCCTGGACCCGGCCATCGTCGAGCGCGCCAACGCGCGCCGCAGCTATGCGGTGCGCGCGGCCACGCCGCAGAACATCGCCGAGCAGCAGAAGATCGCCGACGCCTTCTTCGCCGAGAAGCTGCTGCCGCGGCGCGTGGACGCGCTCGACATCGGCCTGTTCCAACCGCAGGGCTGAGGCGATGGCGAACCCGGACCTGACAGCGGGCGGCCTGCGCCTGGAACTGCGCGGCCTCTCCAAGCGCTTCGGCCCGCGCGAGGTGCTGCGCGACAACCACCTGGTGATCGAGCCTGGCGAGTTCGTGGCCATCGTGGGCCGCAGCGGCTGCGGCAAGAGCACGCTGCTGCGCCTGGTCGCGGGCCTGGAAACCCCCAGCGCGGGCGAGCTGCGCGTGGACGACCAGCCCGTCCAGGGCCTGCGCGAGGACACCCGCATCATGTTCCAGGACGCGCGCCTGCTGCCCTGGAAACGCGTGCGCGACAACGTGGCCCTGGGCCTGCCGCCCGAGCGCCAGCCAGACGCCGAGGCCGTGCTGGCCCAGGTCGGCCTGGGCGACCGGCTCGCCGACTGGCCGGCCCGGCTCTCGGGCGGCCAGCGCCAGCGCGTGTCGCTCGCGCGCGCGCTGGTGCACCAGCCGCGCCTGCTGCTGCTCGACGAACCGCTGGGCGCGCTCGACGCGCTCACGCGCATCGAGATGCACGAACTCATCGAAGGCCTGTGGAAACGCCACGGCTTCACCGCGCTGCTGGTCACGCACGACGTGCAGGAGGCGGTGGCCCTGGCCGACCGCGTGATCCTGATCGAGGACGGCGCGATCGCGCTCGACGAGCGCGTGCCGCTGGCCCGCCCGCGCTCGCGCGGCGACGCGGCCTTCGCCGCCATCGAAAAACGCATCCTCGACCGCGTGCTGCAGCAACCCGACGCCGCGCCGCCCTCGAACGAGCCGCGGTGGCTGCCCACGCCCGCGCACGCGCTGCGCTGGGCCATCTGATCCCTTTCTTCATTCCCCCCTTTCAGGAGATTCCCATGTCCATTCAAGCCATCAACGTGCGCAACCAGTTCAAAGGCAAGGTGCGCGAAATCATCTTCGGCGACGTCGTGTCCGAGGTCGATGTGGAAACGCCCTGGGGCATCGTCACCTCGGTCATCACCACGCGCTCGGTGAAAGACCTGGGCCTGCAGGTCGGCTCCGAGGTGGTCGCCCTGGTGAAGTCCACCGAAGTCTCGATCGCCAAGCTCTGATGATCGAACTCGAGGGCATCCACCAGACCTACCGCGGCCCGCAGGGCCCGGTGCACGCGCTGCGCGGCATCGACCTGCACGTGGCGCGCGGCGAGGTCTTCGGCGTCATTGGCCGCAGCGGCGCGGGCAAGAGCTCGCTGGTGCGCACCATCAACCTGCTCAACCGGCCCACGCAGGGCCGCGTCACGGTGGCCGGGCGCGAACTCACCGCGCTCGACGCCCGCGGCCTGCGCGAGGAGCGGCGCGGCATCGGCATGGTGTTCCAGCACTTCAACCTGCTGAGCTCGCGCACCGTGTACGGCAATGTGGCGCTGCCGCTCGAACTCGAAGGCCTCGACGCCGCCGCGATCCGCGCGCGGGTGGGCCCGCTGCTCGAGCTCGTGGGCCTGGCGGGCCTGGCCGACCGCTACCCGGCGCAGATCAGCGGCGGCCAGAAGCAGCGCGTGGGCATCGCGCGCGCGCTCGCCAGCCGGCCGCAGGTGCTGCTGTCCGACGAGGCCACCTCGGCGCTCGACCCCGAGACCACACGCGCCATCCTGGCGCTGCTGCAGCAGATCAACCGCGAGCTCCAGCTCACCGTGGTGCTCATCACGCACCAGATGCAGGTCATCAAGCAGGTGGCGCACCGCGTGGCCGTGCTCGAGGCCGGCGAGGTGGTGGAGCAGGGCGAGACGCTGCAGGTCTTCAGCCGGCCCGCGCACCCGATGACGCGCAGCCTGCTCGATGACGTGGTGCCGCGCGAACTGCCGGCCCACGTGCTCGAGCGCGTGCGCGCGCTGCTCGCCCCGGCGCACGGCCACGGCGGCGCGAGCCTGCTGCGTCTGGTGTTCGCCGGCGCGGATGGCGACCGCCCGCTGCTGTCCGACCTGGTGCGCCGCTTCGGGCTCGACCTGAACATCGTGCACGGCCAGATCGACGAGGTGCAGGGCCTGCCCTTCGGCTCGCTCGCGGTGCTCGCGCGCGGCGCGCACACCCAACTGCAGGCCGCCATCGGCCACCTGCGCGCCGCCGGCGTGCAGGTGCAGGAGATCGCCCATGCTTGAGACCCTGCTCACCCGGCTCGACACCTGGTTCCCCGCGCCGCTGCGCGAGCTCTTCCTCACCTCGCTCGGCGAGACCGCCGTCATGGTGGGCCTCTCGGGCCTGGTGGGCGCGCTCATCGGCATCCCGCTGGGCGTGCTGCTGCGCCTCACCGACCACGGCGGCGTGCTGCAGAACCTGGCCTTCAACCGCGCCGTGGGCGGCGTGGTGAACGCGGTGCGCTCCACGCCCTTCATCATCCTGCTGGTCGCGATCATCCCGTTCACGCGCTGGATCACGGGCTCGTCGATTGGCACCGCGGCCGCCGTGGTGCCGCTGACGATCGCGGCCGCGCCCTTCATCGCGCGCCTGGTCGAGGCCTCGCTGCGCGAGGTCGATGCCGGCCTGATCGAGGCCGCTCAGGCCATGGGCGCCACCACGCCGCAGATCGTCTTCAAGGTGCTGCTGCCCGAGGCCGTGCCCGGCATCGTGGCCGGCCTGACCATCACCCTGGTGAGCCTCACCGGCTACTCCGCCATGGCCGGCGCCATCGGCGGCGGCGGCCTGGGCGACCTCGGCATCCGCTACGGCTACCAGCGCTTCCTGCCCGAGGTGATGGTCGCCGTGGTGCTCATCCTCATCGTGTTCGTGCAGGCGGTGCAAAGCGCGGGCGACGCGCTGGTGCGCCGCCTCAACCACCGCTGATTCATTGTTCCCTCCATTCCAAGGACCTTCCATGCTCAACAAACGGCAACTGCTCAAGACCACCCTGACCGCGGCCATCGCCGCCGCCCTCACCACCGGCGCGCTCGCGCAGGACAAGCCGCTCAAGGTCGGCGTCACCGCCGGCCCGCACGCGCAGATCTTCGAGCAGGTGAAGAAGATCGCCGAGAAAGACGGCCTGAAGATCCAGATCGTCGAGTTCAGCGACTACGTGCAGCCCAACGCCGCGCTCGCCGCGGGCGACCTCGACGCCAACAGCTACCAGCACAAGCCCTACCTGGACAACCAGATCAAGGACCGCGGCTACAAGTTCGTGCCCGTGGGCTACACGGTGAACTTCCCCATCGGCATCTACAGCAAGAAGGTCAAGAGCCTGAAAGACCTGCCCGAAGGCGCGCGCGTGGGCATCCCCAACGACCCCACCAACGGCGGCCGCGTGCTGCTGGTGCTGCAGGACCAGGGCCTGATCAAGCTCAAGCCCGAGGTCGGCCTGCGCGCCACGCCGCTCGACGTGGTGAACAACCCCAAGAAGCTGCGCTTCGTGGAGCTCGACGCCGCGCAACTGCCGCGCTCGCTCGACGACCTCGACGCCTCGGCCATCAACACCAACTACGCGCTCTCCGCCGGCCTGAACCCGGGCAAGGACGCGATCGCGCAGGAAAGCGCCAAGAGCCCCTACGTGAACCTGATCGCGGTGCGCGAGGCCGACAAGGACAAGCCCTGGGTCGCCAAGCTCGTGAAGGCCTACCAGTCGCCCGAGATCCGGCAGTTCATCCAGACCGAGTTCAAGGGCTCGGTGCTGGCCGGCTTCTGAACGCCCGCCCCCGAGCGCCCCGACGAAGGAGGCCCCCGATGAACCGAACCCTGGCCCTGGCCGCGCTCGCCCTGTGCGGCGCGGCCCACGCCCAGCCCGCCACCCCCGACCTGCAGGCGCGCGCCTGGGCCGCGTCCTGCGCGGCCTGCCACGGCACCGACGGCCGCAGCAACAGCGCCATCCCCGCCATCAACGGCCAGGACAAGCAGGTGCTGCTCACCAAGCTGCTGGCCTACAAGCGCGACCAGCTGCCCGCCACCGTGATGCACCAGCACGCCAAGGGCTACAGCGACGCGCAGCTCGAACGCCTGGCCGCGCACTTCGCGCGCCTGCCCCGATGAGCCCGCCGAGGACCCCCCCATGAACCCCACCCTCAACCGCAGAACCCTGCTCGCCCTCGGCGGCGCCAGCGCCGCCCTGGCCCTGCCCGGCTGCGCCGCCCTCTCGCCACCCCAGGCCCGCGTGGTCGTGATCGGCGGCGGCTTCGGCGGCGCCACCGCGGCCAAGTACATCCGCCTGTGGGCGCCCGAGATCGAGGTGGTGCTGGTCGAGCGCGAAGCCGCCTTTGTCTCGTGCCCGCTGAGCAACCTGGTGCTGGCCGGCCACGAGCAGATCGGCAACCTGACCACCGGCTACGACACGCTGCAGAAAAAGCACGGCGTGCGCGTGGTGCGCGACGAGGCGGTGGCCATCGACGCCGCGCGCCAGGAGGTGCGGCTCGCGCGCGGCGACACGCTGCGCTACGACCGCCTCATCGTCTCGCCGGGCGTTGATTTCCGCTACGACCAGGTGCCCGGCCTGCAGAGCGCCGAGGCGCAGGCGCGCGTGCTGCACGCCTGGAAGGCCGGCCCGCAAACCGTGGCGCTGCGCCGCCAGCTCGAGGCCCTGCCCGATGGCGGCGTGTACGCGCTGCACATCCCCAAGGCGCCCTACCGCTGCCCGCCCGGGCCCTACGAGCGCGCCTCGCTGGTGGCGGGCTACTTCCAGCGGCACAAGCCGCGCGCCAAGGTGCTGGTGCTCGACGCCAACCCCGACATCACCTCGAAAAAGGCGCTGTTCCTCAAGGCCTGGACCGAACGCTACCCGGGCCTGATCGAGTACCGCCCCAACAGCGAGCTGGTGCGCGTGGACGCGGCCACGAACACGATCGAGCTGCAGTTCGACACCGTGCGCGCGGGCGTGCTCAACGTGGTGCCGCCGCAGCAGGCCGGCCGCATCGCGCAGACCGCGGGCCTGATCACGGCCAACAACGCCTGGTGCGGCGTGAACTTCCAGACCTTCGAGTCCACCGTGGCGCCGCGCATCCACGTGCTGGGCGACGCCACGCTGTCGGCGCCGGGCATGCCCAAGTCGGGCTTCATGGCCAACAACCACGCCAAGGTCGCGGCCGACGCGGTGGTGGCGCTGATCCAGGGCCGCCCGGTGAACCCCGAGCCCGTGATCGCCAACACCTGCTACAGCTTCGTGAGCCCGGACGACGTGGTGCACGTGGCCTCGGTGCACCAGTGGAACGCCGAGCAGAAGACGCTGACGCCGGTGACCGGCGCGGGCGGCCTCTCGGCGCAGGCGAACGCGCTCGAAGGCCGCTACGCGCGCTCGTGGGCGCAGAACATCTGGGCCGACGCCCTGCTCTGAGCCGCCCCCATGAACTTCCAGCAACTGCGCTCGGTGCGCGAGGCGGTGCGCTGCGGCTTCAACCTCACCGAGGTGGCCGCCATGCTCTACACCTCGCAGCCCGGCGTGAGCCGGCAGATCCGCGAACTCGAGGACGAGCTCGGCATCACCATCTTCGCGCGCGCGGGCAAGCGGCTCACCGGCCTCACCGAGCCCGGCCGCGTGCTCGTGCCCATCGTGGAGCGGCTGTTGCAGGAGGCCGAGAACCTGCGCGTGGCGGGGCGCGAGTTCGTGGACCGCGCCGAGGGCACGCTCTCGATCGCGGCCACGCACTCGCAGGCGCGCTACGCGCTGCCGCACGCGGTGCGCGACTTCCGTCAGCACTACCCGCAGGTCACGCTCAACCTGCACCAGGGCTCGCCCAAGCAGGTGGCCGAGATGCTGCTCGGCGGCGAGGCCGACATCGGCATCGCCACCGAGGCGCTCGCGGGCTACCCGCAACTCGTGACCCTGCCCTGCTACCGCTGGACGCACAGCATCGTGGTGCCGCACGACCACCCCTTGCTGCACGGCGGACCGCCGAGCCTGGAGCGGCTGGCCGCGTTCCCCATCATCACTTACGACCGCGGCTACACCGGCCGCTCGCACATCGACGACGCGTTCGCGCGCGCGGGCCTGCGGCCCGACGTGGTCATCACCGCCATGGACGCCGACGTGATCAAGACCTATGTGGAGCTGGGCATGGGGGTGGGCATCGTGGCCTCGATCGCGGTCGATCCCGAGCGCGACCGCCCCTTGCAGGCGATCGATGCGCGCCACTTGTTCGAGATCAACGTGACCCGGCTCGCGGTGCGCCGCGGCAGCCTGCTGCGCGGCTACGCATTCGCCTTCATCGAAAACTTCGCGCCCAGCCTCACCCGCGCGGTGATCGAGGACGCGCTGGCGCTGGCCATCGGCGCCGAGGCGACGACCGAAGCGGTGACCAGCGCATGAAGCGCATCGCGATCGTGGGCGGCGGCTTCACCGGCGTGAGCGCGGCGGTGCAGCTCGTGCGGCGCAGCCCGGCGCCGCTGGCCATCACGCTGATCGAGGCGCGCGAGCGGATCGGGCCGGGCCTGGCCTATGCCACGCACGACCCCGACCACCGCCTCAACGGACCGACCTGGGTGCACTCGGTGGACCCGCTCGACGGCGGCCACTTCACGCGCTGGTGCGAGGCCCACGGCGTGTTCGACCACGACCCGCGCGCGCGGCAGCCCAGCGGGGCGGCCTTCGTGCGGCGCGCCGTGTTCGGCGCCTACCTCGAAGACCAGGTGGGCGTGCACACGCAGGCCACACCCTCGGGCAGCACGCTGCACACGGTGCAGGCGCGCGCGATCGGCGCGCTGCAGCGCGGCGCCGAGACCGTGGTGCTCACCGACCAGGGCCAGAACATCGCCGCCGACCTGCTGCTGCTGGCCACCGGCAATGCGCTGCCGCGCCTGCCCGCGCCGCTCGAACCGGCGCTGGCCGCGCACCCGGGCGTGATCGAGAACCCGCTCGACACCGAGCGCCTGCGCCACATCCCGCGCAGCGCGCGCGTGCTCGTGATCGGCAGCGGGCTCACCGCGCTCGACGTGGTCTGCACCCTGGAGCGCCAGGGGCACGCGGGCGGCGCGGTGCTGCTGTCGCGCCGCGGCCTGCGGCCGCGCCCGCAGCCGCCCTTCAGCGGCCCGCTGCCGGTGCCCGAGGGCCGCGACAACCTCGACCGTGTGCTCGGCCCCGCGCCCGACTGGCTGCTGCAGGCCGAGCCCAGCGCGCGCGCCTGGCTCCGCGCGCTGCGCGCCCGGGTGCGCGCGGCCGGTGGCCACTGGTACCCCGACTTCGACGCGCTGCGCGACACCGTGTGGCAGCTCTGGCCGCGCCTGCCGCTGGCGCAGCAGCAGCGCTTCCTGCGCCGGCTGCGGCCCTGGTACGACATGCACCGCTTCCGCTCGCCGCCGCCCACCGAGGCCATCGTGAACGCGGCCATCGCCGCGGGCCGGGTGCAGCCGCTGGCCGCGCGCTTGCGCGGTCTGCGCGCCGAAGGCCAGGCGCTGGTGGCGCAGCTGCAGGCCGCGGGCGCCGACGCGCCGCACCAGACGCGCTTCGACGCGGTGGTGAACTGCACCGGCCTGGACGTGGCCTCGCGCACCGCGGGCAACCCGCTGCTGCGTTCGCTCGTGGCCCAGGGCTGGCTGCGCCCCGACGCCGTGGGCGTGGGCTATGCGGTGGACGCGCAATGCCGCCCGATCGGCCGCGACGGCGCGGCGCGCGAGCACCTGCGCCTGGTCGGCCCGCCCACGCTGGGCACCTTCGGCGACCCGGGCGGCGCGATGTACATCGCGGCGCAGATCCACCGCATGGTGCCGGGGCTGCTGGCCGCGCTGGGGGGCTCGGTCAGCGCGCCGCCGGCGCGGACGGCACCGCGGCGTCCAGCGCCTGCCTGAGCAGCCGGTACTCGCGGCACCCGGTGCCGCACAGCAGCTCCAGGTAGCGCAGGTTGCGCTGCGCGGCCGCGACATCGCCGAGGGCGAGGAACAGCTCGCCCTGGTACTCGAGCGCGCCGCGGTGCTCGGGGTCGTACAGCAGGGCCTCTCGGTACCAGTGCGCGGCCTCGTCTAAGCGGCGCATCTGGCGCGCGGTGTAGCCCAGCAGGTTGTAGAGCTCGGCGTGGTGCACGGTGCGCGCAAGCGCAGTGAGCCGCGGCCAGGCGCGCGCGTACTCGCCCGCGTAAACCTGGGCGCGCAGCGGCGCGAGGTCGGGCAGGTCCGACGAAGGCGGCGGCCCGGCCGCGTGCGCACACGACAGGGCCGCGGCGAGCAGGGCCGCGAACGCCGCGGCCCGCGCGGTGCGCCGGGTCGGGCAGCGCATCAGGCCGCCGCGGGCGCGGGCTGCTCGTGCATGGCCTCGAGCACCTCGCGCTTGAGCGCCGCGAAGGCCGGGCTCACGCGGTCGCGCGGGCGCGGCAGGTCCACGCGCAATTGCTTCACGATGCGACCGGGGTTGGCGTTCATCACGATCACCTCGTCGCTCAGGAACAGCGCCTCGTCCACGTCGTGCGTCACGAGGATCATGGTCACGCCCTCGGCGCGCCAGATGCGCTGCAGCTCCTCCTGCAGCCGCACGCGCGTGAGCGCGTCGAGCGCGCCCAGCGGCTCGTCGAGCAGCAGGATCTCGGGCTGGCCCACCAGGCCGCGCGCGATCGCGCCGCGCTGCGCCATGCCGCCCGAGAGCTGGTGCGGCCAGGCCTTCTCGAAGCCCTGCAGGCCCACGAGGTCGATGTGCTGCTGCACCGCCTGGCGCTGCTGGTCGGGCGTGAGGCCCGCGTTGATCAGCGCGAGGCCCACGTTCTGTTCGAGCGTGAGCCAAGGCAGCAGGCGGTGGTCCTGGAACACGATGCCGCGCGACAGGCTGGTGCCCACGATGCGCTCGCCGTGCAGCCGGATCTCGCCCTGGTGATCGGGGTCGAGGCCCGCGATCAGCCGCAGCAGCGTGGACTTGCCGCAGCCGCTCGGGCCCACGATGGACACGAAGGCGCCGGGTTCGACGTCGAAGCCCGCGTTCACGAGCACGTCGAGCGGCGGCCTGCCGGGGGTGGTGTAGCGCTTGGAAACGCCCTTGACTTCGAGGCGACCGGGTTCTGCCATGGCCATCTCCTTCTTCAGCCTTCGAAGCCCTGTTTCCAGCGCAGCACGCGGCGCTGCAGCAGGAACATGCCGCGGTCGATCGCGAAGCCCACCAGGCCGATCACCACCATGCAGACCAGCAACTGGTCGGTCAGCAGCAGGCCCTGTGCGCGAAAGATCAGGAAGCCCAGGCCTTCGAGCCCGCTCAGGCCCTCGGCCACCACCACCAGCGCCCAGGCCAGGCCCGCCGCGTAGCGCAGCGACACCAGGATGGTGGGCATGGCCGAGGGCAGGACGATCTTGCGCACCAGCTGCCAGCGCGTGAGCGTGAGCACCTGCGCGAGCTCGATGTGCGCCTTGTCCACGTTGCGGATGCCCTGCAGCGTGTTGAGGAACACCGGGAAGAACACCGACTTGGCGATCACCAGGATCTTGGCCGGCGCGCCCAGGCCCAGCCAGAGCACGATCAGCGGAAACCAGGCGATGCCCGGGATGTGACGGATGGTGTCGAAGGTGGGCGAGAGGAATTGCTCGAAGCGCCGCGACAGGCCGGCGCCGATGCCCAGCAGCAGTGCGGCACCCGCGCCGTACGCGAAACCCTGCGACACGATGGCCAGGCTGACGCCGAAGTCGAGCAGCAGCTTCTGCTCGGCCAGCATCTTGAAGAAGGCCTGCACCACCTTCGCCGGTTCGGGCAGGAACACCGGGTCGATCCACTGCCGGCTGGCCGCGAGCTGCCACAGCAGCAGCACGCCCAGCGGCAGCACGAAGCCGATCAGGCGGCCCGGGTGGAACCAGCGCCGCAGCCGGGGCAGCAGCGGCACGGGCCGGGCGAGCGCGGGATCGCCCAGGTCGAAAGCGAGGCTGTTGCTCATTGGTAGATCGAGTGCGTGCCGCCGACGAAGAAGCGGCCGTCGACGAAGGCGTCGATCTGCTGCGGGGTCAGGCGGCGCTCGCCGAGGATGTCGTCGCCCTGCTTCACGTAGTAGTCGATGAAGGTCTTGATGGAGTGGCGGGCGCGCTCGGCATTGGGCTCGCCCGACATGAACTCCCACTGGCCCAGGTGCGTGATCTGGAACTTGGCCACCTCGATCGGCAGGCGCAGCTCGCGCGCCACGATCTTCGCGGCCTCGTCCACGTGGTCCAGCGTCCAGGCCATGGCGCGCTCGCGCGAGGCCAGGAAGGCCTTCACCGCCTCGGGGTACTTGTTCACGAACTCGCGCTTGGCGAAGTAGGTGACGCGGCCCGCGTGGTTCACGTACACGCCGTCGTCGGGCACGTGGCCCACCACCTTGAACTTGCCCGAGAGCCAGGCGCCGGTGGCGTTGCCTGCGGCCAGGTGGGTGGTGGTGGCGTCGGTCGCGCCCGAAAGCACGGCCGACAGCGCCACCGAGGCGTTGTCGATCGACTCGTAGCGCACGCGGCCCTTGGTCTGGCGTGTGTCCAGCGGCAGGCCCACGGCGTTGAGCGCCTCGGTGGGCGCCGACCAGTAGCAGCTGATGCGGCTGCTGCCGAACTTCTTGCCGTCGAGGTCGGCCAGCGTGTTCACCGATTTGTTCGAGGCCGCGGCCAGCACCGGCGCGCGGTAGCGGTTGGACGGCTCCGACACCCAGACGATCACGCCGTCCAGGCCGTTGGCGCGGTGCACCGTGGCCGGGTAGATCATGCGCTGCGCGATCGAGATCGCGCCCTTGCTCACGGCCGCGGTTTCCGCGCCGATGAGCTCGGCGCCACCCGAGGCGATCAGGTTGACCTCCCGGGTGCCGACCTTGCCGAACTCTTCCTTGAAGATGCCTTTCTCGCGCGCCACCACGGTCCAGGGCGTGAGCTGCAGGTTGATCGAGGGCAGCACCTCGGCGCTGGCCGTGCCCAGGGGGGCGATGAGGCCGAGCACGAGCGCGGCGGCGGCGCGGCGGAAAAGCGGATGGGTCATGGGTCTCTCCAGAAACAGGGGTGTGGTCAGACGCGGGCGTGGCGCGCCCCACACGCGCCACGCCGCCTCCTCCTCCCGGCCCACACGGGCCCGGGGCTGGTGGCCATTCTTCGCGGCCGGGTCCGCCGCGCCAACGAAGCAAATCGCCCATGCTGCTGCACGAATCAGCGCTGCGATTGCATATGCGCAAAACGCGCTTGGGCCCGCACGCGCCGCGCCCCACACTCGCCGCGCCATGACGAGCCCCATCCCCTTCCCGCGCCGCGCGCTGCCCTGGCTGTCGGCGGCCGCGGCCCTCGCCGCACTGGCCGTGGCCGCGCGCGCGCCCGATCCCGCGCCACCGCCGGCCACGCTGCGCGTGGGCGTGGCCCCCGGCGCGCTGCCGGTGAGCACCGGCGAGCGCGACTACACCAGCGGCGGCTTCGAGGCGGTCTACGCGAAGGAACTCGCGCAGCGCCTGGGCGCCGCGCTCACGCTGGTGCCGCTGCCGCCCGAGGCGCAGGCCGCCGCGCTGCAGCGCGGCGAGGTCGACCTGGTGCTCGAGCGCGGCGACGCGGACGCGGCCACGGGCATCGCCACCGGCTACCGCTCGGGCCTGGGCGTGTCCATGCGCGCCGACACACCGGTGCGCCGCTGGGAGGACCTGCGCGAGCGTGTGGTCTGCACCTCGGCCGACAACCGCGCTGCGCAAGCCCGGGCCGAGCGCCTGGGCGCCCGGCTGCGCGTGTTCGCCGCGCCTGCCCAGGCACTGGTGCAGGTGCGCACGGGCGGCTGCGACGCGGCCCTGCTCGATCACGCACAGCTTGCGCCGCTGCTGTCGCAGAAGGAATGGGCCAAGTTCGCGGCCGGCCTGCCCGCCACCGCGCCAGACGCGCTCTGGCTGCGCTTGTCACCCGCGCGCGCAGCGCTCGACGTGCCGGTGCGCGCCGCCGTCGCCGCACTCGACGACCCGCCGCAGTGGGCGCGGCGGCGCCAGACCTGGGCCTCGAACGTGGCCTTCGAGGTCTATTTCGACCAGACCGGGCCGGACTGCCACTGAGGCGCGCACCGCCGTGTTCAAGCCCCTGGCCTGCGCGCTCGCGCTGCTGTGCGGCGCTTCGGCGGCACCGGCCGACGAGGGCTTGCGCCGCGCCTACGCGGGCCCGCCCGCCACCTGGCCCGCGCCCACGATCGACCCCGGCGTGGCCTTCGTGGAGCTCGGCGCGCTGCCCGCACCGCCTGCGCCCACCGGCCGGGAGGCCACGCTCGCGCGCCTGGGCGAGCGCCTGTTCCACGACCCGCGCCTGTCGGCCACGGGCCGCGTGGCCTGCGCCAGCTGCCACCGCCCCGACCAGGGCTGGACCGTGCGCACAGCACGCGCCGCGGGCGTGCACGGCCGCCGGGGCCTGCGCAACCCGCCGGGCCTGCTCGACGTCGCGGCCCGCGCGTCCTGGGGCTGGGACGGTGCGAGCGACTCGCTCGCGGCGCAGTCGCTGCGCGCGCTCACCGATGCGCGCGAGATGGGCCAGCCCTCGCTCGCGGCCGCGTGGCGCGCCGTGGCACAGGCGCCCGGTGATGCGCGACGCTGGCGCGCGCTGGGCGCCGACGCGGCGAACGGCCCGGTGCTGCTGGGCGAAGCGCTCGCGGCCTACCAGCGCGGCCTGCACCGCCGCAGCGCCTTCGACCGCTTCGCGCAGGGCGATGCGCTCGCGCTCGGCGACGCCGCGCTGCGCGGCCTGCACCTGTTCCGCACCCGCGCGCGCTGCGCCAACTGCCACTTCGGCCCCACGCTCAGCGACGGCCGCTTCCACGCCCTGGGCATCGCCTTCATCGGCGAGCCCTCGCAGGACACGGGCCGCCACAGCGTGACCGGCGCCTGCGACGACGTGGGGCGCTTTCGCACGCCGGGTCTGCGCCACGTGGCGCTCACCGCGCCCTACATGCACCACGGCCTGTTCGGCTCGCTGCGCGGCGTGCTGCACCTGTACGCGCGCGGCGGTGGCGAACCGCGCGGGCGGCCCGAAGCGCAGCGCGACCCGCTGCACGCCTGCGCGCAAACGCTCTCGCCGCTGCTGCGGCCGGTGGCGCTCGACGCCGCCGACACCGAGGCCCTGCTGGCCTTCCTGCGCGCGCTGTGATCAGCCGCGCCCGCCGCTTCGCCGCCACAGCGCATGCAGCAACAGGCCCACGCCGAAGCCCGCGGCCACGTTCCACAGGCACAGCCCCGCGCACGCCAGCACCACCGCGCGCTCGCCGCGCGCCGCGGGCAGCACGCTGCTGCCCAGCGCGAGCTGCAGGCCGGTGGCGAACAGGATCAGCCCGAGCACCCCGGGCGGGAACAGCGCGAACAGGGTCTGCACCGCGTGGCTGAAGCCCAGCGCGAGCACCAGCAGCACGCTGCCCAGGATCACCACCGAGCCGCCGGTGCGCGCGCCGAAGGCCACGTGCGCGGCCATGCCGCCCGCGCCGTGGCACATGGGCACGCCGCCCACCGCGCCACCCAACAGGTTCATGAGGCCGGTGGACACGGCCACGCGGCCCTCGCTCACCGGCCGCTGCGGAAACAGCCGGTTGTTCTCGGCGGTCACCGCGATCACCGCGTTGCCCAGCGTGAGCGGCAGCTGCGGCAGCGCGAGCAGCACCACGCCCACGAAGAGCTCCTGGGCGCCGACGCCGCCGAGCGCAAAGGCCGGCAGCCGCGGCGACGGCGACAAGGTGGCGAGCTGCTGCAGCAGCTCGGGCCGCTGCCACGCGCCCACGCCCACGCCGAACAGCAGCAGCACGAACATCGCGGGCACGCGGCGCTGGCCACGCAGCGCCAGCAGCAGCCCCGCGCCCACCGCGGCCACGCCCCACTGCCCCGGCGTGCCCAGCGCCATGCGCACACCCTGCAGCATGAAACCCATGCCCAGCCCCAGCACGATGCCGATCACCACCGCGGGTGGCACCCAGCGCGCCAGCCGGGCCATCAGCCCGCTCAGCCCCAGCAGCAGCCACAGCAGCCCGGTGGCGAAGGCCGCGGCGTGCACCGCGGCGGGCGTGACCACCGCGCTCTGCACCGCCTGGATCGAGGCCACCGCGCCGATGGCCTTCATGGGCTGCACCGGAAAGGGCGTGCGGTAGACCAGGCCGCACGCCACCATGGACAGGCCGAACGCGAACAGCACGCCGAAGGGGTCGAGCCCGAGCACGCCGATGTAGGCGGCCACGAACGGGATCAGCGTGCCGAGGTCACCGAAGGCGCCGGCCCATTCGAGGCGGTCGTAGCGGTTGCGCGGTGCGGACGGGCGTGGCGTGGGCATGCGGGCGCCATTCTGGTCGATGACGAGACACGGCGCGCGGCCACTCATGCGCAGCGCCGGGCCCTGCCGCCCCCACCCAGGAGACGTCCACCATGATGAAGTCACCGCCGTCGGGCCCGGCCCGCGCCGCCCGGCCGCGTGCCGCGTCGGCCCTGGTCGAACTCGACCCACCGCCCGCACGCGCCGCCGATCGCCTGGTCACCGACCAGGCCCTGGTCATCAGCACCACGGCCGTCTCGCAGGGGCTGCTGCGGCAACTCGGGGTGATGTCGGCGGCCTGCGCGAGCTGGGGCGGCAGCGTGGTGGCCACGCGCCTCGGCGCGGCCACGGGCGAGGCCTGGGTGGCGGGGGTCTTCGGCGTCACGAGCGCGCTGTTCTCGCTCTACGACAGCTGGCTCACGCAGCGCAGCCACCACGACGCCGAGCAGCAGCACCGCCGCTTCTGCGCCCTGCTGGGCCGCCAGCACCTGCTGCTGCACCGGTTGCAGCAGCGCGTGGACGGCGGCGACCCCGAACCCGCGCTCGCCGCGGCGCTCGCGGTGGGGCGCTTCAACCACCAGGTGCTGCTGCGCCTGCTCGCGGGCCTCGAAGAGGCCCTGCTGCCCGAACGCGAGCGCGAAGCGGCCGCGCGGCTGCGCGGCCTGCGGCTGGACCACCTGGGGCTCGCCGAGCGCGCGCTGTGCCTGCGCGCGGCCTGGCTCGAGCGGCCCGGTGAGGCCCCCCGCGAGCGCGCCGCGCGCGACGCCGCGGCCGAGCGCGACGCCCTGGCCGAACAGATCGCCGCGCTCGAGGCCACCCAGCGGGTGCCGCTGCCGCAGCGCCTGCGCGGCCTGAAACACGGGCCCTTCGAGCACCTCAGCGACGAGCAGCTCGTGCTGCTGCGCGACGGCCGCCTGCAGCCCGCCAAGACCCCGGCCGAGCTCGCGGGCATCGCCTGCAGCCTCGCGGCCAAGGCGGTGCAGGCCACGGCCGCAGCGCCGCTGGCGGGCGATCTCGCGAGCGCGGCCGGCGGCATCACCGGCGTGCTCGCGCCCCTGAGCGCGCTCAGCGCCTGGCTCGACCTGCAGGGCGGCGCGCGCCTGAACCGCCGCGCGCGCCGCCTCGCGCTCGCCGAACACGATGCGGTGGCCCGGCTCGTGGCGCTGCGCCAGTGGCACCGGGCCGATCCCGACCCGCTGCGGCGCGCCATGCTGCGCCAGACGCTGGACAACCTGGCGCACGCACGCGCGCGGCGCTGGCGCACCCAGCGCCGGCTGGGCGCGGTGGGCCGCCTGCGCCGCCTCAAGGGCCTGGTGGGCGCGCTCAACCTGCCGCTGGTGGTGGTGGGCAGCGCGCTCGCCCTGGCCGGCGTGGCCTCGCTGGCCACGCTGCCCGGGGCGCTGATCGGGGGCGTGATGGCGGCCGGCTTCATGTTCTCGCTCGGCGCGTTCGCGTGGCACCTGCACCGCGAGGAGCGGCGCGCGCGCGCACAGCAGCGCGCGGCGCTGCGCTTCGTGCAGGCGCACGGGCCCCGGGCCATCGAACGCCTCTACCTGGGCGAGTTCGACGCCGACCCCGCGCTCGATGGCGCGGCGCGCGAAGCCCTGTGCCACAACCCCTACCTGAGCCTCGAATGGCACCTGCACCAGCTGCACGCCGCGGCCCTGGCGCCGAAAGGCACGGCGCCCTGCGCGAGCGAGCACCTGCTGCGCGGGCTCGAGCTGCCGCCCGACACGCTCGAGGCCTTGCGCGACGCCGCGCAGGTGCTGCCCGCCGACGGCCACCGCCGCCTGCTGCGCGCGGTGCTGGCCGACCGCTTCGGGCTGCGGCTGTTCGACGAGGCCCCGACCGAAGGCGCCGACCCCGCGCCCCGCTGGCCGCACCCGCCCGTGGTGCCGCTGGACGCGCCGCCCGCCGCACCCCGCGCGGTCTCGGCGGCCTCGCCGCTGATGGCCGCGCTCAAGGCGCTGGACGCGAACGACCGCCGCCACTCGGCCTGGGGCGCACTGCGCCACGCCGGCAGGCACCGCCTGGCCACGCCGGGCCGCGTGCTGCGGCGCTTGCGCGCGCTCGAGGCACGCGGCGGCGCGCGCGCGCAGGAAGCGCACGACACGCTGCTGCGTGCGCTGCTGCTGCAATGGATCGCCCAGTTGCCGGCCGGCGAAGCCGCGCCCGCCGGCGACAGCGTGGAGCGGCTCTCGCGCCGGCTCAGCGCGCTGGCCCAGGCCTGCGACGGCGCGGCCGACGAACTGCTGGCCTCGCCGCAGCTGCGCGCGAGCGGGCGCGCGATCGCGCGCCGCCAGCGCCAGCTCGCGCAACTGGCGCGCACGCTGGAGCCGGTGGTGCGGCGCGAGCGCGGCGCGGCCGACCCCTGGTGGGAGCCGCTGCTGCCGTCGGCCCCCGACGACGAACCCGGCACCAGCGTCGAGCCGCCCTCGTTCGACGACGCCGCCGAATCGGCCAGCGGCGCACCGTTCCCCTGCGAACCCCCGCTGCCCGCATATGCCCTGAAAGCGTGAGCCCCCACGCTCCGCCGCTGCGCGGGTCGCTGCCCCCCGAGGGGGCTGATCCGGCTTGGGGCGGCCCGGCGCCGGATCACATAAGCAAATAAGAACACGGTCGTTGGTGAACGCAGGCCCGGCCAACAGAATGGCCGGCCCATCACCTCAAGAGCATTCCCGAACATGAACGCCCCCACCGTGGTCATCGTGCCGGGCTGGCGCAATTCCGGCCCGGCGCACTGGCAGAGCCTGTGGGCCGCGCGCCTGCCCCGTGTGCTGCGCGTGGAGCAGGACGACTGGGTCTCGCCGCTGCGCGCGCCCTGGGTGGCGCGGCTGGGCGAAACCATCCTGCGTGCGCAGGGCCCTGTGGTGGTGGTGGCGCACAGCCTGGGCTGCATCGCCACCGCGCACCTGCCGCCCGAGCTGGCGCAGCGCATCAGCGGCGCGCTGCTGGTGGCCCCGGCCGACCCCGAGCGCCGCGGCGCGCTGGCCGACTTCGCGCCCGTGCCCTACCAGCGCCTGCCCTACCGCCACATCCTCGTGGCCAGCGACAACGACCCCTTCTGCCCGGTGCGCCTGGCGGGAGCCTATGCGCGCGCCTGGGGCAGCGAGTTCGTGCGCCTGCCCGGCGCCGGCCACATCAACGTCGATTCGGGCTTCGGCGAATGGTCGCTGGGCCTGGCGTTGCTGCAGTCGCTGGGGGCCGAGGTGGCGCAGCCCGCGGCGCCCGCCGCGCTACATGCCTCAGCGGCATAAGGACACAAAAACAAGTTCGTTGGGTTTTGGGGCCTGCGCTTCCAGAATCCGCGTCCTTCCCGGAAACACCGCGCAACGACCATGAACACCGCTCTTCGCTCCACCGTGGCCGCCCTCGGCCTGGCCCTCAGCACCCTGGCCTCGGCCCAGACCACGCTGCTCAACGTGTCCTACGACGTCGCGCGCGAGTTCTACAAGGACATCAACACCGCCTTCGTCGAGGCCCAGAAGAAGGCCGGCAAGACCGTGGTGGTGAACCAGTCGCACGCCGGTTCGAGCGCGCAGGCGCGCGCCGTGGCCGACGGCCTGGACGCCGACGTGGTGACCTTCAACACCACCACCGACATCGACTTCCTCGCCGACAAGGGCGTGGTGGCCAAGGACTGGCGCCAGAAGTTTCCCAACGGCGCCGCGCCCACCACCTCGACCATGCTGTTCCTGGTGCGCAACGGCAACCCCAAGAACATCAAGGACTGGGACGACCTCATCAAGCCCGGCGTGCAGGTGGTGGTGGTGAACCCCAAGACCGGCGGCAACGGCCGCATGGCCTACCTCGCGGCCTGGGGCCAGGTGCGCGCCAAGGGCGGCAGCGACGAGCAGGCCGCCGAGTTCGTGAAGAAGCTCTACGCCAACGTGCCGGTGCTCGCGCGCGGCGGCCGTGACGCCACCGGCGTCTTCCTGCAACGCAACATCGGCGACGTGCTGATCACCTTCGAGTCCGAGGTGGTGTCGGTGGACAAGGAATTCGGCGCCGGCAAGGTCGACGCGGTGCACCCGAGCGCGAGCATCGTGGCCGAGAACCCGGTGGCCATCGTGGAGCGCACCGTGGCCAAGAAGGGCACGGCCGCCGAGGCCAAGGCCTACCTCGACTTCCTCTATTCCGAGGCCGGCCAGGAGATCGCGGCCAAGCACAACATCCGCCCGCGTTCGGAGGCCCTGCTCAAGAAATACGCCAGCGCCTTCAAGCCGATCAAGCTGTTCACCGTGGACCAGTACTTCGGCTCGCTCGGTGAAGCGCAGAAGGTGCACTTCAACGACGGCGGCAAGTTCGACCAGCTCTACACGGTGCGCTGAGCCATGACCGCCGCCACGCTGCCCCTGCCGGCAGCGCCCGGCGCGCGGCGCGCCACGCGCCGCGTGCTGCCGGGCTTCAAGCTGACGCTGGGCTACACGCTGTTCTACCTCGGGCTGATCGTGCTGATCCCGCTGTCGGCGCTGCTGTTCAAGACCTTCTCGATGAGCTGGGCGCAGTTCGTCGACGCCGTGGCCTCGCCGCGCGTGCTCGCCTCGTACCGCCTGACCTTCGGCGCCTCGCTGATCGCGGCGCTGGTCAACGTGGTGTTCGGCCTGCTCGTGGCCTGGGTGCTGGTGCGCTACCGCTTCCCGGGCAAGAAGATCGTCGATGCGCTGGTGGACCTGCCGTTCGCGCTGCCCACCGCGGTGGCCGGCATCTCGCTCACGGCCCTGCTGGCCGACAACGGCTGGGTGGGTCAGGTGTTCGCGCCGCTGGGCATCCAGCTCGCGTTCAACCCCAACGGCGTGGTGATCGCGCTGATCTTCATCGGCCTGCCCTTCGTGGTGCGCACGGTGCAGCCGGTGCTCGAAGACACCGAGAAAGAGCTCGAAGAAGCCGCCACCTGCCTGGGCGCCACGCGCTGGCAGACCTTCTCGCGCGTGATCTTCCCGGGCATCGCGCCCGCGCTGCTCACAGGCTTCGCCATGGCCTTCGCGCGCGCCGTGGGCGAGTACGGCTCGGTGATCTTCATCGCCGGCAACATGCCCATGGTTTCGGAAATCACGCCGCTGATCATCATCGCCAAGCTCGAGCAGTACGACTATGCGGGCGCCACGGCCGTGGCCTCGGTGATGCTGGGCATCTCCTTCATCCTGCTCCTGGTCATCAACGGCCTGCAGGCCTGGCAGCGCAAGCGCTCCGGGGGGGCGATGGCATGAGCGCGGTACGCAACGAGGCGCCCTGGGTGCGCCGCACGCTGATCGGCCTCGCGCTGGTGTTCATGGCGCTGTTCCTGGTGCTGCCGCTGGCCGCCGTGTTCACCGAGGCGCTGCGCAAGGGCTGGGAGGCCTACTGGGAAGCGCTCAAGGAGCCCGATGCCTGGGCCGCGATCCGCCTCACGCTGCTCACGGCCGCGGTCGCGGTGCCGCTGAACCTGGTGTTCGGCGTGGCCGCGGCCTGGGCCGTGGCCAAGTTCGAGTTCCGCGGCAAGGCCTTCCTCACCACGCTGATCGACCTGCCGTTCTCGGTGTCGCCCGTGGTGGCCGGCCTGATCTACGTGCTGGTGTTCGGCGCGCAGGGCTGGCTGGGCCCCTGGCTGGCCGCGCACGACATCAAGATCGTGTTTGCCGTGCCCGGCATCATCCTGGCCACGGTGTTCGTGACCTTTCCCTTCATCGCGCGCGAGCTGATCCCGCTGATGCAGGCCCAGGGCAACGACGAGGAGCAGGCCGCGCAGGTGCTGGGCGCCAGCGGCTGGCAGACCTTCTGGCATGTCACGCTGCCCAACATCAAGTGGGGCCTGATCTACGGCGTGATCCTGTGCAACGCGCGCGCCATGGGCGAGTTCGGCGCGGTCTCGGTGGTCTCGGGCCACATCCGCGGCCAGACCAACACCATGCCGCTGCACGTCGAGGTGCTCTACAACGAATACCAGTCGGTGGCGGCCTTTGCGGTGGCCTCGCTGCTGGCGCTGCTGGCCCTGGTCACGCTGGTGATCAAGACCGTGGCCGAGTGGCGCATGGAGCGCGAGCTCAAGGCCCTGGCCGAGCTGCCGCCCGAACGCCCGCGCACCGACGCGCCCGCCATCGCCGGAGTCCACCCATGAGCATCAACGTCCAGAACATCGCCAAGCACTTCGGCAACTTCCACGCGCTCGACAACATCTCGCTCGATATCGAGAGCGGGGAGCTGCTGGCCCTGCTCGGCCCCTCGGGCTGCGGCAAGACCACGCTGCTGCGCATCATCGCGGGCCTGGAAACGGCCGACGCAGGCCAGATCGTGATCAGCGGCGAAGACAGCACGCACGTGCACGTGCGCGAGCGCAACGTGGGCTTCGTGTTCCAGCACTACGCGCTGTTTCGTCACATGACGGTGGCCGACAACGTGGCCTTCGGCCTGCGCGTGAAGCCGCGCGGCGAGCGCCCGAGCGAGAAGCAGATCCGCGCCAAGGTGCAGGAGCTGCTGAAGCTGGTGCAGCTCGACTGGCTGGCCGACCGCTACCCCGCGCAGCTCTCGGGCGGCCAGCGCCAGCGCATCGCCCTGGCGCGCGCGCTGGCGGTCGAGCCCAAGGTGCTGCTGCTCGACGAGCCCTTCGGCGCGCTCGACGCCCAGGTGCGCAAGGAGCTGCGCCGCTGGCTGCGCCGCCTGCACGACGAGCTGCACGTGACCAGCATCTTCGTGACGCACGACCAGGAAGAGGCGCTCGAGGTGGCCGACCGCGTGGTGCTGATGAACCGCGGCCGCATCGAGCAGGTGGGCAGCCCGCGCGAGGTCTGGGAACACCCGGCCACGCCCTTCGTGGCGCGCTTTCTCGGCGGCGTGCCGCTGGTGGGCGACGGCACGCGCCCGCTGCGCCCGCACGAGCTCGAGGTGCGCCGCCTGCAGCCCGGCGAGGCCGGCAACGGCGGCGTGGTGGCCACGCTGCGCCGCGCCCTGGTGCTCGACCCGGTGGTGCGGCTTGAACTCGAACCGGCCTCGGGTGGGCACGACCTGATCGAGGCCCGCCTGGGCACGGCCCAGTTCCAGGCCCTGGCCCTGCGCGAGGGCGAACAGGTGCTGGTCACGCCGCGCCGCGCGAGCAGCGCGGCCGACGCCGCGCTGGCCTGATCGCGCCGCGGCCCGCGCCGGCGTGGCGCGGGCGCGACAGGCGCGCGCGGGAACCTCGCGCGTCTTGAAAGGGTCATGGGAGCACACCAGCATCGCCGCCCCATGAAGTCACCACTCGCCCGCCACCTGCGCCGCGCCGCCATCCGGCACGAACGGCGTGCGCGCACGCCCGGCGCCGCCGACGGCCCGCTGCGCCTGTCGCTGGCCGAGCTCCTGAGCCTGCACGGCGAGGGCTCGCTGCCGGTGCTGGTGATGCTGCTGTCCATGTTCACCCTGATCCCGGTGGGCGGTGCGGGCTGGTTCGTGAGCTTTTTCATCGGCGCGCTGGGCTGGTACTGGGCCCGCGGCCGCGAGCACGTGGCCCTGCCGGCCTCGCTGGGCCGGCTCTCGCTCAACGAGCGCTGGTCGCTGCGCAGCCTGCACGGCCTGGCCTGGCTCTACCAGCGCGCCAACCGCTGGCTGCGCCCGCGCTGGCAGGCCTGGCGCCACGAAGGCACGCGCGGCTGGTGGGGCGCGTGGATCGCGGTCATGGCCTTCATCATTTTTTTGCCGCTGCCCTTCGGCAACGTGCTGCCCAGCCTGAGCCTGGTGCTGCTGGGCCTGGGCTGGATGTTCCGCGACGGCCTGGCCCTGCTGGCGGCCAGCGCGGCGGGCGTGGGCGCCGTGGCTTACACGGTGGCGTTTGGCCAGGTCGCGATCGATCTCACACAACGGGGGTGGAACTGGCTGTTCGGGTAGGCGGCCGTGTCAAGGGGGCCCCCTAGAATCGCCCGACCCCCTTTGATACCCCCCCCCGCCGCATGCAAACGCCCTCGCCCGACGACTGTCCGCTGTACGTGGACCTGGACGGTTCGCTCACGCCCAGCGACACCCTGCACGAGTCGGTGATGCTGTTTCTGCGCCAGCACCCGGGCAACCTGCTGCGCATGATCGGCTGGTTGCCGCGCGGCAAGGCCGGCTTCAAGCGCGCGCTGGCCGACGCCGTGGTGCCCGAGCCCGAGGGCCTGCCCTGGCGCGAAGACTTCGTCGCCTTCCTGCGCGCCGAGCACGCGCGCGGCCGCACCCTGGTGCTGGCGAGCGCGGCCGACCGCCGCATCGTGCAGCGCGTGGCCGACCACTTCGGCTTCTTCAGCGACGTGCTGGGCACGTCCGACGGCCAGCACAACCTGAGCCGCGCGAACAAGCGCGAGGCCATCGCGGCGCACGCGCGCGCGCTCGGCCACGAGCGCTGGGCCTACGCGGGCAACAGCGCCGACGACCTGCCGGTGTGGGAAGGCAGCGCACAGGCGATCGCGGTGAACACCCCCGCGGGCGTGCTGCGCACGCTGCGCGCGCGCCAGCCGGTGGCCCACACCTTCGAGCACCGCTCGCCCTCGCTCAAGACGCTGCTGCGCGCGATCCGGCTCAAGCAGTGGTCCAAGAACGGGCTGATCTTCCTGCCGCTGCTGGCCGCGCACTCGCTCGACCCGGTGCTGTGGGGGCAGGTGATCGTGGCCTTCGTGGCCTTCGGCCTGTGCGCCTCGGCCACCTACCTGGTCAACGACCTGCTCGACCTGCCCAACGACCGCGTGCACCGCATCAAGCGGCTGCGCCCGCTGGCCGCGGGCACGGTGCGCATCGCCACCGCGGTGCCGCTGGGCCTGGGCATGATCGCCGTGGCCTTCGCGCTCGCGGTCTGGGTGGGCTGGCCGTTCACCGCCATGCTCGCGCTCTACACCACGCTCACGCTGGGCTATTCGATGCGCTGGAAGCGCATTGCGCTGTTCGACGTGCTGCTGCTGGCCACGCTCTACACGCTGCGCATCGGCGCCGGCGCGCTGGCCACGCGGGTGGACCTGTCGAACTGGCTGCTCGCGATCTCGATCTTCCTGTTCCTGAGCCTGGCGCTGGTCAAGCGCTGCGCCGAGCTCGAAGAGGCGGTCGATTCCGACAAGGCCCCCGCACCGGGCCGCGGCTACCAGCCGCGCGACCTGCCCTCGCTGCGCGCCATGGGCATGTCCAGCGGCTTCATGGCGGTGATGGTGCTCGCGCTCTACATCGATTCGCCCAACAGCCGCGCGCTCTACCGCCAGCCCGACCTGCTGTGGGCCGCGGCGCCGGTGCTGCTGCTGTGGATCATGCGCGTGTGGCTCAAGACCGGGCGGCGCGAGCTGCACGGCGAAGACCCGCTGGCCTTCGCGCTCAAGGACCCGTTCAGCTGGGCCACGCTGGCCGTGATGATCGGCATCGGCCTGCTGGCCACCGTGGGACTCTGACGCATGAAAACCATCGCCCTGTCGCTCGCCGTCTTCTGCGTGCTGCTCTCCTCGGCCGCGCAACTGGCCATGAAACGCGGCCTGGCTCCGGGCTCGGGCGCCGGCGCCGACGTGGCCGGCACCTATGTGCAGGCCTTCACCAGCCCCATGGTGTGGCTGGGCCTGGTGCTCTACGGCGCCAGCGCCGTGCTCTGGCTGTGGGTGCTGTCGCGGCTCGATGTGTCGCTGGCCTATCCGCTGGTGAGCCTGGGCTTCGTGGTCACCATGCTGCTGGGCGTGCTCTGGCTGGGCGAGCCCTTCTCGTGGGTGCGCGTGGCCGGCTGCACGCTGATCGTGCTGGGCGTGAGCCTGCTCGCCTTGGACACACGCGCGTGAGCCGGGACACCCTGACCCTCGCGGCCGCGCGCCGTGTCTTCTGGTGGGTGTTCGCGGCGACGCTCGCGCTCAAGCTGCTGCTCGCGGGCGTGTTCCCGTTCACCGGCGACGAGGCCTTCTTCTACCAATGGGGCGTGCGCCCGGCCTGGCACTACTCGGACCACCCGCCGCTGGTGGGCTGGCTGCTCGCGCTGCTGCACGCGGTGAGCGACGCGCCCATCGTGCTGCGCAGCGTGACGCTGCTGGTGACGAGCGCGATCGCGCTGCTGGTGGTCGACCTGCTGCGCCGCCTGCTGCCCGAGGACCGCGAGGCCCAGGCCTGGCTGGCGGGCGCGGTCTACCTCGCCATGCCCTGGAGCTGGATGTTCGTGCTCGTGACCACGGACACGCTGCTGATCCTGTTCATGGCGCTGTCGTTCTGGGCCTATGTGCGCGCCGACGGCGCCGACACCGCCGACGCGGGCGGCCGCGCGACCGCGTGGTACCTGCTGTGCGGCGCGCTGCTCGGCGCGGCCTTCTTCAGCAAGTACTTCGCCGCGCTGCTGGGCTTTGCCTACGCGGCCCACGCCTGGGGCTGGCGGCGCGAGCGCTGGTGGGCGCCCCTGCTGGTGTTCGCCACCGCGCTGCCTGCGATCGCGGCCAACCTGTACCTGAACGCCACGCACGGCTGGAGCCACGTGATGTTCAACGTGTTCAACCGCAACGAGGCCTCGGCCTGGTCGCTCACCACCTGGCTCACCTACGTGGCCATGGCGCTCTACCTGGTGACGCCCTGGTGGCTCTGGCGCGCCGCGCGCTCGCGCGCGCCCGAGGGCGTGAGCCGCACCGCGCGCACCACGCTCGCGGTGCTGTGGCTGTTCCCGTTCGCGGTGTTCGCGCTGCTGGCCATGCGCCGCACGATCGGCCTGCACTGGGTGCTGGGCTTCGTGCCGGTGTTCGTGGTGTGGGCCGGCCTGCGCACCGACGTGCGCCCGCTGCGCCGCCTGCTGACCTACACCACGCTGCTGTCGCTGCCGCACCTCGTGGCGGTGCTGCTGATCGCGCTCGCGCCGCTGTCGTGGTTCGCGCACACCAAGTGGGCCGACCGCGCGGTGTTCCTGCGCGAGAACGCGGCTGTGGTCGCGGGCCTGCGCCAGGGCCTGCCGGCCGGCGCCACGCTCATGGCACAGGCCTACAACCCTGCGGCCATGCTCGCGTTCCGCGCGGGCGTGTACATCCCGGTGTTCGGCCCGGGCCGCCACCACGCGCGCCAGGACGACCAGATTGTCGACTTCCGTACCTACGACGGCCGGCCCATCCGCGTGTTCCATTACGACGAGCCCGATCTCGCGCGCTACGCGCCCTACTTCGAGCGCGTGCGCAAGCAGTCCTACGAGGTCGACGGCGTGACCTTCTGGTACGTCGACGGCGAAGGCTTCCGCTACCAGCCCTACCGCGATGAGGTGCTCGCGGCCGTGGCGCGCGACTTCCACGACATCCCGCGCTGGCTGCCGGTGCTGGGCAACCCCTTCTGCGAACGCTACGGTTTCGCGGCCTGCTCGCCGGGGCGCTGAGGCCTCAGGCCGCGGGCGCCACCGCCGCGCCTTCGATGCCGTGGCGCTGCAGCGCCGCCGCCACGAACCCCCCGGCCTTCATGGCCTCGACGTAATCGCTCAGGTAGCGCGCGGCGGCCTCGCCTCGGCCGCGCGGGCAGCCCATGGCCTGGCGGATCACCATGAAGTGGCCGGGCAGCAGGCGCAGGCCACCCAGGCGCTGCGCGTCGGCCTCGAGCTGCTGCTTCACGCCCGCGGCCACGTCGGCGCCGTGTTCGACGAAGTGGCTCACCACCGCGGGCGAGCTGGGCGCGCGCTCGATGCTGGCCTGCTTGAGCTCGCGGCTCAGGAACAGGTCGTAGGCGCTGCCCTGGCCCACCACCACGCGCCGGCCGGGGCGGTCGACCTCGTCGTTGGCCTGCAGCGGCGAATCATTGCGCACCGCATAACAACCCTCGATCAGCACGTAGGGCGGCGTGAAGTGGATGCCCTCGCCGCGCTTGGGATCGATGGCGAAGAAGCCGACGTCGGCCCGCTCCTGCGTCACCGCGTCGACCGACTGGCCCGCGGTGTCGAACACCACGAGCTCGAGCGGCACGCCCAGGCGCTCGGCCAGGCCGCGCGCCAGATCGACCGACACGCCGCGCGCGCCGGCCTGGGCGTCGGGTGCGGCGAGGATGGGGTTGCCGGTGTTGATGGAGGCGCGCAGGCGGCCGGTGGGTGCGAAGGCGCGGACGATCTCGGGTGTGGCGTTCATCGTGATCAGGGAAAGAAGGGACAGCGCGGATTGTCGGCTTGGGGCATGCTCGCGCCCGCCACCAACGAGGACGAGGAGCACATGATGAGGGGTTTTGCGGGGATGGGCCTGGCGCTGCTGCTGGGCCTGCTGACGGGATGCGCCACGATCGAGCCGGCCGTGCAGACCACGGCCAAGCCCGAGACCGGCATGGCCTACGTGGCCGGCCAGTTCTCGCGCAGCAACAGCGGCGGCTTCGCCTTCGTGCTGCAGAACCTCGACTCGAACGCCGAGTACTCGATGTCGCTCGGCGAAGACGGCACCTGGCCCAAGGACGTGAAGGACCAGGTGCTGGCCGTGAAGCTGCCGCCCGGCCGCTACGCGGTGAAGCAGTGGTTCACCTACGGCACGCTCACCAAGGAGCGCTCGCGCAGCCATGCGGTGAGCAACACCGAGCTGTCGCGGCCGTTCCAGGTCGGCAGCGGATCGGTGCTGTTCCTGGGTGGCTTCAGCGCCGACACGGTGACGCGGGGCAACCAGATCTTCTGGACCATCAAGCCCCGACTGCTCAAGGAAGACGAGGCCCAGACCGCGTTCCAGACGGCCTACCCGGCGCTGGCCGCGCTGCCCTTCGAATGCCACATGTGCATCTCGCCGCTGCTGCCGCCCTGGATGGTGCCGAAAGACCGCTGAGGCAGCGGCGCGCTCAGTCGACCTCGAAGCGCACGCGCGGCGCGACCGCGCACAGCAGCTCGTAGGCGATGGTGCCGGCCGCGTGGGCAACCTCGTCGACCGGCAGCCGTGCGCCATTGGCGGCGCGGCCCCACAGCACCACCTCGCTGCCGATGCCGGCCTCGGGCTGGGCCGTGAGGTCGACCGTGATCATGTCCATGCTCACGCGGCCCACGGTGGTGCTGCGCTGGCCGTTCACCAGCACCGGCGTGCCCCCGGGCGCGTGGCGCGGGTAGCCGTCGGCGTAGCCGCAGGCGATCACGCCGATGCGCATGGGTGCGGTGGCCGTGAAGGTGGAGCCGTAGCCCACGGTGTCGCCGGGCTGCAGCTGCTGCACGCCAATGACCCGCGTGCGCAGCGTCATGGTGGGCTCCAGGCCCCAGTGGGCGGCGCTGTGCTCGGGATAGTCGGGCGCGCTGCCGTAGAGCGCGATGCCTTCGCGCACCCAGTCGGCCGCCACGCAGCTGGCGCCGCGCAGCGGGCCGCGCGCGTGGCGCAGGATGGCCGCGCTGTTGGCCAGCGTGCGCTCGCCGGGCAGGTCGTCGGTGGCCTGCTCGAACAGCGCCACCTGGTGCGCGATGCCGCGCGCGCCGTCGGCGTCGCTGAAGTGCGTCATGTGGCCGATCTCGTCGACCTGCGGCAGCGCGTTGAGCCGCGCCCAGGCCGCGCGGTAGGCCGCGGGCGTGAAGCCCAGGCGGTTCATGCCGCTGTTGAGCTTGAGGAAGACCTTGTGCGGCTGCTGCGTCTTGTGCGCGGCCAGCCAGTCGATCTGTTCGCTGCAGTGCACCGCGTGCCACAGGTTCAGGCGCGAGCAGAGTTCGAGGTCGCGCGGCTCGAACACGCCCTCGAGCAGCAGGATGGGGCCGCGCCAGTCGAGCGCGCGCACGCGCTGCGCTTCGTCGAGGTCGATCAGCGCGAAGCCGTCGGCGCCACGCAGACCCTCGAACGCACGCTCGATGCCGTGGCCGTAGGCGTTGGCCTTGACCACGGCCCAGACGCGGGCGTCGGGCGCGCGTTCGCGCGCGACCTGCAGGTTGTGGCGCAGGGCGCCGGTGTGCACGGTGGCCAGGATGGGGCGGGGCATGGCGTGAGAAATGTCAAGGCGCGCGGGACAGACCGAGCGGCGGGGCGGCTTAACGGCAGCCCGGGCGGATCACCGTGCTATAACCCGCGCCACCCGACCGGAGACGAGCCACGAACTGTCGCACAACGGCGGGAACATTCGTGGCCGAGCCGCTTCATCCTGGCAGCACAGCAAACCGATTCATCGCCATGAAGCGCGGCTTCTACACCATCATGACGGCGCAGTTCTTCAGCTCGCTGGCTGACAACGCGCTCTTCGTCGCGGCCATCGAGCTGCTGCGGCACCGCAACGCGCCCGAATGGCAGGGCGCCGCGCTGGTGCCCATGTTCGCGCTGTTCTATGTGCTGCTCGCGCCCTTCGTGGGGGCGTTCGCCGACGCCAGGCCCAAGGGCCAGGTCATGTTCATCAGCAACGCCATCAAGGTGGCGGGCTGTCTGCTCATGCTGTTTGGCGTGCACCCGCTGCTGGCCTACACGCTGGTGGGCCTGGGCGCGGCGGCGTACTCGCCGGCCAAGTACGGCATCCTCACCGAGCTGCTGCCGCCCTCGCAGCTGGTGAAGGCCAACGGATGGATCGAGGGCCTCACGATCGCCTCCATCATCCTCGGCGTGCTGCTGGGCGGCCAGCTCGTGGGCCCCGCGGTGGCGCCGCTGCTCATGAAGCTGCACCTGCCGGGCATCGACAACGCGCCCGACGCCGCGATCGCGCTGCTGGTGCTGGTGTACGCGCTGGCCGCGGGCTTCAACCTGCGCATCCCGCTCACCGGCGTGACGCCGCGCCCCATGCCGCGCAACCCGCTGGTGCTGCTGCCGGATTTCTGGACCTGCAACATGCGCCTGTGGCGCGACCGCCTGGGCCAGATCTCGCTGGCCACCACCACGCTGTTCTGGGGCGTGAGCGGCAACCTGCGCTACATCGTGCTCGCCTGGGCCGCCGCCGCGCTGGGCTACAGCACCACGCAGGCCTCGGCGCTGGTGGGCGTGGTGGCGCTGGGCACGGCCGTGGGCGCGGTGGTGGCGTCGCTGCGCATGCGGCTCGATGGCGCCACGCGCGTGATCCCGCTGGGCATCGGCATGGGCCTGCTGGTGGTGTTCATGAACTTCATCGACAACGTGTGGGTGGCTGCGCCCTTCCTCGTGCTGCTGGGCGCGCTGGGCGGCTTCCTCGTGGTGCCCATGAACGCGCTGCTGCAGCACCGCGGGCACAACCTCATGGGCGCGGGCCGTTCCATCGCGGTGCAGAACTTCAACGAGCAGGCCTGCATCCTGGGCCTGGGCGCGTTCTACAGCTTCTCCACCGGCCTGGGCCTGTCGGCCTTCGCGGCCATCACCGCCTTCGGCCTGCTGGTGGCGGGCACCATGGCCCTCATCGGCTCGTGGCACAAGCGCAACCAGCGCGAGCACGCGCACGAGATCGAGCGCCTGCTGGAGATCGCGCGCCGCGACGACCTGCACGGCTGAGGCCGCGGCGGGGGCGCTTCAGAAGCTGCCCACGTTGGTCGGCGCGAAGCCGTTGAGGTTGACCAGGTGGTGGTGCGCGAGCACCTTGTACAGATCGGCCTCGCCCACCGAGCGCGAGAGGTAGGCATCGGCGCCCGCAAGGCCGGCCTTCATGCGGTCCATGCTGCCCGCGCTGGGCGCGAACAGGATCACCACCGGCGCCGGGCGACCGCTCTTGCGCTGCTTGGCCGTGCGGCAGATCGCGAAGGCGTCGGGGCTGCCGCCGAGGCGGTCGATCACCACCAGGCGGTAGGGGTGCGCGTCGAGCATGGCCTGGGCCTGCGCAGGCTCGCGGCACCAGTCGATGCTGAGCTCGTACTTGCGAAAGCGCTTGAGCAGGATGCGGCCTTCGACCAGGCTCTGCCCGACCAGCAGGGCGTCGCCGCGCGCCGCCTCGGGCAGCGGCGGCTCGTCGCGCGCGCTGCGCGTGTGGCGCGCGCGCGGCGCGGGCGGCGACACGTTGAAGAGCTCGTCCAGACCCGCGAAATCGGTCGGGCCGCTCAAGGGGATGCGCACGGACTTGGCCGCCGCGGGCACGGCCGCGGGCGGTGCGACGGGGGCCGTGACTGGCGCCGCAAGCGGCGCCGCAGCGGCGCGGGCCGGCAGCGCGGCATCGAGCTGTCGCCGCTCCTCGCGCGTGAGCGGCCGCGTGGGCGGGAACTCGGTTTCGGGGTTGCGTCGGCGCGGGCGGCCGGCCGGCGCCAGCAGCGGCGCGGCCTGCGGCCGGCCGCTGGCCAGCCGCATGCTCGCGTCCAGCCCCTGCAGCTGCGAGGCCTTGAAGGGTTCCGTGGCCGCGAAGGCCTGCGGGACCAGGGGGGCGGCGGCCACGCCGGCCCGCGCGGTGCGCAGGCCCACCAGGGCGTCGAGGGCGCCCAGCAGCGAAACGAGCCGGATCGGCTTGGCCAGCAGCGGCCAGCCGGTGCCGCCGTCGTGCCCGCCCACGAGCAACACCCGTCCCGGCAGCTGCGCGTCACGCACCAGGCCCAGGGCCTGCGCGTTGTCGGCGTTGACCACCAGGATCTGCGCGTCGAGCACTTCTTCCTGCACCTCGTAGGCGGGCGGCCGCCGGGCCGCGAGCCGGAAGAACGATTCGAAGGTGGCGCTCTCGGTCTGGGAAAACCCGACCAGCGCCACGGTGTAGGCAGCCCCCATTGGACGGCTCCGATCGGTGGGTGATGATGGTTTGGTTACGTTCGGAAACGCCGCGCAGTATCGCCGCAGCGACTGCTTTTGCGTGACAGGGCGAACCCTTCGGTCGGCCTGTGTGAAGATTTCGTCTGACCGCCCACCGACTTGCCCACCCCACCCGAGGACCCGCCATGCCCGACAGCGTCTACTCCTTCGAAGCCCAGACCATCGGCGGCCAGACCGTGCCGCTCTCGCAATACCGCGGCCAGGTGCTGCTGATCGTGAACACCGCCAGCGCCTGTGGCTTCACGCCGCAGTTCGCGGGGCTGGAAAAGCTGCACGCCACCTACGGCCCGCGCGGGCTCGCGGTGCTGGGCTTTCCGTGCAACCAGTTCGGCGCGCAGGACCCGGGCAGCAACGAGCAGATCGCGGGCTTCTGCCAGCTCAATTACGGCGTGAGCTTTCCCATGATGGCCAAGATCGACGTCAATGGCGCCAACGCCCACCCGCTGTACCGCTGGCTCACCGCCGAGGCCCCGGGCCTGCTGGGCAGCAAGGCCATCAAGTGGAACTTCACCAAGTTCCTCGTGGGCCGCGACGGCCAGGTGATCAAGCGCTACGCGCCGCAGGACGCCCCCGAGAAGCTCGCGGGGGACATCGAGAAGGCGCTGGCGGGCTGAGGTTCAGCCGCCGCCGTCGGGGCGTTCGCCGATGGGTTCGGCCTTGGGGCCATTGGAGCCCCCCTCCGAAAACTTGTACTTGTTGTAAATCTCGAGAGCGCGCCCCGCGAAAGGGTCGCGGCCCAAGATCTCGTCCTCCTCGCGCATCAGCTTTTCGATGGTGTCTTCCCTGCGGAACCAGCGGCGGCCGCCCTCGCGCTCGGGTGCGTCGACATGCGTCTCCCCGTAGGTCTTGGCGCCTTCCGGGCGCGCGAGCATGCGTTGCTGGTGCCGGCTCGGCCGGATGTAGCGGACCGGCTGGCCGCCGTTGCCGGTGATCTGCTGCACCAGGTGCACGGGTGAAAGCACCACGGCCTCCACGCCGCGTCCCAGGTTCTGGAGCACGTCGAGGGTGTTGCGCCCGTGGTATTGCGCACCTGTGAGGGTTCGGGTGAAGGCGGGCGGAGGGGGAGATATCGATGCGCTGTTTCGGTTCATGGTGACTTGGGTCAAAGGGATGAAAGGGCCTGCGACGGCAGTCAGAAGACCGCGCCGGGGCTTAGGTAACGGCAGCCATCAGACCAATCCTGGATCGGCCATTCGATCCGCCAACCGGCGGAGCACGGGCGCGCGCGAAGCCGCTGCAATGGGCCTTTTGCCGTTCGCATGCAGAGGCCGCCATGACCCCCGAGCAATTCCGTGAACTCTGCCGAGACGCGTCGCGCGCGCTGGGCCTGGCCGACGTCGAAGCGCTGTTCGAGAGCCGCGACACCGTGCTCGACGGCGTGAAGGTGGGCAGCTTCCACGACGAAGCCGCCGACCCCGACGGCGTCTTCTGCTACGCCGACCTGGGCCCGATCGGGCCGGACGCGCGGCCCGTGGAGCTGATGGAAGAGATCCTCGCCCTCAACCTCAGCCTCGACGGCGCCATGGGCGAGGTGATCGGCATGGAGCGCGAGAGCCGGCACCTGGTGCTGCGCGCGCGCCTGAGCGAGCAGCAGGGCGCGCTCGACGCCCAGGAGTTGGCCGAGTGCCTGCGGCACTACGCGGCACTGGCCAACGACCTGTTCGAGCGGGTGCTGATCGGGGTGGAGCGGGCGGGCTGACGCTCAGTCTTCGAGGTTCGCGTTTGCGATCGCTTCTGCGATGGCCTTCAGACAAACCGCGCGCAGGTCCGCATCCGCCGGCAGCAGTTCGTAGCGCTGGGCAACTGGCAACCCGACATATCCGCGGCCGTCGGCACCGCCCTGCTGGTACCTGAACAGCAGCGTTTCGTCGATCGTGTGATTGGCGAACAGTTCTTTCATTGCGCGATCGGCGCCGATCTGCATCGCTTCGGCCTGCTCAGGGTCGTCCACGCCCAGCCGGCCGAAGAGGCGCTGATCTTCGTTTTCCGCAAGGTGCCGGGCCACGGCTTCGTCTGCAACGGTGTCCAGGGCCTGCTGGTAGGTCTTGCTGCCCTCTGGACGAAAGGCCATGCGCTTCTCGTGGCGGCTGCGTTCCAAGAATTCGACGTCCTGTCCGAAAAGCACCTGGTTGACCAGGTTCTTGGGGAACAACACGACCGCTTGCAGGCCACGCTTCACGTTCTGCGCCACGTCGCCGGCGTTGCGCTTGTGGTACTCGATGCCTTGAAGGTTGCGGGTGAAGGCGTTGGGATTGCTGGCTTTGTGCATGGTGAACCCGGGGGGTTGGGGGAAGGGGTGGCGCGCGGGGGAACGCCCCGACGCCGGCGTCTGCGTAACCGCCCGTGGCCACCCGCTCCCGCCTCGGCCTTCCGGTCGACGCCCGCCCTCACAACACCCGCAACAAGCCCCCGGCCAGCCACGGCAGCACCAGCGCACTGAACAGCGCGCTCAGGCCCATGGCCAGCCCGGCGAAGGCGCCGGCCTCTTCGCTCACCTGGAAAGCGCGCGCGGTGCCGATGCCGTGCGCGATGGTGCCGAGCGCGAAGCCGCGCACCGCGGGCTCCCGGATGCGCAAGGCATCGAACAGGTAGCGCGCGCCGAGCGCGGCGCTCACGCCGGTGGCCATCACCAGCACCGCGGTGAGCGAGGGCAGGCCGCCGAGCTTCTCGGCGATGCCCATGGCCACGGGCATGGTGACCGATTTGGGCGCGAGCGAGGCCAGGGTGATGCGCGAGGCGCCCAGGGCCCAGGCCAGGCCGATCGCGCTCACCGTGGTGACCACCACCCCGGCCACCAGCGCGCCGAGCAGCGGCAGGGCCAGGCGGCGCAGGCGGTGCATCTGCTCGAACAGCGGCACGGCCAGCGCCACGGTGGCCGGGCCGAGCAGGAAGTGCACGAACTGGGCGCCCTCGAAGTAGGTGGCGTAGGGCGTGCCCGTGGCCCAGAGCAGGGTGGCCAGCACCACCACGGCCAGCGGCACCGGGTTGGCCAGCGGATGGAAACCGCTGCGCCGGTACAGCACGAAAGCGCCGTGGTACACGAGCAGCGTGAGCGTGAGCCCCAGCAGCGGCGTGGCCGCGAGGTAGACCCACAGCGCCATCAGGCTGGGCGGGGCCTCAGCCGCCATCGCGCAGGCCCTCGCGGCGCGCCTGCCAGCGCATGAGCGCGAGCAGGGTGAAGGCGGTGGCCAACAGGCCCAGCAGGGTGCTCACCACCAGCGCCACGCCCAGGGCCAGCGCCTCGTCGCCCAGGCGCTGCAGGTGCTGCATCACGCCCACGCCCGCGGGCACGAACAGCAGCGACAGGTGTTGCAGCAGGCCCTGGGTGGTGGGCTTGATCGCCTCGAGCGCGCTCGGGCGCAGCAGCAGCGCCAGCAACAGCAGCGCCAGCCCCACGACGGGGCCGGGCACGGGTGCGCCCGACAGGCGCACCGCCACCTCGCCCAGCAGCTGGAACACGAGCAGGGTGGCCAGCGCGGGGATCATGGGCGCTCAGGCCTGCAGGGCCTCGTCGAGCAGCTCGACCCAGTGGCGCACGGGCGTGTCGGTGCCGCTTTGCAGGTGCGTGATGCAGCCGATGTTGGCGCTGGCGATGACCGCGGGCCGCAGCTCGCCCAGGTGATCGAGCTTGCGGTCGCGCAGCGTGGTGGCGATCTCGGGCTCGAGCACCGAATACGTGCCGGCCGAGCCGCAGCACAGGTGGGGCTCGACGCGCGCGGTGCGCACCGTGAAGCCGAGTTCGCCCAGGCCGCGCTCGACGCCGCCGCGCAGCTGCTGGCCGTGCTGCAGCGTGCAGGGCGGGTGGTAGGCGATGACGCGCTGCGCATCGGGCAGGGCCGCCAGTTTCGGCCGCAGCGCGGGCACGAGCTCGGGCAGCAGCTCGGACAGGTCGCGCGTGAGCGCGCTGATGCGCGCGGCCTTGTCGGCGTAGGCGGGGTCGTCGCGCAGCTGGTGGCCGTAGTCCTTGACCATGGCACCGCAGCCCGAGGCGTTCATCACGATGGCCTCGGCGCCCTGCGCCACGTGGGGCCACCAGGCGTCGATGTTGGCGCGCATCTGCGCGCGGCCGCCCTCGTGGTCGTTGAGGTGGAACTTCACCGCGCCGCAGCAGCCGGCCTCGGGCGCGAGCACGGGCTGGATGCCCGCGGCGTCGAGCACGCGCGCGGTGGCGCTGTTGATGTTCGGGGCCATGCCGGGCTGCACGCAGCCCGCGAGCATGAGCATGCGCCGCGGGTGGGCGCGCGTGGGCCAGGCGCCGGCGTCGCGCGGCGCGGGCACCTTGGCCTTGAGCGCGCCGGGCAGCAGGCCGCGCACGGCCTGGCCCAGCTTCATCGCGGGACCGAACAGCGGCGAGGGCAGGCCTTCCTTGAGCAGCCAGCGCACGGTGCGTTCGCCCGCGGGGCGCGGCACCTTCTCGTCCACCAGCGCGCGGCCGATGTCGACCAGGTGCCCGTACTGCACGCCGCTCGGGCAGGTGCTTTCGCAGTTGCGGCAGGTGAGGCAGCGGTCGAGGTGGCGCTGGGTCTTGCGCGTGGGCGTGGCGCCTTCGAGCACCTGCTTGATCAGGTAGATGCGCCCGCGCGGGCCGTCGAGCTCGTCGCCGAGCAGCTGGTAGGTGGGGCAGGTGGCGGTGCAGAAGCCGCAGTGCACGCACTTGCGCAGGATGGCCTCGGCTTCGCGGCCGGCCGCGGTCTCTCGGTACTCGGGGGCGAGCTGGGTCTGCATGTCAGAACACGGCGGGGCCGCAGAACACGCCGTGGGGATCGAAGGCGCTGCGCAGGCGCTGCATCACGGTCTGCAGCGCGGGCGCGGGGGTGTCGAAGCGGCGCACGCCCGCGGCGCCGGTCGCGGGCTGGCGGAACAGCTGGGCGTGACCGCCCGCCGCGCGCGCGGCGTCGCGGATCTCGCGCTCGGCCTCGGGCGGGGCCCAGAGCCAGCGCTGCGCGCCCTGCCATTCGATGAGCTGCGGCCAGGCCGCGAGCAGCGGCCCCGTGGTCTGTGGCACCGACACGCGCCACAGGCCGTGTGCGGGCGACGGCGCCTGGGCGAGAAAGGGCAGGCGGTGGTCGCGGCACGCGGCCCAGTCGGCGCCGGCCTGCGCGGTGTCGAGCCGCACGCCGCCGGCCTCACGCTGCAAGCGGGTGCAGGCGGCCTCGACCGCGGCCACCGCGCCGCGCAGGCGCACCAGCAGTTGCCCCTGCGGCGGCTCGCCCTGCCAGCGCGAGGCGTTCAGCGGCAGCGGCTCGCCGCCCCAGCGGTGCAACTGCTCGAGCGCGTCGCGCTGGCCCAGGGGGAACAGCAGCGTGGCCTCGGCGGGCGGCACGGGCAACACCTTGAGGCTCACGTCGGCGATCACGCCGAGCAGGCCCCAGCTGCCCGCGAGGGCGCGGCTGAGGTCGTAGCCCGCCACGTTCTTCATGACCTGGCCGCCGAAGCTGAGCAGCTCGCCGCGGCCGTTGATCAGGCGCGCGCCGAGCACGTAGTCGCGCACGCCGCCCGCGCTGGCGCGCGCCGGGCCGGCCAGGCCGCTGGCCACCATGCCGCCCACGGTGGCGCCCGCGCCCAGGTGCGGCGGCTCGAAGGGCAGGCACTGGCCGTGTTCGGCCAGCGCGGCCTCGACCTCAGCCAGCGGCGTGCCGGCGCGCACGGTGATGACCAGCTCGCTCGGCTCGTGGCTCAGCACGCCCGACCAGCCGCGCACCGACAGCGCTTCGCCCTCGACGGGCCCGCTCACCGACGACTTGCTGCCGCCGCCGGCGATGCGCAGGCGCCGGCCCTGGGCCACGGCGGCGCGCACCTGTTCGATGAGTTCGCCGGGGTGATCGGCCGTGGGGGCACCGGGGGTCGCTGACATGGCGGCGATGGTAGTCGCCGGCCTTGGGGCCGCCCTTGAATTTTTTGCACGCGGCGCTGCAATCGCCGAGAGCGGAGGGCCGGGTGCCGCGGTCAACGGCCGGTGAGGCCGAGACAGGCGCCCGCGTCGGGGCGGCCCTTGCACTCGCGGCGCAGGCGGCGCTCGCGCGCCGCGGGGGATTCGTCGGACGGGGCGGGCACGAACTTCAGCGTGCCCGGGGCTTGACGCGCCGGCGCGGGCTTTTTGGCCCACGCAAACGGCACACCGGTCTGCACCACCACCACGAAGGCCAGGGTCCACAGCGTCTTTGCATGCATCGTCACTCCCTTGTGAAACAGGGCGGTCATGCTAGGCCGCGCCGCGGCGCGCTGCTCCCCGGGGGTACGCAAAAAAGCCCGCGGACCTTGCGGGCCGCGGGCTGAGGGGATGACCACCCCGCCCGTCGACGGGGGGTGACCCTGGAGGAGATCAGCGGTTGTAGGCGGTCTCGCCGTGCGAGGTGATGTCCAGGCCTTCGCGCTCGGCTTCTTCGCTCACGCGCAGGCCGATGGTCAGGTCCACGATCTTGAAGGCGACCACGGAAACCACGCCCGACCACACGATGGTGAGCAGCACGCCCTTGGCCTGGATCCAGACCTGCGAGGCGATCGAGTAGGCATCGGGGGCGACCATGGCCACCGTGGTCCAGTCGGCCACCAGGCTGGGGCCGCCGAGGTTGGGGGAGTTGAACACGCCGGTCAGCAGCGCACCCACGATGCCGCCCACGCCGTGCACGCCGAACACGTCGAGCGAGTCGTCGGCGCCGAGCATCTTCTTGAGGCCGGTCACGCCCCAGAGGCAGGCGAAGCCGCCGACGAGGCCGATGACCAGCGCACCGGGGATGCCGACGTTGCCGGCGGCCGGGGTGATGGCCACCAGGCCGGCGACGGCGCCCGAGGCGGCACCCAGCATCGAGGCCTTGCCCTTGAGCATGGACTCACCCAGGCTCCAGGCCAGCACGGCGGCGGCGGTCGCGACCAGGGTGTTGATGAAGGCCAGCACGGCGAAGCCGTTGGCTTCCAGGGCGGAGCCGGCGTTGAAGCCGAACCAGCCCACCCACAGCATGGAGGCACCGACCATGGTCAGCGTCAGGCTGTGCGGCGCCATGGCTTCCTTGCCGTAGCCAATGCGCTTGCCCACCATGAAGGCGCCCACCAGGCCCGCCACGGCGGCGTTGATGTGCACCACGGTGCCGCCTGCGAAGTCGAGCGCGCCGTGCTGCCAGATGTAGCCGGCCTTGGCGTTCATGGCGTCGACCACGTCGGGGCTGGTGTAGGCGTCCGGGCCCATCCAGAACCACACCATGTGGGCGATCGGGGCGTAGCTGAAGGTGAACCAGATCACGGTGAACAGCAGCACGGCCGAGAACTTGATGCGCTCGGCGAAGGCGCCCACGATCAGCGCGCAGGTGATGCCCGCGAAGGTGGCCTGGAAGGCAGCGAACAGCAGTTCGGGGATCACCACGCCCTTGCTGAAGGTGGCGCCCATCGCGAAGGTGCCGGCGACGTTGTCCCAGGTGCCCGCGAGGAACAGGCGGCTGAGCCCGCCGAAGAAGGCGTTGCCCTCGGTGAAGGCCAGGCTGTAGCCGTAGACGGCCCACAGCACCACCACCAGCGAGAACACGACCATCACCTGCATGAGCACCGACAGCATGTTCTTGCTGCGCACCAGGCCGCCGTAGAACAGGGCCAGGCCGGGCACGGCCATGAAGGTCACGAGCAGCGTGGACACCATGAGCCAGCTCACGTCGCCCTTGTCGGGCGTGGGGGCGGCGGCGGGTGCAGCCGCCGGTGCTTCGGCGGCGGCCGCCGGAGCGGCGGCAGCCGGCGCTTCAGCCGCGGGTGCGGCCGCGGCCGGCGCGGCAGCGGCCGGCGTGTCGGCCGCAGGGGTTGACTGGGCGAGGGCTGCGCCGCCGCCGATCGCCAGGCCCAGGCCCAGCAACAGGGAAGCCAGGAATTTCTTCATTTGGATGATCTCGGTTGGAATGCGGGAAATGGCTCAGATCGCCTCGTTGCCGGTTTCACCGGTGCGGATGCGAACCACCTGTTCGAGCGGGGAAACGAAGATCTTTCCGTCGCCGATCTTGCCGGTGCGGGCCGCACCTTCGATGGCTTCGATCACGCGCTCCACGAGGTCGTCGGCCACGGCGGCCTCGATCTTGACCTTGGGCAGGAAGTCGACCACGTACTCCGCGCCGCGGTACAGCTCGGTGTGGCCCTTCTGGCGGCCGAAGCCCTTGACTTCGGTGACGGTGATGCCCTGCACGCCCACACCGGACAGTGCCTCGCGCACTTCGTCCAGCTTGAACGGCTTGATGACGGCTGAAACCATTTTCACGACGATCCCTCCAGGGAGTTGGTTGATCCGACCTCGGGATTAGCAGCTTGTGTGCCAAGTCGGTGTACCCCCTGGGGAACGCAGGGCACCAGAAAGAGGCCTGGGCCGGCAGCGCCCGCCCGCGCACCGCCGAATGGCACCAATCCAGTGCCTCAGGGCCCAGATTGGGGAGCACCGCGACCGCCCGTCGCGCGCGGCGCCTCAGCGCCGCACCAGCTTGGCGCCGATCGGGCCCGACACCCCCGGGCAGCATCGGGCCTGGCGCGCCGCCACAATCGCCGCCCCGTGGCCGCAGCGGGCGGCCACGCACCCATCCAGGGAGACAACGCATGGGACTGGCGCGCGTGCACAGCCGAGCCTTGCAGGGCCTGCAGGCCCGCCCGGTGACCGTGGAGGTGCACCTGGCCAATGGCCTGCCGGCCTTCACGCTGGTGGGCCTGGCCGACACCGAGGTGAAGGAAGCGCGCGAGCGCGTGCGCGCGGCCATCGCCCACAGCGGGCTCGAATTCCCGTCCAGCCAGCGCATCACCGTCAACCTCGCGCCGGCCGACCTGCCCAAGGACTCGGGCCGCTTCGACCTGCCGATTGCCCTGGGCATCCTCGCCGCCAGTGGTCAGATCAGCGAGGAAGCGCTCACCCACGCGGTGTTCGCGGGCGAACTGTCGCTGGGCGGCGAGCTGCGCCCGGTGCGTGGCGCGCTGGCCATGGCGCTCGCGCTGGCGCGCGAGCCCGTGCCCATGCTGCTGGTGCTGCCCCCGGGCAGCGCCGAAGAAGCGGCCCTGGTGCCGCAGGCGCGCGTGGTGCGCGCGCGCCACCTGGCCGACGTGGCCGCGCGCTACCGGCGCGAGCGGCCGGCCAGCGGCGAGGACGGGGGCTGGAGCACGGTGGCCGCGCGCACGCCGGCCGCACCACTGCCCGGGCCCGACCTGGCCGAGGTGCACGGCCAGGCGGCCGCGCGGCGCGCGCTCGAAATCGCGGCCGCCGGCGGCCACAGCCTGCTCCTGGTGGGGCCGCCGGGCGCCGGCAAGTCGATGCTGGCCCAGCGCCTGCCCGGCGTGCTGCCGCCCATGGCCGACCACGAGGCCCTCGAAGCCGCGGCCGTGGCCTCGCTCGCGGGCCGGTTCTGCGCGGCCGACTGGGGCCGGCGCCCCATCAGCAGCCCGCACCACAGCGCCTCGGCCGCGGCGCTGGTGGGCGGCGGCTCGCCGCCGCGGCCCGGCGAGATCTCGCTCGCCCACCGCGGCGTGCTCTTTCTCGACGAACTGCCCGAGTTCCCGCGCCACGCGCTCGAAGCGCTGCGCGAGCCGCTGGAGACCGGGCGCATCCGCATCGCGCGCGCGGCCTGGCAGGTGGAGTTCCCGGCCGACTTCCAGCTCGTGGCGGCCATGAACCCCTGCCCCTGCGGCTGGCTGGGCCACCCCACGCGCGCCTGCCGCTGCAGCCCCGAGCAGGTGGCGCGCTACCAGGGCCGGCTCAGCGGCCCGCTGCTCGACCGCATCGACCTGCAGGTGGAGGTGCCCGCCCTGCCCGCGACCGAGCTGCTGCAGGGCCCGGGCGGCGAGCCGAGCGCCGCGGTGCGCGCGCGCGTGATGGCCGCGCGCGAGCGCGCGCTGCAGCGGCAGGGCGTGGCCAACCAGGCCTTGCGCGGGCAGGCGCTGGACGAACACGCGAGGGCCGACGCGCCCGCGCGGCAGCTGCTGCAGGCCGCGGCCACGCGGCTGGGCTGGAGCGGCCGAGCGGTGCACCGCGCGCTGCGCGTGGCGCGCACCATCGCCGACCTGGCCGGCCATGGCGCGGTGCAGGCGGCCGACGTGGCCGAAGCGGTGCAGTACCGGCGCGCGCTGGCCGCGCGCTGAGCGCGGGCGCTCAGAGGTTGGGGGCCAGCCAGCGCTGCAGTTCGTTGCGCGCCACGCGGCTGCGCTCGGCGAGGTCGGCGAGCTGGTCGTCGCCGATCTTGCCGACGTTGAAGTAGGTGCTCTGCGGGTGGCTCAGGTAGAAGCCGCTCACGCTGGCCGCGGGCGCCATGGCCAGGCTCTCGGTCAGCGACATGCCGATCTCGCCGGCCTGCAGCAGCTCGAACAGGCCGCGCTTGACGCTGTGGTCGGGGCAGGCCGGGTAGCCGGGCGCGGGGCGGATGCCCTGGTACTTCTCGGCGATCAGCTCCTCGTTGCTCAGCGCCTCGTGCGGCGCGTAGCCCCAGAGGTCGGTGCGCACGCGCTGGTGCATCTGCTCGGCCAGGGCCTCGGCGAGGCGGTCGGCCAGGGCCTTGAACATGATGGCCGAGTAGTCGTCGTGGTCGGCGAGGAACTGCTGCTCCTTCTTCTCGACACCGATGCCCGCGGTGACGGCGAACACGCCCACGTAGTCGCGCGCCACGCCCTGCGGCGCGACGAAATCGGCCAGGCAGCGGCTCGGGCGCATCACACCGCCCACCTCCTGCTTCTCGGTCTGCTGGCGCAGGCCATGCCAGACCAGCGCGGGGCGCTCGCGCGACTCGTCGGCGTAGAGCGCGATGTCGTCGCTGTTCACGCTGTTGGCCGGGTACAGGCCGATCACCGCGTTGGCCTGCAGCCAGCGGCCGTCGATCAGGCGCTGCAGCATGCGCTTGCCGTCGCTGAACACGCGGCGCGCTTCCTCGCCCACGATCTCGTCCTTGAGGATCTCGGGGAAGGGGCCGGCGAGGTCCCAGGTCTGGAAGAACGGGCCCCAGTCGATGTATTTCGCGAGCTCGGCGAGGTCCACGTTCTTGAACACGCGGCGGCCGATGAACTTGGGCGCGGGCGGCGTGTAGCCGGCCCAGGCGATCGGCGTGCGGTTGGCGCGCGCCTTCTCGAGCGGCCACAGCGGCACGGGCTTCTTGTTGGCGTGCTGCTGGCGCACGCGCTCGTAGTCGGCGTTGACCTCGGCGATGTAGGCCGCGGCCTGCTCGGACAGCAGGCCCTGCGCCACGCTCACACTGCGCGAGGCGTCCGGCACATAGACCACCGGGCCTTCGTAGTGCGGCGCGATCTTCACCGCGGTGTGCACGCGGCTGGTGGTGGCGCCGCCGATCAGCAGCGGGATCTTGCGCACGCGGAAGTGCTCGTCCTTCTGCATCTCGCTGGCCACGTACTGCATCTCTTCGAGGCTGGGCGTGATCAGGCCCGACAGGCCCACGATGTCCGCACCCTCGACCTTGGCCTTGGCCAGGATCTCGTGGCACGGGACCATCACGCCCATGTTCACCACCTCGAAGTTGTTGCACTGGAGCACGACGGTGACGATGTTCTTGCCGATGTCGTGCACGTCGCCCTTGACGGTGGCGATGACGATCTTGCCCTTGCTGCGCACGTCGCCGCCCGCGGCCTCCAGGCGCTTCTTTTCTTCTTCGATGTAGGGCAGCAGGTGGGCCACGGCCTGCTTCATCACGCGCGCGCTCTTGACCACCTGCGGCAGGAACATCTTGCCCTGGCCGAACAGGTCGCCCACCACGTTCATGCCGTCCATGAGCGGGCCTTCGATGACGTTGAGCGGACGCCCGCCGCCGGCCTCGATCTCGCGCCACATGGCCTCGGTGTCTTCGGTGATGAAGTCGTTGATGCCGCGCACCAGCGCGTGCGACAGGCGCTCGCGCAGCGGCAGCTCGCGCCAGGCGTTCTTCTGCGAATCGTCCTTGGCCGCGCCCTTGGCGGTCTCGGCGATCTCGAGCAGGCGCTCGGCCGCGTCGGGCCGGCGGTTGAGCACCACGTCTTCCACGCGCTCGCGCAGCACGGGTTCGAGCTCGTCGTACACGCCGACCATGCCGGCGTTGACGATGCCCATGTCCATGCCGGCCTGGATCGCGTGGTACAGGAACACGGTGTGGATGGCCTCGCGCACCGGGTCGTTGCCGCGGAAGGAAAAGCTCACGTTGGACACGCCGCCCGAGACCTTGGCGCCCGGCAGGTTGCGCTTGATCCAGCGCGTGGCCTCGATGAAGTCGACCGCGTAGTTGTTGTGCTCCTCGATACCGGTGGCGATCGCGAAGATATTGGGGTCGAAGACGATGTCCTCGGGCGGGAAGCCCACCTCGTCGACCAGGATGCGGTAGGCGCGCTCGCAGATCTCGATCTTGCGTTCGTAGGTGTCGGCCTGGCCTTTTTCGTCGAAGGCCATCACCACGGTGGCCGCACCGTAGCGCTTGATCAGGCGCGCCTGGCGCTTGAATTCCTCGACGCCTTCCTTCATCGAGATCGAGTTCACCACGCCCTTGCCCTGCAGGCAGCGCAGGCCGGCCTCGATCACGCTCCACTTGGAGCTGTCGACCATCACCGGCACGCGTGCGATGTCGGGCTCGCCGGCCATGAGGTTGAGGAAGCGCACCATGGCGGCCTCGCTGTCGAGCATGGCCTCGTCCATGTTCACGTCCACGATCTGCGCGCCGTTCTCCACCTGCTGGCGCGCGACCGCGAGCGCGTCTTCGAAGCGGCCTTCGAGGATCATGCGCGCGAAGGCCTTGGAGCCCGTGACGTTGGTGCGCTCGCCGACGTTGACGAACAGGCTGCCCTCGCCGATGACGAGCGGCTCCAGGCCGGACAGCAGCATGGGGCGCACGGCGGGGGTGGCGGCGGGAACGGAAGACGGAACGGGGTCGGCGGACATGCGGCTCACCAGGGTTGTTTGCAAGAAACCGGTCTGGTGAGCGTCGTTGGGGCTGGTCATGCCCGCTCAAGCCTGACGCCCGGTGCCCCGTGGCGGGGACGGGCGCTGCAACGCTCCTTGAGAACCCGCGATTTTAGCGGCTGGTTGTTGGCGGCTGGTGCGGGCCTTGCTAAGCGGGAAGCACCATGCCCAGCCCCGCCGCCCTGCCCGCCGACCGCCCCGACGCCGCCACCGACTGGCGCGGCCAGGAACTGCTGCTGATGCGCCAGGTGATGGCCCTGGTGGGCCGCAGCCTGGCACCGGCCGATGTGTTCCACGAGATGCTGCACCTCATGAGCGAGCTGCTCGGGCTCAACCGCGGCCGCCTGGTGCTGGTCGACGACGACCCCGCGCCCGACGGCACGCGCCAGGCGGCGATCCGCCACGCCTACGGCCTCACGGCGGCCGAGCGTGCGCGCGGCCGCTACCGCTGGGGCGAGGGCGTGACCGGGCGCGTGCTCGCCAGCGGCCTGCCCGCCATCGTGCAGGACGTGGACGCCGAGCCGCTGTTCCTGTTCCGCAGCGTGCGGCGCGCGCAGCTGCCGCCCCAGACCGTGGCCTTCATCGCGCTGCCGGTGGCGGTGCGCGGCGCCACCGTGGGCGTGCTGGCCTGCCACCGCATCCGCAGCCGCCAGCGCCACCTCAACGACGACCTCGCGCTGCTGCGCATCCTGGCCACGCTCGCGGGCCAGCTGCTCGAACTCGAGCAACTCGTGGCCGAGCAGACGCGCCAGCTGCAGGTACGCAACGCCGCGCTCGAGCGCGCGCTCGACAGCGCGGCCGCGCGCTACGGCCTCATCGGCCGCTCGCCGCCGCTGCTGCAGGCGCTGGCCGAGCTCGAACGCGTGTCGCAGTCGCAGGCCACGGTGCTGCTGCTGGGCGAATCGGGCTCGGGCAAGGAGCTGTTCGCGCGCGCGGTGCACCTGGCGAGCCCGCGGCGCGACCAGCCCTTCATCAAGGTCAACTGCGCGGCCATTCCCGAGTCGCTGTTCGAGTCGGAGCTGTTCGGCCACGAGCGCGGCGCCTTCACCGGCGCGGCCGGCGCGCGCGCGGGCTGGTTCGAGCAGGCGCACCGCGGCACGCTGTTCCTCGACGAGATCGGTGAGCTGCCGCTGGCGCTGCAGAGCAAGCTGCTGCGCACGCTGCAGGAAGGCACGCTGGTGCGACTGGGCGGCAGCCGCGAGGTGCGCGTGGACGTGCGCCTGGTGGCCGCCACCCACCGCGACCTCGCGCGCGACGTGCAGGCCGGCCGCTTCCGCCAGGACCTGTACTACCGGCTCAACGTGGTGCCGATCCGCCTGCCCAGCCTGCGCGAGCGGCGCGAAGACATCCGCGCCATCGCGCTGCACTTCGTGAGCCGCGCCAACCAGGCGCACCAGCGCAACGTGCACCTGGCGGCCGACGCGCTGGCCGCGCTCGAGGCGCACGACTGGCCCGGCAACATCCGCGAGCTGGGGAACCTGATCGAGCGCGTGGTGCTGCTGGCCGAAGACCCGCTGGTGGGCGCGGCCGCGCTGCGCCGCTTCATGCCCGAGCACGAGCGCGCCGCGGCGCAACCCGCGAGTGGCCCGCTGCTGGCCAGCGAAGCGCCGCTGGTGCGCGACTACCAGAGCGCGCAATCGCACAGCGTGCAGGCGCTGCGCGACGCGCTCGCGCGCCACCAGGGCAACCAGACGCGCGCGGCGCAAAGCCTGGGCCTCACGCTGCGCCAGTTCAGCTACCGGCTGCGCAAGGCACGGCTGCGCTGAGCGCTGCCACGGCCGCGCACTGTGTGGACAAAGTGTCGACACAGTGGCGCGCCACGGCCCGGAACGGGAACCGGGGCCTGCGCGTAAATCATTGATTTAATTGAATTTTTCGACCTCTGGCGGGGCTGGCACGAGCGTTGCGCTGTGCAGGGCCGGACATCCCTTCCGGCCCTTCAACCTCGCGAGGTCTCCATGAGCATCGAAGCCACCCTGATCGCCCCCGAGCAACTGCAAACCCTGCAAGCCAGCGACCCCGTGGTCGTCATCGACACACGCGACCCCGAGGCCTACGCGGCCGGTCACATCCCCGGCGCGGTCAACCTGCGCGAGATCTTCACCTACCTCGCCACCTCCACGCCCGAGGGCCTGGAAGCGCTCAAGAGCAGCTTTGCCGCCGCGCTCGGCGCGGTGGGCCTGTCGGGCGCCGAGACCGCGGTGTTCTACGAAGACGCGATGAACAGCGGCTACGGCCAGTCGTGCCGCGGCTACTACCTGCTCACCTGGCTCGGCTACCCCAAGGTCAAGGTGCTCAATGGCGGCTTCAGCGCCTGGAAGGCCGCGGGCCTGCCGGTGAGCACCGAAGCCGCCACGCCGGTGCCCGCCACCTTCCCCGCGCTCGCCACCACCGACGTGATGCTGACCCAGGCCGATGTGGAGAAGGCCCTGGGCACGGACGTGGTGCTGCTCGACGTGCGCGACGTGGACGAGTGGATCGGCGAAAGCTCCAGCCCCTACGGCCGCGACTTCGCGCCGCGCAAGGGCCGCCTGCCGGGCGCGAAATGGGTCGAGTGGTACCGCTTCATGAAGCCCTCGCCGCAGGGCCCGGTGTTCAAGACGCCCGACGAGGTCAAGGCCGAACTCGCCACCGTGGGCGTGGGCACCGACGACACGATCTACCTCTACTGCTTCAAGGGCGCGCGCGCGTCCAACACCTTCCTCGCGCTCAAGCAGGCCGGCTTCGCCGACGTGCGCATGTACTTCGGCTCCTGGAACGAGTGGTCGCGCGACCCCGCGCTGCCCATCGAAACCGGCCTGCCGATCAAGGCGGCCAAGCCCGCCCTGGCGCTCGCCGCCTGATCCCCCGTTTTTTTCAACCCCCACGGAGACACCATGTCCACCACCGCCACCGCCGAACCCACCACCGTCAAGGCCCACCTGCGTCCCATCGACGCCGCCGGCCTGGCGGCCTTCGCCGCCAAGGGCAAGGCCAACCCGGGCAGCCGCGGCACCAACAAGGTCCACACCGTCATGGAGGGCCAGTACCGCTCCCTCAGCTACGTGGGCAACCACGCACCGGTGGTGGTGGACGAGCCGCTGCACCTGTTCGGCCAGGACACCGCGCCCGCGCCGGGCGAGATCGTGCTCTCGGGCCTGGGCGGCTGCATCGCCGTGGGCGTGACCGCGGTCGCCACCTGGAAGGGCGTGAAGCTCAGCCGCCTCGAGGTCTTCCTCGAAGGCGACATCGGCAACCCCGCGGCCTGGGGCGCGGGCGGCGCGCTGGAGAAGCAGCCGCCCGAGATGGGCTTTCAGGCCATCCGCGTGAAGGTGCTGGTGGAAGGCGACGCGACGCGCGAAGAACTCGACGAGATCGTGCGCCACGCCAATTACTACTCGCCCGTGGCCAACACCATGCGCAACCCGATCCCGTTCGAGATCTCGATGGCCTGAACACCATGGACCTGGCCGACCTGCCCCGCGACCCGCTCGCGCCCCTCAGCCCCGACGCGGTGCTGGCCGCCGTGCGCGACGTCGCGCGCGGCCCGCTGGCCCGCGTGGTGGAGGCCATCGACCGCGAGGGCTACTACCCGCGCGCCGAACTGCAACAACTGGCCGCGCTCGGCGCCATGAGCGCGCACCTCGACGCGCCCGCGGGCCGCGGCGACTACCGGCTGGCCCTGCAGGCCATGGCCGAGGTCTCGCGCGTGTGCGGCGCCACCGGCTTCATGGTCTGGTGCCAGGCCGTGTGCGGCCTGTACCTGCAGGCCTCGGGCAACCCCGCGCTCACGGGCGAGGTGCTGATGGCACTGGCGCGCGGCGACGCGCTCGGCGGCACGGCCATGTCCAACCCCATGAAGAGCTACGCGCAGATCGAGGGCCTGCTGCTCAAGGCCACGCCGGTCGAGGGCGGCTACCGCGTCAACGGCACCCTGCCCTGGGTCAGCAACCTGGGCCCGGGCCACGCCTGCGGCGCGCTCGCGGGCGTGGTCAACGAACAGGGCGAGGTGGTGCGCGAGGTGATGTTCCTGCTGCGCTGCGACGCCCCCGGCGTGGAGCTGCGCGACTGCCCGAGCTTCTCGGCCATGGAAGGCACGGGCACCTATGCACTGCGCGTGAAAGACCTGTTCATCGGCGCCGACGACACCATGGCCGACCCGGCCAGGCCCTTCATCGCGCGCATCCGCGGCGCCTTCGTGCTGCTCCAGTGCGGCATGGCCGTGGGCGTGACGCAGGGCGCGATCGACACCATGTGGGCGGTGGAAGACCAGCTCGGCCACGTGAACCAGTTTCTCGAAGACCGGCCCGCGGCGCTGCAGGCCGAGCTCGACGCACTCACCGCGCGCGTGATGGCGCTGGCCGACACGCCCTTCGACCCCTCGGTGGATTTCTTCATCGACGTGCTCGACGCGCGCGCGCACGGCGCCGAGCTCGCGCTGCGCGCGGCGCAGTCGGCGCTGCTGCACCAGGGCGCGCGCGGCTACCTGCTGAGCAGCGAGGTGCAGCGCCGCGTGCGCGAGTCGCACTTCGTGGCCATCGTCACGCCCGCGATCAAGCACCTGCGCAAGGAGATCGCGCGCCTGAGCGCCGAGGCCATGCCCGCATGAACACGCCCGCCGCCCCCACCCTTGCCGTCACCGCCACCGCTCAGGCCGTGCGCGCGCTCGGCCCCTACCGCCAGTACCTCTGCGAGGCCTGCGGCTACGTGTACGACGAGGCCGTGGGCGACGCCGACAGCGGCCTCGCGCCCGGCACGCGCTACGAGGACATCCCCGAGGACTGGGCCTGCCCGCTGTGCGGCGTGACCAAGGCCGACTTCCGGCTCTACGAAGCGCCCGCCATCGACGCGCTGCGCGCGCGCGCCACGGCCAGCGCCACGCTGCCCGCCAGCGGCGGCGAGGCCGGCGTGGTGATCGTGGGGGCGGGCCGCGCGGGCTGGCAGACCGCCGAGGCGCTGCGCGCGCTGCACCCCACGCTGCCGATCACGCTCGTGAGCCAGTGCGCCGGCGACGTGTACGACAAGCCGCTGCTGTCGGTGGCCATCGCGCGCCGCCTCGACGACGGCGCGCTGGTGCGCGAGCGCGGCGCCGACGCCGCCGCGCGACTGGGCCTGCGTCTGCTGCCGCACACACAGGCGGTGCGCATCTGCACCGACACGCGCACCCTGCGCACCACGCGCGGCAACCTGTGCTACGACCACCTGGTGCTCGCGCACGGCGCGCAGGCGCGCGTGCCCGAGGGCCTGCCGCCCGAGCTGTGCTGGCGCGTGAACCACCTGGCCGCCTACCAGCGCCTGCGCCAGCGGCTCGGCGACGCCCCGCGCGAGGTGCTGATCGTGGGCGCGGGCCTGATCGGCAGCGAGCTCGCCAACGACCTGGCGATCGGCGGCCACCGCGTGACGCTGCTCGACGCCTGCGACCAGCCGCTGGCGCGCTGGCAGGCCCAGGGCGCGGGCACGCAGCTGCTGCAGGCCTGGCGCGACCTGAGCATCCGCTTCGTGGGCGGGGTGCAGGTGCAGTCGCTCGAACGGGTGGGCGATCGGCTGCGCCTCGCCACCACCGATGGCCAGCGCTTCGCGGCCGACCAGGTGGTGGTGGCCGCGGGCCTGGAGACGCCCGGGCGGCTTGCGCGCAGCGCGGGCCTGGCCTGGGACAACGGCATCCGCGTGACGCCGCACAACCTGCGCACCAGCGCCGAGCGCATCCACGCGCTGGGCGACTGCATCGCCATCGACGGCCAGCCCAGCCGCTACATCGAACCCATCGCGCGCCAGGCGCGCGCGATCGCGGCCGACATCTGCGGCGCCGCGCCCGCGCCCTACGTGCCGCGCGCGCCGGTGGTGCGGGTGAAGACGGGTTCGCTGCCGCTCACGCTGCACTAGGCGGTCCGCGACCGGGGCCACCGTATGGGCGCGCGGGCGCTGGCACACTCGCGCGCTCCGCCCCCACCGCGCGCGCATGAGCTCCTCCGAAATCTTCCTGGTCGCCCTGCTGATCGTGTTCAGCCTGCCTTACCTGGTCTGGCGGCTGGGCCGCACCGACCCCGTCGCGCCGCTGGTGGTGGTGCAGATCCTCACCGGCATCGTGCTCGGGCCCGGCGTGCTCGGCGCGGCGTTTCCCGAGCTCCACCGCTTCGTCTTCAACGCGCCCGTGACCCAGGCGCTTTCGGGCGTGGCCCAGTGGGCGGTGATGCTGTTCGTGTGGATCGCGGGCATCGAGCTCGATCTGCGCCAGGCCTGGGCGCACCGGCGCGAGAGCGGCATCACCGCGGGCCTGGCGCTGGGTGTGCCGCTGCTGCTGGGCGCGGCCGCGGCCGTGGTGCTGCTGCTGACGCCGGGCTGGATCGGGCCGCGCGCGCTGCCCTGGCAGTTCCTGCTCGGCATCGGCATGGCCTGCGCGGTCACGGCCCTGCCCATCCTGATCCTGCTGATGGAGAAGCTGCAGATCCTGCGCGCGCCGCTGGGCCAGCGCATCCTGCGCTACGCCAGCCTCGACGACATCGTGATCTGGGCCGTGCTCGCCATCATCCTCACCGAATGGGCGCGCGTGGGCCGGCAGATCGGCTTCCTCGCGGTGTTCGGCCTGTGCACCCTGTTCATGCGCCGCCTCATGCGCGCGGTGCCGCCGGCCGACCGCTGGTACCTGGGCCTGATCTGGCTGGCCGCCTGCGGCCTGGCCGCGGACTGGGCCGGCCTGCACTACATGGTGGGCGCGTTCCTGGCCGGTGCGGTGATGGACGCCGAGTGGTTCGACCAGGCCCAGCTCGACCAGCTGCGCCACCACGTGCTGCTGGTGGTCATGCCGGTGTTCTTCCTGAGCACCGGGCTGCGCACCGAATGGCAGGCCGGCGGCCTGGCGGTGCTCGGCGCGGCCGCGCTGCTGCTGGCGGTGTCGGTGGGCGGCAAGCTGCTCGCCATGCGGCTGGCGGGCCGCTGGCTCGGCTGGCCGCGCGACGAGGCACGCGTGATCGGCTGGCTGCTGCAGACCAAGGCGCTGATCATGATCATCTTCGCCAACGTGCTGCTCGACAAAGCCCTCATCACCAGCGCCACCTTCACCGCGCTGCTGCTGATGGCGGTGGGCAGCACCATGCTCACGGTGCCCATGGTCACGCCCACGCTGGCGCGCTGGGCGCGGGGCTGAGGGCGACAGGCCGCGCCGTGTTCAGGCCGGGCCGGCGCTGCCCACCGGGCGCCGGCGCAGCGCCACCACGCGCTCGCCGGTGTCGAGCGAGCGCGCGCGCAGCTGGCCGCAGCCGGCGTCCACGTCCTGCCCCGCGGAATGGCGCAGCTTGGTGAGGATGCCGCGGCGGTGCAGGCGGCGCGCGATGTCGGCCGCCTTCTCCCACGCGGGACGCTGGAACGGCAGGCCGTCCACGGCGTTGTACGGGATCATGTTCAGCACGCCGTAGCGCCCGCCGAGCAGGCGCACGATGCCCTCGATCTCGTCGTCGCCGTCGTTGACGCCGTCGAGCAGGGTCCACTGGTATTGCACCGGGTAGCCGGTGGCGCGCGCGTAGGCGTCGGCGCGCTCCACGAGCTGCTCGGGCGACAGGCGCGGGGCGCGCGGCAGCAGCCGCTCGCGCAGATCGGCGCGGGTGGTGTGCAGCGAGAGCGCGAGCGCGGGCTTGACCACGCCGCGCGGCAGCGCGTCGAAGGCGCGCTCGTCGCCCACGGTGGAGAACACCAGGTTCTTGTGGCCGATGCCGCCGACGGTGCCCAGCAGCCCGATGGCCTCGAGCACCGCGTCGAGGTTGTGCGCGGGCTCGCCCATGCCCATGAACACCACCTTGTTCACCGGCCGGCCCGCACGCGCCAGCGCCACCTGGGCCACGATCTCGGCGCTGCCGAGCTGGCGGATCAGGCCGCCCGTGCCGGTCATGCAGAAGCCGCAGCCCACGGCGCAGCCGACCTGGGTCGACACGCAGAGCCCGCCGCGCGGCAGGCGCACGCTCTCCACGGTCTGGCCGTCGCGCAGCGCCACCAGCAGGCGCGCCGAGCCGTCTTCGCCCGGGTGCTCGGCCTGCAGCCGTGCCAGGCCCGCGAGTTCGTCGCGCAGCGCGGGCAGGGCCTCGAACAAGGCCTTGGGAAAGTGGTGCTCGGGTTTGCGGCGGCCGGCGTCGGCGGGCAGCGCGTGCAGCCAGTGGCGCAGCACGCGCTGCGCATGCAGCGGCCCGGCCCCGAGGGCCGTGAGGCGTTGGTGCAGCTCGCTCAGGTGCATGGGGCGGGGATTGTCGCCCAGCGGCGCGGGCCCGGGCCCCAGGCCCCACAATGGCCGCCCGAGACCCGAGGAGACCCCGATGCTGGAAATGGTGATCACCGCGCGCGCCGCCGACCTGGGCCACGGCCTGACCGTGCGGCGCGTGCTGCCCTACGCGAAGCGCCGCATGGTCGGTCCCTTCATCTTCTGGGACCACGCCGGGCCGGTCACGCTGTCGCGCGAGGCCATCGCGGGCGCCGACGTTCGGCCGCATCCGCACATCGGGCTGGCCACGGTGAGCTACCTGCTCAGCGGCTCGATGACGCACCGCGACAGCCTGGGCACGGTGCTGGACATCCGCCCCGGCGACGTGAACTGGATGACCGCGGGGCGCGGCATCAGCCACAGCGAGCGCTTCACCCACCCCGACTCGTTCGAGGGCGGCGGGCTGGAGCTGATGCAGAGCTGGGTGGCGCTGCCCGCCGAGCACGAAGAGACCGCACCCGCCTTCGCGCACACGCCCAAGGCCGAACTGCCCGAGTGGCGCGAGGACGGCGTGTGGCGGCGGCTGGTGGCGGGCGAGGCCTACGGCGCAAAGAGCCCCGTGACCACGCTCTCGCCGCTGTTCCACGTGCACGCCGAGGCCGAGGCGGGCGCGCGCGTGCGCCTGCCGGGCGGCCATGCCGAGCAGGCGCTGTACGTGGCGCGCGGCGAGGTCGAGCACGCGGGGCAGGCCTACCAGCCAGGCCAGTTGCTGGTGTTCGGGGCCGACACCGACGCCTTCGTGACCGCGCGCGGCGCGGCCACGCTCATGCTGTTCGGCGGCGAGCCGCTGGGCGAGCGGCACATCTGGTGGAACTTCGTGTCGTCGCGCAAGGAGCGCATCGAACAGGCCAAGGCCGACTGGGCGGCAGGGCGCATCGCGCTGCCGCCGGGTGACGATCAGGAGTGGATTCCGCTGCCGGGCTGACAGGGCATCACGAACCGGCTATTCTTACGAATCGTCGATCGATGCCAAAAGGGCCAGACATGAACGCGACCGCCACCCTGTCCAGCAAGTTCCAGATCTCCATCCCCAAAGCGGTTCGGGAAGAGCTGCGCTGGGAGGCGGGCCAGTCGTTCGTGTTCATCCCGAAAGACAAGGGCGTGCTGGTGATGCCGGTCCCCGCGCTCAACGAACTCGCCGGCCTGGCCAAGGGCGCGCGGAACAAGGAGGGCTACCGCGACCGCAAGGACCGCTACTGATGGCGGCCCGTCTGCGGGTGGTGGACACCTCCGCGTGGATCGAATGGCTCACCGGATCCGCCCTGGGACAGCAGCTTGGCAAGCAACTGCCGACCGCGGCCGATTGCATCGTGCCCACCATCGTGCAGCTCGAATTGTCCAAGTGGCTGTGGCGGGAAGTGGGCGAGGCACAGGCCGACCAGGTGCTCGCCTACACCATGACCTGCCAGGTGGCCGAACTCGACACCACCACCGCCTTGCTCGCGGCCCAGATGCACCGGGAACACAGGCTGGCCACAGCGGATGCCATCGTTTATGCGAGCGCCGTGCAACGCGGTGCCGAACTGCTCACCTGCGACGCCCACTTCGAAGGCCTGCCGCACGTGATCTGCTTCAACAAGGCCACGCGCCGCTGAGCCCTCACGGCCACATGGGGTCGTCGGCGCGTTGGCGCGCCACGCGCGCCGCGCCCCACACCACCTGCAGCCGCCGGCTCTGGCGCGCCAGGCTTTCGGCGACCTTGTCGATCACGTAGCGCCGGCGCGCGGCTTCGCCGGGCACGTCGAACTCCCAGAGCTTGAGCGAGCCGTCGGGCTGCTCTTCGACCAGGATGGCGAAACGCCCATAGGGATCGCGGTAGTTGAGGGTGCGGCAGTACATGGCGGACAGGCTTCACGGGCGAGCCCGTGAGTCGCGCGCCGGCCGCTTCGGGTTCCCGCGCGCGGCGCGGCTACAGCCCGAGTTCGCTCAGCCCCGGGTGGTCAGCCGGCCGCGGGCCCAGCGGCCAGTGGAACAGGCGCTCGCTCGCATGGATCGGGCGGTCGTTGATGCTCGCGTGGCGCTGCGCCATGTAGCCCTGCTCGGTGAACTGCCAGTTCTCGTTGCCGTGCGAGCGGTACCACTGGCCCGAGTCGTCGTGCCATTCGTAGACAAAGCGCACGGCGATGCGCGCGCCATCGAAGGCCCAGAGCTCCTTGATGAGCCGGTACTCGAGCTCCCTGGCCCATTTGCGCGTGAGGAAGGCGTGCACCTCGTCGCGGCCGCGCGGGAACTCGGCGCGGTTGCGCCAGCGGGTGTCGGGCGTGTAGACCTTCACCACGCGGTCGGGGTCGCGCGTGTTCCACGCGTCCTCGGCCATGCGCACCTTGTCGGTGGCCGATTCGCGCGTGAACGGCGGCAGCGGCGGGCGCGGCTCCGTCATGGGCTCAGTACTGCTTGTACGGCAGGAACTTGCCCGACATCACGATGTTCACGCGGTCGCCGTTGGGGTCGGCCTGGCGCTTCATGTCCATCTTGAAGTCGATCGCGCTCATGATGCCGTCGCCGAACTCTTCGTGGATCAGCTCCTTGAAGGTGGTGCCGTACACGCTCACGAGTTCGTAGAAGCGGTAGATCAGCGGGTCGGTGGGCACGCTGGTGGGCAGCGAGCCCTTGTAGGGCACGACCTGGAGCCATTTCTGCTCTTCGGCGGTGAGGCCGAAGATCTTGCCCAGCACCTTGGCCTGGGCGGGCGTGGCGGTCATCTGGCCCAGGCACAGGGCGGTGGTCCATTCCTTGGACTGGCCGACTTTCTTGGCCACGTCTTCCCACTTCAGCCCTTTGCTGACCTTGGTGGTGACGATCTTTTCGGTGACGGCGATACGGCTCATGGTTTGCCTCGGAGGTTGTGGTTGAGTGACGGGGGTTAAACAAGGGGTGCCGCGGAACCGGCTTTGCCGGGCCGCAGGCGCCGCCCCCTTGAGGGGGACGCGCGCAGCGCGACGGGGGTGTCAGTGAGCTCTTGCCCGCGAGACGAGGAAATCGACGATGTGGTTGCGCAGCGCGTAGTAGCCGTCGAGGTGGTGCAGCTGGGTGCGCGTGCGATCGCGCGGCAGCGGGTTGTTGACCACCTCGGCCAGACCGCCGGGCTTGTAGACGCCGCCGGCCTCCGCGCCGTTGCTCATGAGCAGGATGCGGTCGGCCAGCAGGATGGCCTCGTCCACGTCGTGCGTGATCATGAAAACGGTCTGCTGGGTCTGGCGCACGATGCCCATGAGCTCGTCCTGGATCGTGCCGCGCGTGAGCGCGTCCAGCGCGCCGAAGGGCTCGTCGAGCAGCAGCATCTTGGGCTGAATGGCGAAGGCGCGCGCGATGCCCACGCGCTGCTTCATGCCACCCGAGAGCTGCGAGGGCTTCTTGTCGATGGCGTGGGCCAGGCCCACCATCGCCACGTACTTTTCCACCTGCGCGTCGAGCTCGGTGCGGCCCATGTCGGGCCAGCGCGAGCGCACCGCGAAGGCGATGTTCTGGCGCACCGTGAGCCAGGGCATGAGCGCATGGCCCTGGAACACCACGCCGCGCTCCAGGCTGGGGCCGGCGATCTCGCGGCCGTCCATGAAGGCATGGCCCTGGCTCGCGGTGTCCAGGCCCGCCAGCACGTTGAGGATGGTGGTCTTGCCGCAGCCGCTGTGGCCGATGATGCAGACGAACTCGCCCTTCTGGATGCCGAAGTTGACGTCGGCGAACACGGGGCGGTCGGCCTGGTAGGCCTTGCCGAGGTTCTCCACCTGCAGGAAGGCGCGGGGGCTGGCACTCATGGGCGCATCTTTCGTTGCCGGCGCCGCGGACGCGGGGCCAAGTTGACGGGAATCACTCCACATAGGTCACCGCCTTCTGCAGCTGCGCGAACACCAGGTCGAGCAGCATGCCCACGACGCCGATCATCAGCACCGCGAAGATCACGTTGGTGAGCGAGAGGTTGTTCCACTCGTTCCACACGAAGTAGCCGATGCCGGTGCCGCCCACGAGCATCTCGGCGGCCACGATGACCAGCCAGGCGATGCCCATGCTGATGCGCATGCCCGTGAGGATGGTGGGCGCGGTCGCGGGCAGGATCACCAGGAAGGCCTTGCGCAGCGGGTTCACCTCGAGCGTGGCGGCCACGTTGAGCCAGTCGCGCTTGACCGAGGCCACACCGAAGGCGGTGTTGATCAGCATCGGCCAGATCGAGCAGATGAAGATCACGAAGATGCCGCTCACGCTCGAGTCCTTGAGCGTGTAGAGGGCCAGCGGCATCCAGGCCAGCGGGCTGATGGGCTTCAAGACCTGCACGAAGGGGTTGAAGGCCTTCTGCATGAGCGGCGACATGCCGATCAGGAAACCCAGCGGCAGCGCCACCAGCATCGCGAGCACGAAGCCCAGGCCCACGCGCGCCAGCGAGTGCGCGAGCTGGATGCCGATGCCCTTGTCGTTGGGGCCGTTGTCGTAGAACGGGTCCGACAGGTGGCCCCAGCTGGTGCGTGCGACCTCCAGCGGCGGCGGAAAGCCGCTGCCCTTGGCGGCGCCACCCGTGGGGTCCTTGCCCATCATCTTGGCGTACTCGATCTCTTCGGCCGTGAGGTTGCCGGCCGCCGCGCCCGCGGCGCCGGTGGTGGTGGCGAGCTGCCAGGCGCCGATGAAGACCGCGAACAGCAGCAGCGAGACCAGCGCGGCGCGCAGGTTGAGGTGCAGGCGCTTCATCTCAGGCCGCCTTGCGGATCGCGAAGCTGTTGAGGTACTCGGCGGGCTTGGCCGGGTCGAACACCTTGCCCATGATGGTGTGCTTCTCGTAGGCCGGGCCGGCCTTGAAGTCCTGGCCAAGGTCCTTCATGTGCTTGCGCGCGTCGGTGATGAGGAACACGCGCTCGGCGATCTGCTTGTAATCGACCTCGCCCTTGATGTAGCCCCAGCGCTGCATCTGCGTGAGCATCCACACCGCCATGCTCTGCCAGGGCATGGGGTCGAAGTCGGCGCGCTCGGGCACGTTCTGGATCTTGCCCAGGCCGTCGGCGAAGCGGCCCGTGAGCACCTGCGTGAGCACCGCCTCGGGCTGGTTCAGGTACTGCGTGGGCGCGATCACCTTGGCGATGAGCTCGCGGTTCTTGGGCTGGCGTGCCATGGCCGCGGCGTTGAGCACCGCGCGGTACAGGGCCGCGAAGGTGTTGGGGTTCTGGCGGATGAACTCGGTGCTGGTGCCGAAGGCGCAGCAAGGGTGGCCGTTCCAGAGGTCTTTGGTGAGCACGTGGATGAAGCCCACCTCGTCGAACACCGCGCGCTGGTTGAAGGGATCGGGGCCGAGGAAGCCGTCGATGTTGCCCGCGCGCAGGTTGGCCACCATCTCGGCCGGCGGGATCACGCGCAGCTGCACGTCGGTGTCGGGGTTGAGGCCGTTCTCCGCGAGGTAGTAGCGCAACAGGAAGTTGTGCATCGAGTACTCGAAGGGGATGCCGAACTTGAAGCCCTTCCAGTTCTTCGGGTCGCGGTTGTCCTTGTGCTTGAGGCTGAGCGTGATGGCCTGGCCGTTGATGTTCTGCACCGTGGCCACGTTCATGGGCACGGCGTTGCTGCCCAGGCCCAGCGAGATGGCCAGCGGCATGGGCGACAGGAAGTGCGAGGCGTCGTACTCCTTGTTGATCATCTTGTCGCGCACCAGGGCCCAGCCCGCGGTCTTGGTGACCTCCACGTCCAGGCCCTGCTTGCTGTAGAAGCCCAGCGGGTGGGCCATGATCAGCGGCGTGGCGCAGGTGATGGGGATGAAGCCCACCTTGAGCTTGGTCTTCTCGAGCGCGCCCTTCTCCTGCGCCATGGCCTGCAGGCTGGCCACGGGCAGCACGCTGGCGATGGCGGCCATGGCGGTGCGCCGGCCCACGGCCTTGAGGAAGGCGCGCCGCACCGGCTCATGCGGGAACAGCGACTTCACCAGCGTGGCCTCGACGAAGGCGTTGCTGTAGGCCTCGAACTCGCTGGTCTCGCTGCGCTCGCGCAGCGTGGCGGCGGCCTGCGCGGCCGCGGCCTCTTCGGCCTGGTGTTCGGCCACGCTGTGGTCGCGGCCACAGCTGCACTTGAGCATCAGCGGCTTGTCGGCGTTGTACGGGTCGAAGAATTCGGACATGGCGCACCTCATGGATTGGAGATGCCTGTCCATTTGCAAGGGCCGGGCCAGTTGGGGCCCGGCGCGGCCCGCTTCGGCGGCCCGGCGTGTTTTCGTGGGCCCGCGCCCGATGCCGTGTAGGGCCAGCCCTACAAAGCGCGCCGATCAGCCGCCCGCGCGGTGCCTTTCGGCGTACAGCGCGAGCTCGACGTCGTTCTTGGTGCCGGTCTTTTCGAGGATGCGCGCCCGGTAGGTGCTCACCGTGTTGGGGGCCAGGCCGAGCTGTGCACCAATTTCGCTCACGGTGAGCCCCTGCGTGAGCAGGCGGTAGACCTGGTGCTCGCGGTGCGACAGCGCCTCGGGCCCGACCTGCGCGTGCGCGCCGCCGACGGCCGCGGCCAGCGCCTCGGCCGTGGCGGGTGTGAGGTAGCGGCCGCCGCCCGCGCACTTGCGCACCGCGAGCAGCATGTCGTCGGGGTCGGCGCTCTTGTTGAGGTAACCGCAGGCGCCCAGGCGGATGCAGCGGACCGCGTACTGCTTCTCGGGGTAGGTGCTGAGCATGAGCACGGGCAGGCGCGGGTGCTCCTTGCGCAGGCGCTGCAGCACGTCGAGGCCGTCGCTGCCGGGCATGGCCACGTCGAGCAGCACCAGGTCGATGCCCTCGGGCCCGCCGAGCGCGCGCACCTGGGCCAGCACCTCGTCGCCGCTCTGCGCCTCGGCCACCACGGTCACGTCGGGCGCTTCGGCCAGGATCTGCTTGAGGCCTTCGCGCACGATGCGGTGGTCGTCGCCGATCAGCACGCGGATGGTGTCGGCCAGCAGGTCGAAGCGGCTGGCCTCGCTGAATTCGCTGTTCATGCGGTCTGGTCGGGTTTGAGCGCCATGGTGAGCGCCATGTGCGTGCCCTGGCCCGGTTGGCTCTGGATGTGGATGTCGCCCCCGAAGTGCCGCGCGCGTTCGCGCATGCCCATCACACCGTAGGCATCCGCGGCCTCGAAGGCCTGGGGGGGCGCGCCGATGCCATCGTCGCGCACCGACAGTTGCAGCTGCCCGTCGCGGTGACGGATGCGCACCGCCACCCGACGGGCCCGCGCGTGGCGGCCGACGTTGGAGAGCATCTCCTGGAAGATGCGGAACACCGCCATGGCCTGCGGCTCGGCGGGCTCGGGCGCGTCGTCCACGTCCATGTGCCAGTCGAGCGCCAGTTCGGCGCTGGCCACGAATTCCTGCGCCTGCCATTCGAGCGCGGCCCACAGGCCCTGGTGGTCGAGGATGCTGGGGCGCAGGTCGGTGATGATGCGGCCCACGTTGTCGACCGCGTTCTCGATCAGCCGGCTCATGTTCTGGCACTTGCAGCGCATGCGCGCGCGCATGTCCTCGGCCTCGGGCGCGCTGCGCCGGCCCTGCTCGGACAGGCGCTTGTCCATCCAGTTCACGTCCATCTTGAGCGCCACCAGCAGGCTGCCCAGCTCGTCGTGCACCTCGCGCGCGATGCGGGTGCGCTCTTCTTCGCGCACGGCTTCGGTGCGCGCCGCGAGTTCGCGCACCTGGTGCAGCGCGGTCTCCAGGGCATGGGTGCGCTCGCGCACCCGCAGCTCGAGCTCGTCCTTGGCGGCCTGCAGCGCGTCGGCCGCGCGGCGGCGCTCGGTGATGTCGATGAAAGTCACGACCGCGCCGCGCACCGCGCCGCCATCGACGATGGGGTGGCTGCTGTACTCGACCGGAAAGGCGCTGCCGTCGCGGCGCCAGAACACCTCGGTGTCGATGCGGCAGGGCTCGCCACCGCGAAAGGCGTTGAAGATGGGGCAGTCTTCCACCGGGTAGGCCGCGCCGTCGGCGTGCGAATGGTGGGTGAGCTCGTGCATGTTGCAGCCCAGCAGCTCTTCGGGCCGGTAGCCGATCATGCGCGCGCCGGCGTGGTTGATGAACACGCACAGGCCGTCGAGGTCGACGCCGAACACGCCCTCGCCCGTGCTCGCGAGCAGCAGGCCCAGCGGGTCGCGCCAGGCCGCGGTGGACGGGGCCACCGCGCTGCTCACCAGGCTGGGGATCTCGAGTGCGCTCATGGCACAGGCATTAGCAACGCCTGTGCCATGTTGGTGCGCGCCGCGGCAGTGCTCAGGTGTTCGGCGCGGTCTTGGCGCTCCAGACCATGGTGATGGCCAGGATGCCCACCACCACGCCCAGCGACACCGCCACCGGGATCTTGAAGATGTCGATCAGCATCATCTTGGTGCCGATGAACACCAGGATCACCGCCAGGCCGTAGTTGAGCAGGTGGAACTTGCTGGCCACGGCCTGCAGCAGGAAGAACATGGCGCGCAGGCCCAGGATGGCGAACACGTTGCTCGTGAGCACGATGAACGGATCGCGCGTGATGGCGAAGATGGCGGGGATGGAGTCGACCGCGAAGATCACGTCGGTCACGCCCACCAGGGCCACCACCATCAGCAGCGGCGTGGCGATGCGCTTGCCGTTCTCCACGGTGAAGAACTTTTCGCCGTCGAAGTTCTGGCTCACCGGCATGAGGCGGCGCAGCAGCTTGAGCGCGGGGTTCTCGTCGAGGCTGGGCTCCTTGCCCGCGGCCCACCACATCTTGACGCCCGTGAGCACCAGGAAGGCACCGAACACGTAGAGGATCCAGTGGAACTGCGCCAGCAGCCAGCCGCCGATGAGGATCATCACCGTGCGCAACACGATGGCGCCCAGGATGCCGATCATGAGCACCCGCTTCTGGAATGCCGGTGGCACCGCGAAGTAGGTGAAGATCATCAGGAAGACGAAGATGTTGTCGACCGCCAGGCTCTTCTCGATCAGGTAGCCCGTGAGGAACTCGAGCGACTTCTCGTTGGCCACCGCGGTCGAGCCCGTGGTGTCCTTGACGGCCCACCAGAGCAGGCCGTTGAACACGAAGCTCAGCGCGATCCAGATCAGCGACCAGTTGAGCGCTTCCTTCACGCCCACTTCGTGCGCGCCCTGCTTCTTGAGCAGCACGAAGTCGACGAACAGCGCGGCCAGGACGAACGCGACAAAAACCACCCACAACCACAGCGGGGCAATGCTTTCCATGAAAGACCTCAGTTTTGGTGTTGACGAACACCCCAAGGTCTTGCCACCACCACCCGCTGGGTGGCTGGACGTTCCCGGCGGCCTTTGACAACCGCGAATTGACGAGAACGCCGCACTGCCGAGGCCTCGCTGTGCGCGGGGTGGCAGGCCGACTACTCCCCTTGAAGGGAAGCGCGATTGTCACCGCGGCCCCGATACCCGAGCAAATCGTCGGGTATCGGGCAGGGCCGGGCTCAGGCGGCTTCGGCGTAGAAGCCGGCGCGATGGCGCGGCGCCAGTGGCTGCACCGCGCGGCCGATGGCGGCGATGTGGTCGGGCGTGGTGCCGCAGCAGCCGCCCACGATGTTCACCAGGCCCTCGGCCGCGAACTCGTGCAGCAGGCGGCTGGTGACCTCGGGCGTCTCGTCGAAGCCGGTGTCGCTCATGGGGTTGGGCAGGCCGGCGTTGGGGTAGCAGCTGATGAAGGTGTCGCCCGCGACCTTGGCGAGCTCCTGGATGTAGGGCCGCATCAGCGCCGCGCCGAGCGCGCAGTTCAGGCCCACGGCCAGCGGCTGCAGGTGGCGCACGCTGGCCCAGAAGGCGCTCACCGTCTGGCCGCTGAGGATGCGGCCCGAGGCGTCGGTGACGGTGCCGCTGACGATCAGCGGCAGCCGCTCGCCCGTGGCCTCGAAGACCTCGTCGATGGCGAACAGCGCGGCCTTGGCGTTGAGCGTGTCGAAGATGGTCTCGACCAGCAGCACGTCGGCGCCGCCTTCCATCAGGGCCTCGACCTGCTCGCGGTAGGCCGCGCGCAGTTCGTCGAAGGTGACGTTGCGCGCACCAGCGTCGTTCACGTCGGGGCTGATGCTCGCGGTCTTGGGCGTGGGGCCGAGCGCGCCGGCCACGAAGCGCGGCTTGTCGGCCGTGCTGAACTTGTCGCACGCTTCGCGCGCCAGGCGCGCCGAGGCCAGGTTCATCTCACGCGCGAGGTGGGCCATGTCGTAGTCGGCCTGCGCGATGGTCGTGGCGCCGAAGGTGTTGGTCTCGATCAGGTCGGCGCCCGCGGCGAGGTAGCCCTCGTGGATGTCGCGGATCACGTCGGGCCGCGTGAGGCTGAGCAGCTCGTTGTTGCCCTTCACGTCCTTGGGAAAGTCCTTGAAGCGTTCGCCGCGGTACTGCGCCTCGTCGAGTTTGAAGCGCTGGATCATGGTGCCCATCGCACCGTCGAGGATGGCGATGCGTTGCTCGAGGATGGCCGGCAGGGCCTGGGCGCGGGTGTAGCCGCGGGCGTGGGCGGAAGGGGTCTTGTCCATCAATGAATTGTAAGAAGGCCCCCCTGCCCCTCGTCGGGCAGGGGCAAGGCATGGCCGACAATACGCGCCCATGAAGCACCTGTCCCCCAAGGAAGCCTGGACCTGGCTGCAGGCCGAAACCGAGCGCCGCCGCGCGCTCGGCCAGGAACCGCCGCTGTTCGTGGACGTGCGCATGGAGATCGAATCGCTCTACGTGGGCCGTCCGCCCGGGGTCGAGAACATCCCCTGGTACGAATACCCCGACCTCACGCCCGATCCCGAGCGCTTCGCGCAGGCCGTGGCGCGCGAGGCCGGCGCCAAGGACCGCCCGCTGCTGCTGATCTGCCGCAGCGGCAAGCGCACGCTCGACGCGGCCAAGGCGCTCGAGGCCGCGGGCTTCACCGACGTGCAGCACGTGCTACACGGCTTCGAAGGCGAGCTCAACGAGCACTTCCACCGCTCCACGCTCAACGGCTGGCGCCACGACGGCCTGCCGTGGGAGCAGATGTGAGCCGGCGGGCCTGAGTCCAGCATGGGAGCGATCGACCTGGCGCCCGGCGCCGAGACCCTCGAGCAGTGCATTGGTGTGCTGCAGTCGGTGTTCGGCTACGAGGCCTTCCGCGGCCCGCAGGCGCAGATCGTCAGCCACGTGAGCGACGGCGGCGATGCGCTGGTGCTCATGCCCACGGGCGGCGGCAAGTCGCTGTGCTACCAGGTGCCGGCCATCGTGCGCGAGCGCGCGGGGCATGGCGTGGCGGTGGTGGTGTCGCCGCTGATCGCGCTCATGCACGACCAGGTGGGCGCGCTCACCGAAGCCGGCGTGAGCGCGGCCTACCTCAACAGCAGCCTCTCGCTCGACGACGCGCAGCGCATCGAGCAGCAGCTGCGCCGCGGCGAGCTCACCCTGCTCTACGTGGCGCCCGAGCGGCTGCTCACGCCGCGCTGCCAGGCCATGCTCGAGAGCCTGCACGCGCAGGGCCGGCTGAGCCTGTTCGCGATCGACGAGGCCCACTGCGTGAGCCAGTGGGGCCACGACTTCCGCCCCGAGTACCGCGAGCTCGCGGTGCTGCCCGAGCGCTTCGCGGGCGTGCCGCGCATCGCGCTCACGGCCACGGCCGACGCGCTCACGCGCGCCGACATCGTCGAGCGGCTGCAGCTGCAGGACGCGCGCACCTTCGTGAGCAGCTTCGACCGGCCCAACATCCGCTACATGCTGGTCGAGAAGAAAGACGCCACCGGCCAGCTGCTGCGCTTCATCCGCGACGAGCACATGGGCGCGCAGGGCCAGCACGACGCGGGCGTGGTGTACTGCCAGTCGCGCCGCCGCGTCGAAGAGGTGGCCGAGATGCTGCAACAGGCCGGGCTCAAGGCCCTGCCCTACCACGCGGGCCTCGACGCCGCCGTGCGCCAGCAGCACCAGGACCGGTTCCTGCGCGAAGAGGGCCTGATCATGGTCGCCACGATCGCCTTCGGCATGGGCATCGACAAGCCCGACGTGCGCTTCGTGGCGCACCTGGACATGCCCAAGAACATCGAGGGCTACTACCAGGAAACCGGCCGCGCGGGCCGCGACGGCGAGCCCGCCAACGCCTGGATGGCCTACGGCCTGCAGGACGTGGTGAACCAGCGCCGCATGATCGACGACAGCCCCGCGCCCGACGAGTTCAAGCAGGTGCTGCGCGGCAAGCTCGACGCCCTGCTGGCGCTCGCCGAGGCCAGCGACTGCCGCCGCGTGCGCCTGCTGCGCTACTTCGGCGAAGACAGCCAGCCCTGCGGCAACTGCGACAACTGCCTGAACCCGCCCGAGCTGTTCGACGCCACCGAGCCCGCGCGCAAGCTGCTCTCGTGCATCTACCGCGTGCAGCAGGCCAGCGGCCACGGCTACGGCGCGGGCCACATCATGGACATCCTGCGCGGCAAGTCGACCGAGAAGGTGCTGCAGAACGGCCATGAAACCCTGAGCACCTTCGGCATCGGCGCCGACTGGAGCGAGACCCAGTGGCGCGCGCTGCTGCGCCAGCTCATCGCCATCGAGGCGGTGCGCGTGACCGACGCGCCCTACAACACCCTGCACCTGGCCGACGGCGCGCGCGCCATCCTCAAGGGCGAGGCCGGGGTGCGGCTGCGCATCCAGGCCGAACGCGCGCCCTCGCGCTCGCGCGGCGCGCGCGCCAAGCCGCCGCTGGGCGACGACGGCTCGCCGCTGTCGCTGGTCGAGCGCGAATGCCTGGAAGCGCTCAAGACCTGGCGCGCGCAGGTGGCCAAGGCGCACAACCTGCCGGCCTACGTGATCTTTCACGACGCCACGCTGCGCGCGATCGCGCAGCGCCGCCCCACCGACATCAGCGATCTCGACGGCATCAGCGGCATCGGCGAGAAGAAGCGCGCGGCCTACGGCGAAGACGTGGTGGGCGTGGTAAGCGCCTTTCTCTGAGGCCCCCCGCCCGCCGGGAACCCCCGGGCGCGCCCTGCGGGGTTTTCACCACAAGGCGCTGCAAGCGTTCCCATTTGTGCCCGCCCCGGGCGGCCGGCACCATGCACCCATGGCTGCCACGGCCTCGATCGCAAACCCTCCGGGGCTTGCCCCGCGACCGCGGTAATGCCTTCTTCGAACTTTTCGGGGTTCCATCGGCGAGAGAGCACACCTCCGTTGGACACGCCAGACCGCCCGTCGGGAGCCGTCCATCCGCCGGCTCCCACCGCTCAAGAGCGGCGGGCCGCTGCCGATGTTCCAAGCAAGGGGTTCTCCCATCACACGAATCGACTGCACGGAGCGCGGCAATGTTTTTCAGACTGAACTGGCTTGGCAAGCGCAAGGCGCCCATCCAGCAGGACACCCAGGTGCTGGACCTGGACTATCTCGTCGACGAATTCCACGCGGCCATGGCCGACATCCAGGACCCGCTGCGCGTGCGCCTGCACGCCGCCCTGATGAGCTGCCTGTCCCCGCGCGACCTGTGGTTCCTGCGCGGCAAGCTGTTCAACCTGATCTGCAAGCACCACCACGAAGGCGAGGCCAACCGGCGCCTCGCGCGCCTGGACGCCAAGCTGGCCTTCTTTGTCGAGCACCACCCCGACTACGACGCCGACGAGCTGCCCAGCAAACCCATGAGCCTGCTGCACTGAGCGCGCAGCCCCCCATGAAAAAGGCCACCTCCGGGTGGCCTTTTTGCTGGGCGCTCGCGGGCGCTAGTGCACGAAGCCCATGCCGCGCTGCTCGCGCACCTCGGGCTTGATGCGGTGCTCGGCCTCGAGCTGCTCGAGGAACTCGGCCGGCTCCATGGCCGTCCCGAGGATGTCGGCCTGGCGCTTGACGGCCGCGAAGTCGCCCGGGCACAGCTGCTCGAGCAGCCCCAGCCGGCGGGCCCAGGCGGCGTCGAGGCGGGCCGGGTCGCCGCCCAGGGCCTCGACCACGAACATGGTCTCGCGCTGCTCGCGCGTGAGCGGCTTGAAGCGGATCTTGAACGTGAAGCGCCGCAGCGCCGCCTGGTCGATGCTGTCCATGAGGTTGGTGGTGCACACGAAGATGCCCGCGAACCGCTCCATGCCCTGCAGCATCTCGTTGACCTCTGTGACTTCGTAGGTGCGCTGCGCGCCGCGGCGGTCCTGCAGGAAGCTGTCGGCCTCGTCGAGCAGCAGCACCGCGCGCTCGGCCTCGGCCTCGCGGAACATGGCCGCCATCTGCTGCTCGGTTTCGCCCACGAACTTGCTCACGAGGTCGCTCGCGCGGCGGATCATGAGCGGGCGGCCGAGCTGCTGGGCGATGTGCTCGGCCAGCGCGGTCTTGCCGGTGCCGGGCGCGCCATGGAAACACAGGCAGCCGTGGCCGCGCGCCTTGAGCGCCTCGATGATGCGCGGGATCGGGTAGCGCGCGTCGACGTTGAGCATGTCCAGGCTGTACTGCGTGACGCTGGGGCGCTGCACCGCATCGGGGGCCCGGCCGAGCGCGCGGTCGGCGTGGAGCAACTGGCGTTCGATGAGCGCGTCGAGCATCGGCGGCGTGGCGGCCCGGGCCGCCTTGCCCGTGCGACGGCCGCTCGCGCGCACGGGCGCGGCCGCCAGCTGCGCGAAGCGCACCGCGGTGCGGATCTGCGCCGGCGTGAGGCCCTTGCGCTCGGTCAGGCGCGCCACCAGGGCGTCGCTCACGGCCACGCCGTCGAGCGTCTTGCGCACCAGCTGCTCGCGCGCGCCGGGCGGCGGGCTCTTGAGCTCGAGGTGGTAGGCGAAGCGGCGGCGAAAGGCAGGGTCGATCTGCTCGATGCGGTTGGTGATCCAGACCGTGGGCACCGCATTCGATTCAAGCACCTGGTTGACCCAGGCCTTGCCGCTCACCGAATGGCTGTGCGGCGCGGGCACCTGCTCGGCGCGCGCCATGAACTGCGCGGCCTCGTTGGAGATCGGCGGGAACACGTCCTCGACCTCGTCGAACAGCAGCGCCGACTGCGCCGTGCCTTTGAGAAAAACCTGCGCGATCTGCAGCGAGCGGTAGCGGTCGCGGCCCGAGAGCGCGTTGCCGTCGCGGTCGGCGTACTCGACCTCGAACAGCGCCAGGCCCGCGGCCTGCGCGACCACGCGCGCGAGCTCGGTCTTGCCGGTGCCCGGGGGGCCATAGAGCAGCACGTTGACGCCGGCTTCCTTGCGCGCCACGGCCTCGCGCAGCAGGCCGCTGAGCAGGCGCACGTCGTCGGCCACGTAGTCGAAGTCGGCCGGGCTCAGGGCCGACTTCGCGGCCGGCCGCGTGAACACCGCCATGAGCTCGCTCTGCGAGCGGTACTCGCGCATCAGCACCGGCGGCAGCTTCTCGCTGACCTTCATGAGGTCGGCGAGGTCGGTGATGTTGTGCTCGGAGATCAGGTTCTCGACCATGCCGATGCGCTCGAGCCGCGAGCCCGCGCGCAGCGCCTCGCCCACCTCGCTGGCCTTCACGCCGGCCACATCGGCGATGGCCGCATAGGCCTCGGGCGCGTTGTTGACCTTGAATTCGACCAGGATGGAGCGCAGGTCGCGCTGGTAGCGCGCGAGCGTGCCGTAGAGCAGCAGCGCGCGCTCGGCGCGGTTGAGCTGCAGCAGCTCGGCCAGCGCGTCGATGTTCTTCTCCACCAGCGTGCTCTGCTTCTTGAGCGCCTGGCTCAGCCAGTCGCCCGTGACGGCCAGCACCGAGAGCAGGTCCTTGGGCGCTTCCTTGGCGTATTCGTCGAGGTAGAAGAACAGCGTGCCCTCTTCATAGGGGCCGCGCCACACGCCGTAGCGGTCCATGAAGGCGCCGGTGGCGAGCTTGTCGTGGCCGGCCCAGAGGTCGTTGTCCTTGCAGCGGCGCTGCAGGAATTCGCGCAGGCGCTGCAGCACCGTGTGCGGCCACACCAGGTGGCGGCCCGCGAGCGACAGCAGGGTGTTGAGATCGCGCCGCACGTTGAAGCGCGGGCCCTGGCGCGCGGCCAGCGTGAGCACGAAGTGCGAGCACATGAGATCGAGCACCGGGGCCTGGCGCAGGCCGTGCGGCACATGCAGGCGCCCTTCGCCCAGCGCGCGCGCTTCCGGCGGGCGAACCAGGGGAGTCGGTGACAACGACCTTTTGTTCATGTGCGAACCTCGGGCGACAACCTCCACGGTGGCGGGGCGCCTGGGAGTACGGCCCCTGTGCGGCGCACCATAACGCAGCTTGATGCCTGATGGAAGTGCGTGATGACAGGCGTTCCGGGGCTTTTTCCACGGCGGCGAGGCCACAATCGCGCCATGCTCCAGATCGACGACATCCGCGCCGCGGCCGCCCGCCTCGAAGGCCAGCTCCTGCGCACCCCCTGCGTGGAATCGCGCACGCTCTCGCAGCTCACGGGCTGCCAGGTGTTCCTGAAGTTCGAGAACCTGCAGTACACCGCGTCCTTCAAGGAGCGTGGGGCCTGCAACAAGCTCGCGCAGCTCACGCCCGAGGAACGCTCGCGCGGCGTGATCGCCATGAGCGCGGGCAACCATGCCCAGGGCGTGGCCTACCACGCGCAGCGCCTGGGCCTGCGCGCCGTGATCGTCATGCCGCGCTTCACCCCCGGTGTGAAGGTGGAGCGCACCCGCGGCTTCGGCGCCGAGGTGGTGCTGCACGGCGACACGCTCGACGAGGCCCGCGCCCACGCGCGCGCACTGGCCGAGCAGCAGGGGCTGGTGTTCGTGCACCCCTACGACGACGAGGCCATCGTGGCCGGCCAGGGCACGGTGGCGCTCGAGATGCTGGCCGACGTGCCCGATCTCGACACCCTGGTGATCGCCGTCGGCGGCGGCGGCCTGATCGCCGGCATGGCCACTGCGGCCAAAGCGCTGCGCCCCGGCATCGAGGTGGTCGGCGTGCAGACCGAGCGCTTCCCCGCCATGGTCAACGCCATCAAGGGCACGCAGCACGCGCAGGGCAGCAGCACCATCGCCGAAGGCATCGCCGTGGGCACGCCGGGCGAGGTCAACATCCCCATCGTGCGCGAACGCGTGGACGACCTGCTGCTGGTCGACGAAGGCGACATCGAGCAGGCCATCGTGATGCTGCTCGAGATCGAGAAGACCCTGGTCGAAGGCGCGGGCGCGGCCGGCCTGGCCGCGCTGCTCAAGCACCCGCGGCGGTTCCGCGGCCGGCGCGTGGGCCTGGTGCTGTGCGGCGGCAACATCGACCCGATGCTGCTGGCCTCGATCATCGAGCGCGGCATGGTGCGCGCGGGCCGGCTCGCGCGCATCGCCGTCAACGCGCGCGACGTGCCGGGCAACCTCGCGCGCATCACCGCCCTGGTGGCCGAGGCCGGCGCCAACATCGACGAGGTGCACCACCAGCGCGCCTTCACGCTGCTGGCGGCCCAGAACGTGGAGATCGAGCTCGTGCTGCAGACGCGCGGGCGCGAGCACGTGCAGCAGGTGATCGGCCTGCTCAATGGCGCGGGCTTTGCCGCGCATGTCCAGTAACCCCAGCCCCCTGCCCCCATGGACCACGCCACGCTGCAAGCCGCCCTGCCCGAGTACTTCGCCCCCTGGGTCCAGGCCCTGGGCCTCACGGTCGAAAGCCACGCCGAGGGCGCGGTCACGCTGCGCCTGCCACAAAGCGACCAGCTCAGCCGCGTGGGCGGCATGCTGTGCGGCCAGGCCATGATGGCCGCGGCCGACACGGCCATGGTGCTCGCGCTGATCCGCCACTTCGGCGCTTTCCGGCCCTGCACCACGGTGCAGATGAACACCAGCTTTCTCAAGCCGCTGTCGGGGCAGGACGCGCTGATCGAGGCGCGCGTGATCCGCGCCGGCAAGAGCCTGGCCTTCGGCGAGATCGACATCCGCGGCGCCGAGGATGGCAAAAGCGCCTGCCGCGCCACCACCACCTATGCGCTGCTCTGACGCGCACATCGCCTAAAATCCGCGTTTTTCGTCGTCACCGCACCGGAGCAGACATGGCCCAGCAACCGCAGCACACCCCCGAGCAGACCGAAGACGTGGTCGAGTCCATCACGCCGCTGATGCCCATCGTGCTGCCCATCGCCGGCGGCGTGCTCATGTTCCTGCTGGCCTTCATCGCCGTCTTCATGGCCTGATCGCGGCGCACAGCCCCCGAATCCCCGCGCGGCCACCCGCGCCCAGCCGAAGGCCCCTCCACGGGGCCTTCGGCTTTTTTGCGTCCTTTCGTATGCATGCATACCGTTTTGAGCGCGCCAACTGCATCACGTTATGCGGGGTTTGCATGTAACTGGGGTGTAACCCGCAGCCCCCGTCCCTAAAATTGCGCCATTGGCCGATCCGCGCCGCCGCGCCGACCGACCCGATCCGCCGCCCAGGCCCCCCAGGACAGCCGCTTTTGCGGCTGTCGGTGTCTTGAGCCGCCCCTGGTTTTCAACCTCTGGAGTCCGTCCGATGAACTCTCCCGTGATGCAGGGCCTGGCCCTCAACACCCCCTCCTACGTGAAGCACGCACGGCTGATCGCCTGGGTGGCCGACATGGCCGCGCTGTGCAAGCCCGACCAGATCGTCTGGTGCGACGGCAGCGACGCCGAGTACGACCGCCTGTGCCAGCAGCTGGTCGACGCCGGCACCTTCAAGCGCCTGAACCCGGCCAAGCGCGCCAACAGCTACCTTGCGAGCACCGACCCCTCGGACGTGGCGCGCGTGGAAGACCGCACCTTCATCTGCAGCGAGCGCCAGGAAGACGCCGGCCCGACCAACAACTGGAAAGCCCCGGCCGAGATGCGCGCCACCCTGCAGCCGCTGTTTGACGGCTGCATGCGCGGCCGCACCATGTATGTGGTGCCGTTCAGCATGGGTCCGCTGGGCAGCCCCATCGCCCACATCGGCGTGGAGCTCTCCGACAGCGCCTACGTGGCGGTGAACATGAAGCTCATGACCCGCATGGGCAAGGCCGTGTTCGACGTGCTCGGCGCCGACGGCGACTTCGTGCCCTGCGTACACACCGTGGGCGCGCCGCTGCAGCCCGGCGAGAAGGACAAGACCGTCTGGCCCTGCAACCCCACGGTCAAGTACATCGTGCACTACCCCGAGACGCGCGAGATCTGGAGCTACGGCTCGGGCTACGGCGGCAACGCGCTGCTGGGCAAGAAGTGCTTCGCGCTGCGCATCGCCTCCACCATGGGCCGCCAGCAGGGCTGGCTGGCCGAGCACATGCTGATCCTGGGCGTGACCAGCCCCGAGGGCAAGAAGTACCACGTGGCCGCGGCCTTCCCCAGCGCCTGCGGCAAGACCAACTTCGCCATGCTGATCCCGCCGCAGGGCTTCGAAGGCTGGAAGGTCACCACCATCGGCGACGACATCGCCTGGATCAAGCCGGCCGCCGACGGCCGCCTTTACGCGATCAACCCCGAGGCCGGCTACTTCGGCGTGGCCCCTGGCACCAACACGCTGACCAACCCGAACTGCATGGCCAGCCTGAACAAGGACGTGATCTTCACCAACGTCGCGCTCACCGACGACGGCGACGTCTGGTGGGAGGGCATGGGCGATGCGCCCGCGCACGCCATCGACTGGCAAGGCAAGGACTGGACGCCGCAGATCGCCAAGGAAACCGGCGCCAAGGCCGCGCACCCCAACGCACGCTTCACCGTGGCCGCCACCAACAACCCCGCGCTCGACAGCGCCTGGGACGACCCCAAGGGCGTGGCCATCGACGCCTTCATCTTCGGCGGCCGCCGCAGCACCACCGTGCCGCTGGTGACCGAAGCGCGCGACTGGACCGAGGGCGTCTACATGGCCGCCACCATGGGTTCGGAAACCACCGCCGCCGCCTTCGGCGCTCAGGGCGTGGTGCGCCGCGACCCGTTCGCCATGCTGCCCTTCACGGGCTACAACATGAGCGACTACTTCCAGCACTGGCTCGACATGGGCAGCAAACTGAAGGCCCAGGGCGCCAAGCTGCCGGGCATCTTCTGCGTCAACTGGTTCCGCAAGGACGAGAGCGGCAAGTTCGTGTGGCCGGGCTTCGGCGAGAACATGCGCGTGCTCAAGTGGATGATCGACCGCATCGAAGGCCGCGGCCAGGGCGTGGAACACGCCTTCGGCACGAGCCCGCGCTATGAGGACATCCAGTGGAACGGCCTGGCCTTCTCGCGCGAGCAGTACGCCACCGTGACCGCGATCGACAAGGCCGCCTGGGTGAAGGAGCTGGAGCTGCACGCCGAGCTGTTCCAGCAGCTGGCCTATCACCTGCCGCGCGAGCTGACCGACACCAAGGCCCGCATCGAGCAGCGCCTGGCCGCCTGAGCGGGCGCCCCGCAGACGCAAAAAAGCCGCTCCTCGGAGCGGCTTTTTTCATGCGCGGGCGCTGGTCAGATGAAGTGCATCTGGGCGTAGCGGGCGCGGCTGGCGGCCAGACGTTCCCAGTAGCTGCGCGTGTCGACCGTGGCGGCCTGGGGCAGGCCGATCGGGGCCAGCGCGTCGCTGAAGTCCTGGGCCGGGGCGGCCTGGGTTTCCAGTTCGACTTCGGCGCGGTTGCGCGCGGCGACCAGCTCGGTCATGAGGCGCGGGTCCTGGCGGGCCATTTCCCACAGGCGCATTTCGGCGCGGGCCTCGGCCAGCGAACGCGACCAGTCGTCGAGCGCGGCCACGGCGCGGCGGGCGCCGCGGCGGGCGGTGTCGGCGAACAGCGCGAGGCCGGCGAACACCAGGGCCCAGAGGCTGACCCAGGCGAGCATGAGGTGGCCATCGGCCCAGGTGTCGATCACCTGGTCGGCGATCACGACCAGCGTGGCGAGCACGGCAGCGAGCAGGAGGGCGCTCAGGCGGCGGGCGCCGTCGGAAGAGGCGGCGGGCGAAGCGGAAGCAGAGGCGGCAACAGACAGCGGTGCGGAGAGGGTGGTGCTCATGGCAACTCCTTGAAGAACACCCGGTGGGGTGCATGGGCGGTACTCTAGGGTTTACCCCGATATCTCGCCACTTTATTTTGATGATGGATACCATTCATCATCATGATGAATCCACCGAACTTCCGCACCTTCGACCTCAACCTGCTGCGCGTCTTCGACGAGGTGATGGCCGAGCGCAATCTCACGCGCGCGGCCCACAACCTGGCCATGACGCAGCCCGCGGTGAGCAACGCGCTGCGCCGCCTGCGCGAGCTGCTGGGCGACGAGCTGGTGCGGCGCGCCGGCTTCGGCGTGGAGCCCACGCCCGCGGCGATGGCGCTGTGGCCCGCGGTGCGCGAGGCGCTGGGCCTGCTGCGCGGGGCGCTCGCGCCCGGCGAGTTCGAACCCGGCTCGGCGAGCAACACCTTTCACCTCGCCATGGCCGACGCCACCGCCGCCAAGCTGGTGCCCAGCCTGGTCAACATCTGCGAGGCCGAGGCCCCGGGCGTGAACCTGCGCGTGCTGCCGCTGACCACGCGCGATCCGCGCGAGCTGCTGGAAAGCGGCACGGTGGACGTGGCCATCGGTCACTTCCCGGCGGTCATCGCCGAACTCGGTGCGGCGCAGCAGCAGGACGAGCTGCCGCGCTTCGCCTTCCAGCGGCTCTACGACGGCCGCTACGTGGTGGTGATGCGCCGCGGCCACCCCATGGCCGGCCGCCCGCTCACGCTCGACGAGTACTGCGCGGCGCGCCACCTGCTCGTGAGTTTCTCGGGCCGGCCCTTCGGCTTCGTCGACGAGGCGCTGACCGCGCGCTCGCGCATCCGCCGGGTGGTGCTCACGGTGAACCAGTTCTTCACCGCGGGGCGCGTGGTCACCACCACCGACCTGCTCACCGTGCTGCCGCGCCACTTCGTGTCGGCCACCGGCATGGAGGACGAGCTCGCGATCGCCGAGCTGCCGCTGGACGTGCCCGAGGTGCACGTGGACACGCTGTGGCACCGCCAGCGCCAGCACGACGGCGCGCACCGCTGGCTGCGTGAGGCCGTGGCCCGGGCCGCGCGCGACGGGCTGGGCGAGGCCGCGACAATCGGCGCATGAAGATCCAGCTGCTCAGCGACCTGCACCTCGAGGCCAACCCCGATTTCGAGCCGCGCCCCGCCCCGGGCGCCGAACTCCTGGTGCTCGCGGGCGACGTGGGCTCGTACCAGCGCCGCCGCGACGGCAGCACCATGCCCGAACCCGACTGGGGCCTGGGCCGCTTCGCGGATTGGCCGGTACCGGTGCTGTTCGTGCCGGGCAACCACGAGTACGACGCGCTCGATGTGGACGACGCCCACGCCCGCCTGCGCGCCACCTGCGAACGCCTGGGCCTGCGCTGGCTCGAGCGCGAGACCTGGATCTGGCGTGGCGTGCGCTTCGTGGGCACCACGCTGTGGACCGACTACGACGCGATCCACCCGCCGGGCACCGACCCGCTTCAGCAGCGCGAGAAGGCCTTTCGCGCCGCCAACCATTACCTGCGCAGCATGGCGAGCCAGCGCGGCGGCGCGCTGTTCGACGCCGCGGCCATGCGCGCGCTGGGCCTCGAATGCCAGGCCTGGCTGCGCGATGCGCTGGCCCAGCCCTTCGACGGGCCCACGGTGGTGGTCACCCATTTCGCGCCCACGCTGCACAGCGCCGATCCGCGTTACGGCCTCACGCCGGGCACCGCGGGCTTTTGCAACGCACTCGATGAGCTGCTGCCGTCCGCGGACCTCTGGCTGCATGGCCACCTGCACTGCCCGACCGACGTGCGCGTGGGCCGCTGCCGCATCAAGGCCAACCCGCTCGGCTACCGCGACAAGCACGAGCAGCTCGGCTTCGATCCCGTGGGCACGGTGGACATCGGTCCGGCTTGATCCGGCTCAAGGTGCAAGGCGCAGGCCGGGCCCTACACTGCGCGCTCCTGCAATTCCTCTTCCCACAACACCAAGGAGCACCCGATGAAGATCCTGCTTGCTGTCGACGGCAGCGCCTACACCAAGAAAATGCTGGCCTACCTCGCGGCCCACGACGAGCTGTTCGGCAGCGACAACGACTTCACCGCAATCAGCGTGCAGGCCCCGCTGCCCCCGCGGGCCCGCGCGGCCGTGGGCGCCACGGTGGCCAACAAGTTCCACGAGGACGAAGCGGCCAAGATCACGGGGCCGGTGGCCAAATTCCTGCAGCGCCACGGCATCGCGGCCAAGGTGGTGCACAAGGTGGGCCCCGCGGGCGAACTCATCGCCAAGGCCGCCGACGCCGGCAAGTTCGACCTGGTGATCATGGGCTCGCACGGCCACGGCGCGCTGGGCAACCTGGTGCTGGGTTCGGTGGCCACCAAGGTGCTGGCCCAGTGCAAATCCCCCGTGCTCCTGGTGCGCTGAGCACCGCCGGCATCAGCGCGCGCGCAGGCCTTCGAAGCAGGTGCTGAGCACCATGTCGACGATCTGCTCGCGCGTGTAGAGCTCGGACATCTTGAGAAAGCCGAGCACCGGATCGCAGGCGCGCGCGTACAGCGTGTAGAGCACCGCGATGGGCGGCAGCGCGGGGCTGATGCTGCCGTCGGCCTGGGCCGCGGTGATCCACGCGCCCAGGCGCTCGCTCACATCCATCAGGCCGTCCATGTAGGCCTTGTTGTTGATCAGCGTGGTGCGCAGCGAGGAGTTCTCGCTCGGCAGCGAGGGCATCTCGCCATCGAGCTGCACCTCCATGGTCCAGCGCGCCACGGCCTTGAGCTGGTCGAGCGGGCGCGCGTTCGGGTCGGCCTGCAGGCCGTCGAGGAAGGCGCGCGCGCGGTCCATCACACGCACCATGGCCGCGGCGGCCAGGTCTTCCTTGCTCGGGAAGTGCTTGTACAGGCTGGCCTTGGCGATGCCCACGTCGGCCGCGACCTCGTCGACGGTCATGGCGTCGAAGCCCTTCTCGGCCAGGAAACGGTTGACCGCCGAAATGATGGCGTCCTCGCGGGCGAGGTGCATCTGCTCGCGAAAGCTGAGCTTGGGGGCGGCGGAGGACTTGGCGGCTGGCGGCATGGAAAGGCGATCGAGGCAAAAGCCCGTTGTGATCGCCGGATTCTGCCCGAGTTCAACCTGATCGTCGACTTCCTTACTTTTTGGTCGTCTTTAAAACTATTCAGTCTTCTTGCGAACAACATGGTTTAAATTCCCGCCGCGGTCTATGTTGACCGCGGCTTCAGGAAGGACCTCTGCATGAAGAAGACCCTCATTGCCTCCGTGCTCGCGTTCGGCGCCCTCGCTGCCGCCCACGCCAAGGACATCGTGGACACCGCCGTGTCCGCCGGCTCGTTCAAGACCCTGGTGACCGCGGTGCAGGCCGCCGGCCTGGTGGACACCCTCAAGGGCCCGGGCCCGTTCACGGTGTTCGCGCCGTCGGACGAGGCCTTTGCCAAGATCCCCAAAGACCAGCTCGATGCGCTGCTCAAGGACAAGGCCAAGCTCACCGCCGTGCTCACCTACCACGTGGTGCCGGGCAAGGTGATGGCCAAGGACGTGAAGGCCGGCAAGGTGAAGACCGTGCAGGGCGGCGAGATCACGGTGGGCACCTCGGGCGGTGTGACCGTGGACAACGCCAAGGTGGTGGCGACCGACGTGGCCGCGAGCAACGGCGTCATCCACGTGATCGACACGGTGATCATGCCCAAGTGAGGCCGGCGCGCAGGCGCTGCCCAGGCCCCGCCCGCGCGGGGCTTTTTTGTGTGCGCCTCAGAGCGGCGCGCGCAGGGCCCGGCCGGCCGCGTCGCGCAGCGCCGCGCTCAGCGCGTCGAGCACGTCAGAGCTCAGGTTCCAGCAGTGCCAGTGCAGCGCCACGCCCACGCGGTGGCGCGGCGCCAGGTCCACCAGTTCGCCGCGCGCGATGCGTTCGCGCACCAGCAGCTCGGGCACCACACTTACGCCCCAGCCAGCGAGCACCGCGCGCACCTGGCCTTCGCTGGACGGCACGAAGCGCTGCTTGAGCACCACGCGCGAGAGGCCGAAGCGCTGTTCGACAAAGGCGTGCTGCAGCTGGTCCTTGCGGTTGAAGGCGATGAAGGGCAGGCGGTGGAAGTTCTGCGTGTTCAGGCCCTTGGGGCAGTGCTCCTGCGCAAAGCCGGGCTCTGCCACCAGCACGTAGTCCATCACGCCCAGCGGCTCCATGCGGCAGCCGCGCAACGCCTGGCCCAGCGAGGTCACGCAGCCCAGCACCTGGCCTTCGCGCAGCCACTCGTGGGTGAACTCCTGGTCGTCGGCGATGATTTCCACCGGCAGGCCCGCGCGCGCCAGCGCGTCGAGGGCGGGCAGGGCCCAGGTGGCGATGCTGTCGGCATTGATGGCCACCGAAATGCGCTCCTCGCCGCGGCCGCTGGCGGCGTTGCTGGGCGCGAGCTCCTTCAGGTCCTTCTCGAGGTCGGCGCGCAGCAGCCGCATCATCTTGGCGTGCTTGAGCATGAGCTGGCCCGCGGGCGTGGGCTTGAGCGGGCGGCTGCGCACGATCAGCACCGTGCCCACCTGCGCCTCGAGCGCGCGCAGCCGCTGCGACACGGCCGACTGCGTGATGGACAGGCGCTGCGCGGCGCGCTCGAAGCCACCCTCTTCCACGATGGCGGCCAGGCATTCGAGGGCGTCGGGATCGAAGGTGCTCATCGGGGCTCTTTCATCAGCCAAACTGATGAACTCGATTTTGCTTGAATCCCGCTTCATTTCGGACGGGGATTTCCCGACACTGGCGGCACAGGCGCACCGCGCCGGGAGATCCACCATGAAAGTCACCGTTCTGGGCGCCGGCATCATCGGCGTGAGCACCGCCTGGCACCTGCTGCAGCGCGGCCACGAGGTCACGCTCGTCGAACGCCAGCCCGGCGCGGCGCTGGAGACCAGCTTCGCCAACGCCGCGCAGATCTCGGTCAGCTATTGCGAGCCCTGGGCCAACCGCGAAGCGCCGCTGAAAGCGCTCAAGTGGATGTTCTCGCCCACCTCGCCGCTGCTGTTTCGCCCGCAGCTCGACCCGGCGCAGTGGCGCTGGGGCCTGCAGTTCCTTGCGCAGTGCAACGACGCGGCTTTCGAGCGCAACGTGGCGCAGCTGGTGGCGCTGGGCTCGTACAGCCACGCGGCACTGAAAGACGTGGTGCGCGAGACCGGCATCGATTACCACCGCCTCGAGCGCGGCATCGCGCACTTCTACGTCGACCAGAAATCCTTCGACGGCGCGGCCGGCGCGGCCGAGCTCATGGGCCACTTCGGCGTGAAGCGCCGCGTGGTCTCGCGCGACGAGCTGCTGCGCATCGAACCCGCGCTGGCCTCGTACGGCGATCGCATCGTGGGCGGCACCTTCACCGAAAGCGACGAGTCGGGCGACGCGCGCGTGTTCACGCAGCAGCTGGCCGCGCTGTGCGCCGCGCGCGGCGCGCGCCTGCTGTTCGGCCACGACATCGAGCAGATCGAGGTGGCCGGCGGTGCCGTGGCCAGCGTGCGCGTGCGCCACCGCGAAACCGGCGTGCTCTCCGCCCTCAAGGCCGACGCCACCGTGGTGGCCTGCGGTTCGTACACCACGCCACTGCTCGCGCGCATCGGCGTGCGCGTGCCCATCTACCCGGGCAAGGGCTACAGCGCCACGCTGCCACTGCTCGAGCCCGAGCGCGCGCCCTTCGTGAGCATGATCGACGACAGCCGCAAGATCGCGCTCTCGCGCCTGGGCAACGAGCTGCGCGTGGCCGGCACCATCGAGCTCGGCGGCTTCGACCTGTCGCTGGACACGCCGCTGGCCCGCAAACGCTGCGAGATGCTGGTGCGCCGCATCGAAGAGGTGTTCCCCGGCGTGGCCGACACGCGGCTGCCTTCGGAAGGCGGCAACCCGCGCTTCTGGACCGGCCTGCGCCCCGCGACGCCGACCAACATTCCCCTGATCGGCCGCCTGCCCGTGAAAGGCCTGTGGATCAACGCGGGCCACGGCACGCTGGGCTGGACGCACGGCGCCGGTTCGGGCAAGGCCCTGGCCGAGCTCATCAGCGGCGAGCGTCCGGCCATGGCCTTCGGCTTCCACGGCTTCGGGGCCGAAGCGCGCGCACCGCGCGCCGGCCGCGCTCAGGCGTCTCTTTCGCCCGGCTCGTAAAGCGTTTCGCGGCCCATGCGGTCGACGATGAGTTCGGCCGTCCAGGGCAGCATGAGCGAGCCGCAGCGGCTGTCGCGGTAGAGGCGCTCCAGCGGCAGGTGCTTCATCATGCTCTGGCCGCCGCAGGTGCGGATGGCCAGGCGCGCGATGTCGTTGGCACCTTCCATCACCGTGTGGTGCGCCGCGTACAGGCGCAGCTTCTCGTCCTTGCCCGGGTTGGGCCGCGCTTCCTGAATGGCGCGCACGAACAGGCTCTTCATGGCCTCGAGCTGGATGCGCATCTGCGCCACCGCGATCTGCTTGGTCGGGTACTGGCGGCGCTTCACGGGCGGCTCGCCCTCGACCTCGCCGCGCAGGTACTTCACGGTGAAGTCGTAGGCCGCGTTGGCCAGGCCCAGGTAGGTGGGCGCGAGCGTGAAGAACATGGCCGGCCAGGTCTGCGCGCCCGTGAAGTAGATGCCGCGCGGCATGAGCTGCTCGGCGTCGCTCACGAACACGTCCTTGAACTGGAGGTTGCGGCTGACGGTGCCGCGCATGCCCAGCGGGTCCCATTCACCGCTGATGGTCAGGCCCGCGCTGGTGGCGGGCACGCTGATGTACATGGTGTCGCGCGGGTCGGGATCCTTGCCGTCCACGTCTTCGGTGCAGAGGATGCCGTAGTAGTCGGCCGCGCCCGAGAGGCTGGCGAAAATCTTGCGCCCGTTGATGAGCCAGCCGCCCTCGACCTTCTTCGCCGTGGTGCCGAAGGGCGCACGCCCGGCCGCGGCGGCCGAGCCTTCGCTGAAGGGCTGGGCATAGAGCGCGCCGTCGTCGACGATGCGGCGGAAATGCAGCTCGCGCCGCGCCGTGTGCTCGCTGCGCTGCGCGTCGGTCATGGGTATGCCGTCGGCGAGCACGCCCGTCCACATGGTGCTGCAGATGTGCATGTTCCAGGTGAGCGCGGTGGCGCCACAGAAGCGGCCGATCTCGGCCGCCACCATCATGTAGGTGGGGTAGTCGGCGCCCAGGCCGCCGTGCTCGCGCGGCACGCAGAGCTTGAGGAAGCCGGCCTCGCGCAGGTCGTCGTAGTTGGCGAAGGGAAAGCTCGCCTCGCGGTCCCACTGCGCGGCACGCGGCGCGAACTTCTCGCGGCCCAGGCGGTGGGCCACGGTGAGCAGTTCGCGCTGCAGCGGCGTGAAAGCCATGTCGCCCACGGCGGGCGTGAAGTCCAGGCCGGTGGACAGGGGGTCGCGGTTCATGGGCGTGTCTCCTTGGGGCGGTCTCAGTGCAGGTCGGCGTGCGGCGCGGGCGCGGGCTCGGCGAGAAAGCCCAGCAGCAGGCCGTCGAAGTCGTCGGGCGCTTCGAGGTTCATGAGGTGGCCGATGCCCTTGAGCTCGGCGTAGCGCGCGCGCGGAATGGCCTCGCCCATCTGCTTCATCACCGCGGGCGAGGCCACCCGGTCGAACTCGCCGCCGATGAGCAGCGTGGGCACGCGGATGTCGGCGAGCTGCTGCTGGCGGTCGAAGGTGACCAGGCATTCGAGTGCGCGCCGGTAGGTGGCTGCGGGCACACCGCCCATGCAGTGCTCGGCCAGGCGCAGGCCTTCGGGCAAGGCGCCCGGGCCGGTCATCTGCGGCACCAGCACCTGGGCCACTTCGGCCATGGTCTTGCCGGCGTCCAGCGGCGCGGTGCGCTGGGCGATGAACTGCTGCGCCCAGGCCTCGGCGCTGCGGCCGTCGGTGCGCTTGCCGAAGGCGGCCGAGGTGCCTGCGAGCACCAGGCGGCGGACCTTGTCGGGCCGTCGCGCCACCACCTCCTGCGCGACCATGCCGCCCATGCTGTGGCCCACGAGCACCACGCTCTCGCACTGCAGGGCGTCGATCAGGTCGACGCAGCTTTGCGCCAGGCCCTTGAAGGTGTAGGGCTCGATGGGCGCGCTGCGGCCGTAGCCCGGCATGTCCCATGCGATGGCGCGGTAGCCCGCGCCCGCGAGCGTTTCGACCTGCGGCGCGAAGGCCAGGTGGCCGCCGCCGATGCCGTGCAGCATGAGCACGGTGGGCCCGCTGCCGAGCGCGGTGAAGGTGGGCAGGCTGTTCATGCCACCACCTGCCCGGCGTCGATCACCACCTGCCCGTCGAGCGCGACGGTGCAGTGGCGCAGCGGGAAATCGAAGTGCCCGCGCGTGTGCCGGCCCGCGACCTCGTTGGCGCCGGTGCTGTAGAGAAAATTGCCCGCGAAGGCGCGCAACTCGGTGCCATTGAAATCGCGTTTGTCGTAGAGCGCCATGCTGTCCCAGCGCGCGCGCTCGTTGAGGCCGTAGCCCACGTGGCTCACCGCATAGGCCTCGGGCTCGTTCCAGGCCGCGTAGTGGCTGCGCAGCAGCTCGGCGTCGACGCCGCTGCCCTCGATGCGCGTGACCGTGTCGGCCTCGACGGTGAGCGCGATCGGCCGCTCGATGTAGCGCTTGAAGGTGAGGTTGACGTCGCCCTCGGCCAGCACCAGCGTGCCGTTGACCGTGCCCGCGGCGGGAAAGCCCAGCACCAGGCCGCCGGGCCAGTGCGTGAGCGTGCCGGGCCGCGTGGTGCTGCCCCAGTTGCCGCCGAACACCGCGCCGGCCAGGTCGATGTGCAGGTCGGTGCCCGCGGCCGAGGTCACGCGCATGCGCTGGGCGCCGCGCAGGCGCTTCACGTGCGCCTTCACGCGCGCTTCGGTGGCCTCGTCGGGCAGCAGGCGCATCAGCGCCTCGGGGTGTTCGTTGCTCACGTAGACCACGCGCGGCTGCGTGCCGCCCGCGCCCGCGAGGATGGCGGGCAGCTCGGGCGCGTGCATCAGGCCCTCGGCGGTGCAGTCGATCACGAGCTGGCTGCCCGCGAGCGCGGCGATCACCGGCTGCAGCTGCTGGATCGCGGGGCACGCGCCGGTGGAGCGCTGCACCGGCTCGCTGGTGCTGAACACCGAAGGCAGCGTGAGGCGGAAACAGCGCGCGCCCAGCCGCGCCGCGGCCAGGTGCGCCAATTCGACCAGCACGGGCCGGCTTTGCGTCTCGCCGAGAATCGCGACCACTTCGCCCGCCTGCAGCGCACAGCGCCGCAGCATGGCCTCGAAGGCGTCGATCCAGGCGGGTTCGATCCGCTCCTGCAGCATCCGGTCTCCTTGTCGCGGGTGGGGGTTGGTCGTCTGGCGGCCATTATTCATGAAAATTCATGTAAATTGCAGCCCATGTCTCCTGCCCGTCAATCCGGCCTGGTGGCGCGCCCGCCCGATTTTTCGGCGCAGGAGTTCCGCGCCTCACTGGGCATGTTCGCCACCGGCGTCACCATCGTGACGGCACGCACCGCCGATGGCACGCTGGTGGGCCTGACCGCCAACTCCTTCAATTCGGTGTCGCTGTCGCCGCCGCTGGTGCTATGGAGCCTGGCGCACCGCGCGGGCTCGATGGCGGCCTTCCGCAACGGCCAGCACTACGCGATCAACGTGCTCGCGGCCGACCAGCAGGCCCTGGCCGAGCGCTTCGCCGCGCGCGACATCGACCGCTGGGCCGGCGTGGCCTTCAGCGAAGGCGGCAACGGCGCGCCGCTGCTGCAGGGCGCGGCCGCGGTGTTCGAGTGCTTCAACCGCAGCCAGTACACCGAAGGCGACCACGTGATCTTCGTGGGCGAGGTCGAGCGCTGCGCCCACCGGGCCGAGGCCTCGCCCCTGCTCTTCCACGGCGGCCGCTTCTACACGGAGCACCCCTTGTGAGCGCAGCGCACGATCCGCCGCCGGGCCGCCCCAAGGCGGATCGGCCCCCTCGGGGGGCAGCGACCCGCGCAGCGGCGGAGCGTGGGGGCCCAACCGATCCGCCGCCGGGCCGCCCCAAGGCGGATCGGCCCCCTCGGGGGGCAGCGACCCGCGCAGCGGCGGAGCGTGGGGGCGAACGCTTCACTCACGACTATCTGGGCTACCTGCTCGGCCAGGCCAACCACGCGCTGTTCAAGGACTTCGACGCCCAGGTGCGCGAAGCGGGCCTGGGCTCGCTCGAGTGGCGCGTGCTCGCCGTGCTCAGCGGCGAGCCGCCCATGAGCGTGGGCCGGCTCGCGCACGAGGTGCTGAGCCAGCAGCCCACCGTGACCAAGCTGCTGCAGCGCCTGGTCGCGCAGGGCTGGGTGGCCTTGCAGGACGACCCGGCCGACCAGCGCCGCACGCTGGTGGCCATCACGCCCGCGGGCCGCGAGAAGGTGCAGCCGCTGCTGCGACGCGCGCGCGCCCACGAGGCCGAGGTGCTGGGCGAGCTCTCGGCCGCCGAAGTGCAGCGCCTCAAGGCCCAGCTGCGCCGCCTCGCGCAGCCGCGCTGACGACACCCCCGGGGCCCGGCCCGGGCCACAATCGCGCTCCATGTCTGCCACGCCCGAACGCAAACCCCACCTCGACGCCCTGGCCATCGCGCTGCTCATCGTCTGCTGCGCCTTCTGGGGCTTCCAGCAGATCCTCATCAAGGTGGCCGCCACCGAGGTGCCGCCGCTGTGGCAGGCCACGGTGCGCTTCTGGGGCGCGACCGCGCTGCTGTGGCTGTGGTGCGTGGCGCGCGGGGTGCCGCTCTTCAACCGCGACGGCACGCTGGGCGCGGGCCTGCTCGCCGGCCTGCTGTTCGCGGGCGAGTTCAGCTTCATCTACCTGGGCCTGCAGTTCACCAGCGCCTCGCGGCTCACGGTGTTCCTCTACACCAGCCCCTTCGTGGTGGCGCTGCTGCTGCCGCGCGTGGTGCCCAGCGAAACCCTGCGCCGCGTGCAATGGGCCGGCCTGTCCATCGCCTTCGTGGCCGTGGCCCTGGCCTTCAGCGAAGGCTTCCTGCACGCCTCGCCGGTGGCGGGCCAATGGCGCGGCGATGCCATGGGCCTGGCGGCGGGCATTCTCTGGGGCCTGACCACGCTCACCATCCGCGCCAGCCGCATGGCCAGTGCCAGCGCCGAGAAAACGCTCTTCTACCAGGTGGCCGTGACCGCGGCCGTGGCGCCGGTGCTCTCGCTGCTGCTCGGTGAGCCCTGGGGCTTTCACTACTCGGCGCGCGCCTGGGGCTCGATCGCGCTGCAGAGCGTGGTCGGCGCTTTCGCGAGCTACCTCACCTGGATGTGGATGCTGCGCCACTACCCGGCCACGCAGATGAGCACCTTCACCTTCCTCACGCCGGTGTTCGCGCTGGTGTTCGGCGTGCTGCTGCTGGGCGAGCCGCTCACGGTGCAGCTCATGCTGGCGCTGGCGGGCGTGGCGCTGGGCATCGTGCTGGTGAGCCGGCGCTAGCGGGGGCGGGAACAGAGCGCTCGCCCCTGCCACCCAGGCCGGTCCCAGGGGAGCGGTTGTCGGGCCATTCGGTTCGCCCGTGTCTCCGTGCACGGACCGGAGCCCATTCATGAAGACGTTCCCAGTGCTGTCCGCCCTCGCGCTGTCGCTCGCCCTGTCCGCCTGCGGCGGTGGCGGTGGCAGCGGCGGCGGTGATGCACACACCCCGGCCACGCCGTCGTTGTCGCTCACGGAGTTCACGGGCGTGTGGAGGCCGGACGCCACCGGCGCCTGCGCCCCCTCGTTCGCCTACAACCCCGCGTACAGCAGCCGCCTGCGCAGCCACACGATCACCGCCACCAGCGGCGACACGCTCGATCTCAAGGTCACCATCGACCTGTTCACCGACACCGCCTGCGCGGTGCCCAAGGGGGTGGTCGAAGAGGGCTTCACGCTGCCGGTCGCGGCGGTCACGCTGCCCTCGCGCGCCAACGCCATCCGCGGGCAGGCCCTGTTCATATCGAGCCACTCGAGCGCGGTGGACGGCAATGGCATCAGCCTCACCCGCATTCCGGACGGCAGCGCCGCGGGCCTGGGCACCGGACGCCTGCTCGCCGACGTGCAGGACAGCCAGCTCTTCCTCACGCCCGCCGTCCAGGGCGTGGCCGTGGACGGCGCGGGTTACCCGCTCGCCCTCGACCCGGCGCGGGTGTTCGTGCACTGAGCCCGCGCCCCCGCGCTCAGGCCCGCTCGCGCGCCAATTGCACGTACCAGTCGAGACAGCCCGGGTTGGCCATGGCCTCGCGGTTGATGACCTTCTCGATCGGCTGGCCCAGCAGCAGCTTCTTGATCGGCAGCTCCTGCTTCTTGCCCGAGAGCGTGCGCGGGATCTCGGCCACCTGGTAGATCGCGTCGGGCACGAAGCGCGGCGACAGCGCGCTGCGGATCGCGCCACGCAGGCGCTCGCGCAGCGCGTCGTCGAGGATGTGGCCCTCGCGCAGCACCACGAACAGCGGCATCCAGCTCTCGCGGCCCAGGTACTCGAGGTCGACCACCATGGAGTCGAGCACCTCGGGCAGGGCCTCGACGGCGCTGTAGATCTCGCTGGTGCCCATGCGCAGGCCGTGGCGGTTGATGGTGGCGTCGGAGCGGCCGTAGATCACGCACGAGCCGTCGGGCAGGATGCGCAGCCAGTCGCCGTGCCGCCACACCGCGCCGGCCTCGGGCCCGAGGTCACCGCCACCGGGCTTGCGGCCATGGCCAGGCGGGTAGGCGTCGAAGTAGCTGCCGATGAGGCGGCGGTTGTCCACGTCGCCCACGAAGTGCAGCGGCATCGAGGGAATGGGCTGCACGCACACGAGCTCGCCCACTTCGTCGATCACGGCCTGGCCCTGCTCATTCCACGACTCCACCGCGCAACCGAGCAGCCGGCACTGCATGCGCCCGGGCACCTGCGGCAGTTCGCGGTGACCGCCGATGAAGGCCCCGGCGAAATCGGTGCCGCCGCTGATGTTGCACCACCAGATGTCGCCCCCACGCTCCTCCACTGCGTGTGGGTCGCTGCCCCCCGAGGGGGCGGATCCCCCTTGGGGCGGCCCGGCGGGGGATCGGTCGCGCAGGCGTCGGAACTGCGCGCTGCCCCAGCGCTGCGCGTCTTCCGACAGCGGTGAGCCCGTGCTGCCCAGCGCGCGCACGCGCGAGAGGTCGCCGCAGGTGGACAGGTCCACGCCCGCCTTGAGGCAGTTGGCGTAGAAAGCCGCGCCCGCGCCGAAGAAGCTCACGCCGGTCTCGGCCGCGAAGCGCCACAGGGTGGTCCAGTCGGGCCGCTCCTTCGAGCCGCCGGGGTTGCCGTCGTAGATCACGCAGGTGGTGCCGTTGAGCAGCCCGCTGATCTGCGCGTTCCACATCACCCAGCCCGTGGAGCTGTACCAGTGGTAACGCTCGCCCCAGTTGTTGGGGTCGTAGCTGCAGCCGATGTCGTTGTGCAGGATCTTGAGCGCCATGCCCACCAGCACCGTGCCGCCGTGGCCGTGCACGATGGGTTTGGGCAGGCCGGTGGTGCCACTCGAATACACGATCCACAGCGGGTGGTCGAAGGGCAGCCACTCGGGCTCGAAGGCGGCGGTGGCCGCGTCGTCGCGCGCGCACACGGCCTCGAAGTGGGCGCAGGGCGCGGCCTGCGCGAGCGCACGCGCCTTCGCCTCGGGCGTGTCGGCCAGGTTGGTGTGCAGCACCACGTGGCGCAGCGTGGGCAGGGCCGCGCGAAGTTCGGCCACCACGCCCAGGCGGTCGATGTCGCGCTGGCCGTAGGTCACGCCGTCGCAGGCGATCAGGGCCACGGGCTCGATCTGGCGGAAGCGGTCGAGCACGGCGTTGGTGCCCATGTCGGGCGCGCACACGCTCCACACCGCGCCGATGCTCACCACCGCGAGGAAGGCGATCGCGGTCTCGGGGATGTTGGGCAGGTAGGCGGCCACACGATCGCCGCGGCGCACGCCCTGCTCGCGCAGGTGCAGCGCGAGCGCGGCCACCTGGCGCTGCAGCTCGGGCCATCCGAGCTCGCGCGCCAGGCCTTTTTCGTTGCGCGAGATCAGCGCCGGCATGCCCGCCGCGTGGGCCGGCGCCACGTGCCGCAACACCTGGCGCGCGTAGTTGGCGCGCCCGCCCGGGAACCAGTGCGTGCCGGGCATGGTGTTGGCGGCCAATACCCGCCCCCCCTCCGGCCGCATCTGCAAACTAAAGTATTCGTCCACGCTGCCCCAGAAGGCCTCCAGGTCGGTCACCGACCAGCGCCACAACGCGGGGTAGTCCTCGAAACGCAAACCCCGGTGGGTCGCGAGCCAGTCGGTGTAGCGGCGGATCTGGGGAATGTTGGGCGGTTGGGGCATGGTGGGCTCGGGTCGGGTGGGAGCAGGTTAGCGGCACGCCGCGGCCCTGTCTGTCACGCGGGCTGCGGCCCCGGCCCCGGCGGTCCGCACCTGCCGACACCATGGAACAGACCGCACCGCCACTGCGCACCCTCCGCCAGGAAACCATCCTCGTCACCGCCGAGCGCCTGTTCGCCGACCACGGCTTCCACGGCGTCACGCTGCGCCAGATCGCCGACGCCGCGCGCGTGCCGCTGGCCCTCGTGGGCTATTACTTCGGCCGCAAGCACGACCTGTTCAGGGCCGTGTTCCACCACCGCGCCGCCTGCCACCGTGCGCGCCTGGCCACGATCGACGAGGCCCGCCGCCACGCACGCGAGGCGCAAGGTCTGCTGCGCATCGTCGAGGCCTTCGTGCTGCCGCTGGTGCACCTGCGCCACAACCCGTCGACCGCGGCCTACGCGCGGCTGCTCGCGCGCGAGCTGCAGCAGGGCTCGCCCGTGACCGAGCACCCCATGGGCGCGGGCTTCGACCCCCTGGTGCAGCGCTTCATGCTCGCGCTGGGCGAGGCCGTGCCCACGGCCGGCCCGACCGAGATCGCCTGGGGCTGCCAGTTCACGCTCGGCGCGGTGGCGCTGCACATGCGCGACCGGCGCATCGAGCAACTGCTGCCAGGCGGCGCGCTCGGCTTCGACCGCTCGGCCGCGCCGCGGCTCGTGGCCTACGCGGTCAGCGGGCTCGCGGCCGTGCTGCACGGCGGCGGTGCGACCGATACCCACGCCCTGCCCTGATCGCCGTGCCCCTGCCCGCGCCTGGGTGACGCCACCGGCGCGGCACTTGCTTGCACAATCGCCGCCACCCAAACCAAGAAGGAGCGAGCGAGATGGGGCTGTTCAACTGGACCGAAAAAAGCGCCAGCACACTGGCACAAGGCGGCGTGATCGCGCCCGATGAACGACTGCCGTGGCCCCAGACCACGGTGATGGGCGTGCAGCATGTGATCGCCATGTTCGGCGCCACCGTGCTCGCGCCGCTGCTGATGGGCTTCAACCCCAACGTGGCCATCCTCATGAGCGGCATCGGCACGCTCATCTTCTTCCTCATCACGGGCGGCAAGGTGCCGAGCTACCTGGGCTCGAGCTTCGCCTTCATCGGCGTGGTCATTGCGGCCAGCGGCTACGGCGGCACCGGCCCCAACCCCAACCTGGGCGTGGCGCTCGGCGGCATCATCGCCTGCGGTGTGCTCTACATCCTGATCGGCTTCGTGGTGCAGGCCGTGGGCACGGGCTGGGTCGAGCGCCTCATGCCGCCCGTGGTCACGGGCACCGTGGTGGCGGTGATCGGCCTGAACCTGGCGGCCATCCCCATCAAGAACATGGCGCCCACCGGCTTCGACGCCTGGATGCAGGCCATCACCTTCGTGAGCGTGGGCCTGGTGGCCGTGTACACGCGCGGCATGGTGCAGCGGCTGCTGATCCTCGTGGGCCTGATCGTGGCCAGTGTGATCTACGCCGTGCTCACCAATGGCATGGGCCTGGGCAAGCCGATCGACTTCAGCGGCATCGCCAACGCGGCCTGGTTCGGCATGCCCGCGTTCTCGGCGCCGGTGTTCAGCGCACAGGCCATGCTGCTGATCGCGCCCGTGGCCATCATCCTGGTGGCCGAGAACCTGGGCCACGTCAAGGCCGTGAGCGCCATGACCGGCCGCGACCTCAACCCCTACCTGGGCAAGGCCTTCATCGGCGACGGCATCGCCACCGTGGTGAGCGGTGCCGCGGGCGGCACCGGCGTGACCACCTATGCCGAGAACATCGGCGTGATGGCCGCGACCAAGATCTACTCCACCGCCATGTTCGTGGTGGCCGCGGTGATTGCCGTGGTGCTGGGCTTCAGCCCCAAGTTCGGCGCGCTGATCCAGACCATCCCGCTGGCCGTCATGGGCGGCGTGTCCATCGTGGTGTTCGGCCTGATCGCGATCGCGGGCGCCAAGATCTGGGTCGACAACAAGGTCGATTTCTCGGACAACCGCAACCTGCTCGTGGCCGCCATTCCCATCATCCTCGGCACGGGCGAGTACACCCTCAAGTTCGGCGGCTTCGCACTGGGCGGCATCGGTACCGCCACCTTCGGCGCGATCCTGCTGTACTGGCTGCTGGGCCGCGGCAGCGCCAAGGCCTGAAAACAAGGGGCGCCGGCCGCGGTGGCGGCGCCCCGGGCCGCGCGTTCAGCGCCGCTCGCAGTGGCCTTCCGACGTCGACTGGCCGCGGAAATCGCTGCGCCAGGTCAGCGTGGCGGTGTCGAGCTGGATGCGCTCGTTGTCCAGCGACGTGAGCAGCACGGTCTCGTAGACCGTGAAGGTGTACACCGGCACCCCGTCGATCGACACGCCGCGGATGCGGCGCTCGTCGAGCGTGAAACGCACCTCGCGGACCCAGTTGGTGCGCGCGGGCAGGTACACCGCGTCGCAGGCCAGCACCACCTCGGCCGGGCGGCTCGCCGGGGTCTGCGCCTGTGCGAGGCCGAACAGCGCGGCCAGGGCCAGCGCCGCGGCCAGGCCGCGTGCGATGCCCCGGTTCACGCGGCGTCCCCCTGCTGCAGGCGCTGGCTCTTCCAGTACACGTCGTCGCCGCCGTTCATGCGGTTGAGCACGCGCGCGAGCACGAACATCAGGTCGGACAGCCGGTTCAGGTACTGGCGCGGCGCGTCGTTCACCGGCTCGGCCTGGCCCAGCGCCACCACCGCGCGCTCGGCGCGGCGCGCCACGGTGCGGCACACGTGGGCCTGGCTGGCGGCTCGGTTGCCGGCGGGCAGGATGAACTCCTGCAGGCGCGGCAGGGTGGCGTTGTGCTCGGCCAGGGCCTCGTCGAGCGCGGCCACGGCCTCGGGCTTGAGCAGCTCGTAGCCGGGGATGGAGAGCTCGCCACCCAGGTTGAACAGCTGGTGCTGGATCTCCACCAGCAGCGCGCGCACGCCCGGCGGCAGCGCTTCGCACAACAGCAGACCGATGTGGGAGTTGAGCTCGTCCACATCGCCCATGGCGTGCACACGCAGGCTGTCTTTGGAGACGCGGGTGTTGTCGCCCAGGCCGGTGGTGCCGGCGTCGCCGGTGCGCGTGGCGATCTGCGTGAGTCGGTTGCCCATGGTGATCCTCGTCGAACGGGAACCGATTGTGCGCGATGCCCCGCACGTAACAGGCCTTAGGGAAATGTGAACCGCGTGAAGCCGCGGTCAAGCGCGCAACGCCCGGCAAAAAGCCTGGCGCGTGGCGCCGCCCCGGGCTGCAATGCGGCTTCGTTCCACAGCCTCTGACCTCCATCCATGCGACGAAGCTCCGACACGCCCGCCCGCAGCCCCGCCCGCAGCCGACTGCACTTCGAAGGCCGCAGCGTGCAACTGATCGCGGCCTGGACCCTGGCCATGGGCGGCCTCACCGCGGCCCACAACACCCTGCCCTCGCGCCACGCCAGCGGCGGCGCCAGCACGCAGTCGGCCCCGTCGGCGGCCACGGGCAGCCTGCCGCCGCTCACGGCGCGCCTGCCGCGCCCATGACCCCGCGCTGAGCGCAGCGGCCGGGCCCGGGCGTAAACTGCCGCGTTCTGCAGAACACGCGCCGGAGACCGCCCATGAACGCCCCCACCGACATCACCCACCTGCTGCCCACGGTGGCGCAGCGCGAGGTGTCCGCCGACTTCATCGCCGCGCTGCAGGCGCGCTTCGGCGCTCAGTGCTCCACCGCGCTGGCGGTGCGCGAGCAGCACGGCCGCGACGAGTCGACCTTCACCGTGCCGCCGCCGGCCGCCGTGGTGTTCGCGCAGTCCACGCAGGACGTGGCCGATGCCGTGGCCCTGTGCGCGCAGCACAAGGTGCCCGTGATTCCCTTCGGCGTGGGCTCCTCGCTCGAAGGCCACCTGCTCGCGGTGCAGGGCGGCGTCAGCATCGACGTGGGCCGCATGGACAAGGTGCTGTCCATCAACGCCGAGGACCTCACCGTGACGGTGCAGCCTGGCGTGACGCGCAAGGCGCTCAACGAGGCCGTGAAGAGCGAAGGCCTGTTCTTCCCCATCGACCCGGGGGCTGACGCCTCCATCGGCGGCATGACGGCCACGCGCGCCAGCGGCACCAACGCCGTGCGCTACGGCACCATGCGCGAGAACGTGCTTGCGCTCGAGGTGGTCACGGCCCGCGGCGAGGTGCTGCGCACCGGCACGCGCGCCAAGAAAAGCAGCGCGGGCTACGACCTCACGCGCCTGATGGTGGGCAGCGAGGGCACGCTGGGCGTGATCACCGAAGTCACGCTCAAGCTCTACCCGCTGCCCGAGGCGATTTCGGCCGCCATCTGCTCCTTCCCCACGATCGAGGCCGCGGTGCGCACGGTGATCCAGGTGATCCAGCTTGGCGTGCCGATCGCGCGCTGCGAGCTGATCGACGCCAACACCGTGCGCATGGTCAACGCCCACAGCAAGCTCGGCCTGCGCGAAGAGCACATGCTGCTGATGGAGTTCCACGGCTCGCCCGCCAGCGTGCAGGAGCAGGCCGAAACGGTTCAGGAGATCGCCAGCGAGTTCGGTGGCAACGCCTTCGAATGGGCCACCACCCCCGAAGAGCGCACGCGCCTGTGGACCGCGCGGCACAACGCCTATTTCGCGGCCATCCAGAGCAAGCCCGGCTGCCGCGCCGTGAGCACCGACACCTGCGTGCCCATCAGCCGCCTGGCCGACTGCCTGCTCGATTCCGTGGCCGAGGCCGATGCCGCCGGCCTGCCCTACTTCCTCGTGGGCCACGTGGGCGACGGCAACTTCCACTTCGGCTACCTGATCGACCCCGACAGCGCCGACGAGCGCCGCATCGCCGAGGCGCTCAACGTCAAGCTCGTGACCCGCGCGCTGCGCCTCGAAGGCACCTGCACCGGCGAACACGGCGTGGGCCTGCACAAGATGGGCTTCCTGCTCGACGAAGCGGGCGCAGGGGCGGTGGAGATGATGCGCACCATCAAGCGCGCGCTCGACCCGGACAACATCCTCAACCCGGGCAAGATCTTCGCGCTCTGAGCGGGAGCCCCCGGCCGGGGCGCGCCCGAAGCGCGGTGGGCGCTCAGCTGTTCCTCAGCCGCTCGATGATGCCGTTCAAGGCTTCCAGCGAGCCGAACTGGATCGCCAGTTCGCCCATCTCTTCCACGCGGCCGTGGCGCTTCACGCGCTTTTTCACGCGCACCTCGACCTCGGCGGTCAGCAGGTCGGCCAGCTCCTCTTCCACGCGCCGGATGTCGCGCGACTTTTCCTTGCGCGGCTTCTGCGGCGCGAGCGCAAATTCGGCGGCGAGCTTCTTCACCAGGTTCTCGGCCTCGCGCACCGAGTACTGCTTGGTCGCGATCTGATTCGCCGCCGTGATCTGCGTGGCCTTGTCCAAGGGCAGCAGGGCCCGGGCATGGCCCATGTCGAGGTCGCCGGCCATCAGCATGGTCTGCACCGGCTCGGCGAGCTGCAGCAGGCGCAGCAGGTTGCTGGCCGCGCTGCGCGAACGCCCCACGGCCTGGGCCGCCTGCTCGTGAGTGAGCCCAAACTCTTTCACCAACCGTTGCAGGCCGTGCGCCTCTTCGAGCGGGTTGAGGTCTTCGCGCTGGATGTTCTCGATCAGCGCCATCGCCGCGGCCGACTCGTCGGGCACCTCGCGCACCAGCACCGGCACCTCGCTGAGGCCCGCGAGCTTCGAGGCGCGGAAGCGCCGCTCGCCCGCGATGATCTCGTGCTTGCCCGCGTTCGGGCCGCTCGCGAGCTTGCGCACCAGGATCGGTTGCATGATGCCCTGGGCCTTGATGCTCTCGGCCAGCTCGTAGAGCGCACCCTCGTCCATGCGCGTGCGCGGCTGGTACTGGCCGGCCACGAGCTGGTCGAGCGGCAGCGTGGACGGCGCGCCGGCCGGGGTTTCGGCGCCCGCGGGCGCATCGTCGACCTTGGGGCCGAGCAGGGCTTCGAGGCCGCGGCCCAGGCCCTTGGGTTTTTTGGTGACCATCAGTGCGTGTCTTTCTGGAGTTCCTGGAGCCAGGCCCGGCCCTGGGGCCAGTCGCCCAGGCCCGAGTCGGCGTTGACGTGGCCGGCGTTGCCGAGGTCGATGAAGCGCGCACCCCAGTCGGCCGCGAAGCCCTGGGCGCGCTCGAAGCTGCAGTACGGGTCGTCGTGGCTGCCCACGAGCACGGCCGGGAAAGGCAGGCGCTGGCGCACGATGGGCGACCAGCTCGGCAGCTGATCGCGCAGGTCGGGCCGCTCGCTGTCGCCCGGCGCCACCAGCAGCGCGCCACGCACGCGCGCGGTGCTGCGCGAATGCGCGGCCCAGGCCGCCGTGAGGATGCAGCCCAGGCTGTGGGCCACGAGCACCACCGGGCCGTCGGCGCCGAGCACCACGTCTTCGAGGCGGGCCATCCAGTCGCCGCGCTGGGGCGTCATCCAGTCGTGCTGCTCGACGCGTCGGTAGCCGTGGGCCTTCTCCCAGCGGCTCTGCCAGTGGGCGGGGCCGCTGTTCTGCCAGCCCGGCAGGATCAGGACGTTCTCGGGTTTCACGTGAAACGCCCTCCCCTTACATCTTCTTGATGCGCTGGACCATCTCTTCGGCAAAGGCGACGAAGGCCTGGCTGCCGCGCGCGGCCGGATCGAACACCACGCCGGGCAGACCGTAGCTCGGCGCTTCGGCCAGGCGCACGTTGCGCGGGATCACGGTGTCGAACACCTTGTCGCCGAAGTGGGCCTTGAGCTGGTCGCTCACCTGCTGCTGCAGGGTGATGCGCGGGTCGAACATCACGCGCAGCAGGCCGATGATCTGCAGGTCTTTGTTGAGGTTGGCGTGCACCTGCTTGATGGTGTTGACCAGATCGGTCAGGCCTTCGAGCGCGAAGTACTCGCACTGCATGGGCACGATCACGCCGTGCGCCGAACACAGGCCGTTGAGCGTGAGCATGCTGAGCGACGGCGGACAGTCGATGAGCACGAAGTCGTACTGATCGGCCACTGCGGCCAGGGCCTGCTTGAGGCGGCGCTCGCGGCGCTCCACCTCCACCAGTTCCACCTCGGCCCCCGCGAGTTCGCGGTTGGCGCCGAGCACGTGGTAGCCGCACTTCTCGGAGAACACCGCGGCCTCGGCCACCGAGGCCGACTCGAGCAGCACGTCGTACACCGACAGCGCCATGGCGCGCTTGTCCACCCCCGAGCCCATGGTGGCATTGCCCTGGGGGTCGAGGTCGACCATGAGCACGCGCTGCCCCACCTTGGCCAGCCCCGCCGCCAGGTTCACCGTGGTGGTCGTCTTGCCGACGCCACCCTTCTGGTTCGCAACACAAAAGATCTTTGCCATGGGGCTTACTTGGACAGGGCCAGCTTCACGCCGAAGCCGATCAGGAACACGCCCGCCACCTTCTCGAGCGCGCGGCCGATCGTGGGGTTGGCGCGCAGGCGCTCGGCCAGGAAGTGCACGATCAGCGTCATGCCCAGGCCGTAGGCGAAGGTGAGCGCCGCGATGGTCGCGGCCATGGCACCGAACGTGACCAGGCCCTGGTGGCGGGCCGGGTCCACGAACAGCGGGAAGAAGGCCATGTAGAACACGATGGCCTTGGGATTGAGCAAGGTGATGGCCGCGGCCTGCTGGAAGTACTGGCGCGGGCGGATGTTGAGCACCGGCGCGTCGCCGGGCTTGGCACTGAGCATCTTCCAGCCCAGCCAGGCCAGGTAGATGGCGCCCAGCCACTGCACCGCACCGAACAGCGCGGGGGTGGCGGCCAGCAGCGCGGCCACGCCCGCCACGGCCGCCCACATCAGCACCTGGTCACCGGCAATCACGCCCATGGTGGCGGCCAGTCCGCCCTTCACGCCGCCCTTGCTGGTCGAGGTGATCAGGGCCAGGTTGCCCGGCCCGGGAATGGCGAGAAACACGACGATGGCGATGACGAAAGCGCCGTAGTCCGCGATGCCGAACATGGTGGTGGCCCCTCACAAAAGAGGGTCGAGTGTACGTGAGGGGCCGCGCAGAACCGGCCCGCCCCGCCGCGCCAGCCGCGCTCAGGCGCGGCGATCGCGCATCCAGACGATGCAGCGGTCGGCCTTGAGGCCGGGTACGGCGATCGGTTCCACGTGAAACACGTCGATGCCGGGCGGCAGCGCGAGCAGTTCGGCCTGTGGGTGCTTGCCCTTGAGGGCCATCCACACGCCCCCGGTCTGCAGCGCCTTGTGCGACCAATCCACGAAATCGACCAGCGCCGCGAAGGCACGCGAGGTGATGACGTCGAAGCCCTCCTCGCCCCGGCGGCGGTCCAGGCTCTCGACCCGGGTGTGCAGGCCGTGCAGGTTCACGAGCGCGAGTTCGGTCGCCACCTGCTGGATGAAGGCCGCCTTCTTGGCCACCGTGTCCACGCAGGTCACCTCGATGTGCGGGCAGGCAATGGCGATCACCACGCCCGGCAGACCCGCGCCCGAGCCCACGTCGAGCAGGCGCACGGGGCGTCCGTCGGTTTCGCGCAGCAGCGGGCCGACCACGGCCAGGCTGTCGAGCACGTGGTGGGTCAGCATCTCACCGGGCTCACGCACCGCCGTGAGGTTGTAGACCCGGTTCCACTTCTCGATCAGCGCCATGTAGTCGAGCAACAACTCGACCTGGGCCTCGTCGAATTCCAGCTCGAGCGCGCGCAGACCCACGAGCAGGTCCTGACGCAACTCACGGCGCAGGGCTTCGGGCAGGGTGCTCATTGCGCAGCGGCCTCCGGCTCGGTGCGCAGCGCGGCAAAGCCCTTGAAGCCACCCTTCTTCAGGTGGATCAGCAGCAGGGAGATGCTCGCGGGCGTGATGCCCGAAATGCGCGCCGCCTGGCCCAGGGTCTCGGGCCGGTGCTTGGCCAGCTTCTGGCGCGCCTCGAACGAGAGCGATGTGACCTGGAGGTAGTCGATGTCGGCGGGCAGGCGCAGGTGCTCGAAATTCGCGGCGCGCTCCACCTCGGCCTTCTGCCGGTCGATGTAGCCGCTGTACTTGGCCGCGATCTCCACCTGCTCGATCACGGGCTCGGCCAGATCGCCCAGCGTTTCACGTGAAACGGCGTCGCTCGCGTAGGCGCCGCCGTTCATGCCGGTGAGCGCCGCGTAGGACACGCCGGGCCGGCGCAGCAGGTCGAACAGGTTGTGCTCGTGCTCGATGGCCTTGCCCAGCACCCGCTCGCCCTCTTCCGCGGGCAGCACACGCGGGTTCACCCAGGTCGACTTGAGGCGCTCGGTTTCACGTGAAACCGCGTCGCGCTTGCGGCTGAAGGCGTCCCAGCGCGCGTCGTCCACCAGGCCCAGGCGGCGGCCGGTTTCGGTCAGGCGCATGTCGGCGTTGTCCTCACGCAGCTGCAGCCGGAATTCGGCGCGGCTGGTGAACATGCGGTAGGGCTCGGTCACGCCCTGGGTCACGAGGTCGTCGACCAGCACACCCAGATAGGCCTGGTCGCGCGAAGGCAGCCAGGGCGCTTCGCCGCGGCACTGCAGCGCGGCGTTGATGCCCGCGAACAGGCCCTGGGCCGCCGCCTCCTCATAGCCGGTGGTGCCGTTGATCTGGCCCGCGAAGAACAGGCCCGCGATCTGTTTGGTCTCGAAGCTGTTCTTGAGCGAGCGCGGGTCGAAGTAGTCGTATTCGATCGCGTAGCCCGGGCGCAGGATGTGCGCGTTCTCCAGCCCCTTCATGCTGCGCACCAGCGCGTACTGGATGTCGAAGGGCAGGCTGGTCGAAATGCCGTTGGGGTAGACCTCGTGCGTGGTCAGGCCCTCGGGCTCGAGAAAGATCTGGTGGCTGTCCTTGTCGGCGAAGCGGTTGATCTTGTCTTCCACGCTCGGGCAGTAGCGCGGGCCCACGCCCTCGATCTTGCCGGTGAACATGGGGCTGCGGTCGAAGCCGCTGCGAATGACCTCGTGCGTGCGCTCGTTGGTGTGCGTGATCCAGCAGGGCACCTGGCGCGGGTGCATCGCGGCGTTGCCCATGAAGCTGAACACCGGCACCGGATCGAGGTCGCCGGGCTGCTCGGTGCACTGGCTCCAGTCGATGGTGCGGCCATCCAGCCGCGGCGGGGTGCCGGTCTTGAGGCGGCCCTGCGGCAGCCGGAGCTCTTTGAGGCGCGCCGACAGCGAGACCGCGGGCGGGTCGCCCGCGCGGCCCGCGCTGTAGTTGTTCAAGCCCACGTGGATCTTGCCGTCGAGGAAAGTGCCGGCCGTGAGCACCACGGTGCGCGAGCGGAAGCGGATGCCCACCTGCGTCACCGCGCCCACCACGCGGTCACCCTCCACCATCAGGTCGTCCACCGCCTGCTGGAACAGCCACAGGTTCGGCTGGTTCTCCAGGCGGCGGCGGATCGCGGCCTTGTAGAGCACGCGGTCGGCCTGGGCGCGCGTGGCGCGAACCGCCGGGCCCTTGCTGCCATTGAGGATGCGGAACTGGATGCCGCCCTCGTCGGTGGCGATGGCCATCGCGCCGCCGAGCGCGTCCACCTCCTTCACCAGGTGGCCCTTGCCGATGCCGCCGATGCTGGGGTTGCAGCTCATCTGGCCGAGCGTCTCGATGTTGTGCGTGAGCAGCAGCGTGGCGCAGCCCATGCGCGCCGCGGCGAGCGCGGCCTCGGTGCCGGCGTGGCCGCCGCCGACGACGATGACGTCAAATTCCTGGGGGTACAGCATGTGAACTCCAAAGCCCGCGGCGGTGGACGACCGGCGCGGGCAAGCCCGCGATTGTCCCATCAAGGCGCGGCGCGCGTGGCCGGGTGCCAGAATCCGCCCCCATGACCGCACCCACGCCCCTCCTCGTTTTCGCCGGCAGCACCCGCGCCCAGTCGTTCAACCGCCGCCTGGCCCGCGTGGCCGCCGAGCTCGGCCGCGCCGCGGGCGCGCAGGTGACGCTGCTCGAGCTCGCCGAGCACGAACTGCCGCTCTACAACGCCGACCTCGAAGCGCGTGGCACGCCCGACGCGGCCCGCCGGCTGAAGGAAATCTTCCACGCCCACCCGGCCTGGATCGTCTGCTCGCCCGAGTACAACGGCAGCTACACCGGCCTGCTCAAGAACACCATCGACTGGGTGTCCAGCCCCATCAAGGGCGACCCCGAATGGTCCAGCGGTACCAAGCCCTTCGCGGGCAAGGTGGTGGGTCTGCTCAGCGCCTCGCCGGGCGCGCTCGGCGGCCTGCGCAGCCTGTCGCACCTGAGCCCGCTGCTGCTCAACCTGCAGTGCTGGCTCACGCCGCGCCAGTTCGCGCTGGCCAAGGCCGGCGAGGCCTTCGACGCCGAGGGCCGGCTCGTGAACGCCGCGGCGCTCGCGTCGGTGCAGGGCGTGGTGGAGCAGACGCTGCACGCCGCGCGCAAGCTCAACGCGCCCTGAGCGCCGCCCGCCATGGACTGCCGCCCGGGCTGCGCGGCCTGCTGCACCGCCCCGTCCATCAGCAGCCCCCTGCCCGGCCTGCCCCAGGGCAAGCCGGCGGGCCTGCCCTGCCCGCAGCTCGACGAGGCCTTGCGCTGCCGCCTGTTCGGCCGGCCCGAGCGGCCCGCGGTGTGCAGCTCGCTGCTGCCCAGCGAGGAAATGTGCGGCAGCGAGCGCTCACATGCCATGCTGTGGCTGGCGCGGCTGGAGCGCGCGACGCAACCCTGATCTGGATCAAGGCGCACCAGCGCGCCCGGGCGTCCAATCCACATGAACATCACCGTTCACTGATGGAGTTAGCCATGACCCGCAACGTCGGCGGCATCGACCGCACCCTTCGCATCCTCCTCGGCCTGGTGCTGATCGCCCTCGCCGCCACCGGCACCGTGGGCTGGTGGGGCTGGCTCGGCGTGGTGCCGCTGCTCACCGGCCTGGTGGGCTGGTGCCCGCCCTACGCGATGCTGGGCCTGAACACCTGCAAGACGAAGGGCTGAGCCCCGCGCGTCGCCGTGCGGACAGGCCCGCACGCGACCCAGCGCCTACAGTGCATGGCAGGCCGCCCGCCCCGAGGCGGCCGCGGAGACACGCCATGCACATCCCGTCCCTCAAAGAAGTGGTCAGCGCCGAAGAATGGGCGCTGCGCTGCGAGCTCGCGGCCTGCTACCGGCTGGTGGCGGCCTATGGTTGGAGCGATCTGGTCTTCACCCACATCAGCGCCAAGCTGCCCGACAGCGTGAGCGGCGGCGAGCACCAGTTCCTCATCAACCCCTACGGGCTGATGTTCGACGAGATCACCGCCAGCAGCCTCGTGAAGGTCGACATGGCCTGCAACAAGCTGCACGACTCGCCCTTTCCCGTGAACCCCGCGGGGTTCGTGATCCACAGCGCGGTGCACGAGGCCCGGCCCGAGGCGGGCTGCGTGCTGCACACGCATTCGCGCGCGGGCGTGGCGGTGAGCGCGCAAAAGCACGGCGTGCTGCCCATCAGCCAGCAGAGCACCTTCGTGCTGGCCTCGCTCGCGTACCACGACTACGAGGGCGTGGCCTTCCGCCCCGACGAGAAGCCGCGCCTGCAGGCCGACCTCGGCAAGGCCAATTACCTGGTGCTGCGCAACCACGGCCTGCTCACCGTGGGCCGCACCGTGCCCGACGCCTTCCTCTCGATGTACACCTTCGAGAACACCTGTCGCATCCAGATCGACGCGCTGGCCGGCGGGAGCGAACTCACCCAGGTCGATCCGCGCATCCTCGCCGGCATGGCCGACGTGATGCGCGTGGCCACCGCGGGCCAGGGCGCGCAGATCGCCTGGCCCGCCCTGCTGCGCAAGCTCGAGCGCCTGGACCCGGGCTACCAGACCTGAAGCGGCTCAGCGCGTCTCGACGAAGGCCGCCATGCCCTGCATCACGGTGCGCAGGCGCATAAGCTCGCGCGAGCCGTCGAGCCGCGACGACCAGGCCGCGATGCGCGCCACGCGCGCCAACCGCGGCAGCAGCCGGCGGATGAAGCGCTTGAGCGCGTCGCCCTGGGCTTCGTCCACCGCGGCGTAGGCGCTCAGCACGGCGTGCACGGCCGAGGGCCCCAGGGGCTCGATGAGCCGCGCCAGCGAGAGCATGAGCTGCAGCACGTCGTAGCGCTGCACCATGGCCAGCGGCAGCCCCGGCACCAGCCGCTCCTCGAAATCGAGCCGCGCAAAGCGCGCGCCGTCCCAGGTGATGTTGCGCGCCTGCGCGCCGCCGTGCCAGTGGCCGCGCGCGTGAAAGGCCGCGAGGTCGGCCGCGGCCGCGGTCATCAGCGGCAGGCGCTGGTTGGGCTCGCGCTGGAACAGCAGGTAGTCGAGCGTGGTGCCGATATCACTCGTGACCAGCGCGTGGCCATCGAAGGCCAGCACCGTGGGCACGGCCTCGCCCGCGGCCGCGAGGTCGAGCAGGCGCTGGTGTTCGAAGGCCAGCAGGGCCTCGGCGTCGGTCTGGCGCGTGGCGGCCCAGGGCACGGGCACGCCCACGAAGCGCGCGAACAGCCAGATGCCCAGCGACTTGCGCGCGCTGCGCAGCGGGCGGTCGGTGGTCTTGGTCCAGGTCTTGGCGCCGGCGGTGGTGCTGGGGGAACTCACGGCCGCGATTATCGCGATCGGCCGCGCCGGGACCCGATCAGCCCTCGGCGTAGCGCCGCAGCTCCCAGTCGCTCACCTGCGCGTGGTACTCGGCCCACTCGGCGCGCTTGAGCGCGAGGAACTGCGCCACCAGGGGCTCGCCCAGCGCGGCGCGCACCACGGCGTCGGCCTCGAGCCCGCGCAGCGCATCGTGCAGGTCGCGCGGCAGGCGCTCGGGCACGGGCTCGCCCGCGGCGTGGCGCTGGTAGAGGTCGTCCTCGCAAGGCCGGGGCGCGGGCAGGCCGCGGTCGATGCCATCGAGCCCCGCAGCCAGCGTGGCCGCGAGCGCCAGGTACACGTTGCAGGCCGGGTCGGGCAGCCGCCATTCGAGCCGGCCCGCCACCGCGCGCAGCAGGCAGGTGCGGTTGTTTTCGCCCACGGCCTTCCACACCGGCGCCCAGGTGGTGCCCGAGGCGCAATCGCTCGCGGCCAGGCGCTTGTAGCTGTTGACCGTGGGCGCGCAGACCGCGGCCAGCGCGTCGGCGTGCGCGAGCAGGCCCGCGGCGAAGCCCCAGCCCGCATCGCTCAGACCGAGTGCGCCCTGGCCATCGCCCATCAGCGGGCGGCCGCCCGCGTCGCTCAGGCTCAGGTGGAAATGCAGGCCGCTGCCCGGTGCGTGCGCGAGCGGCTTGGGCATGGTCGAGAAGGTGCAGCCGTGGCGCTCGGCGACGGCCTGCGCGGTGAGCTTGAAGAGCTGGTAGCGGTCGGCCGCGGCGAGCGCGTCGTCGTGCCGGTAGTTGATTTCGTACTGCCCGCTCGCGTCTTCGTGGTCGATCTGCTCGAGCGCGAAACCCAGCGCCGCCAGCGCCTCGCGCATGTCGTCGAGGAAGCCCAGGTTGCGGCCGATCGAGCGCAGGTCGTACGAGGGCTTGGCGAGGCGGTCGCGCGGATCGGCCACGCCCCAGCGGCCGTCGTCGCCGCGCCTGAGCAGGAAGAACTCGGGCTCGATGCCCACCCACAGCGTCCAGCCGCGCTCGCGCAGCCGAGCCACCTGGCGCTGCAGCACCTGGCGCGGGTCGGTGGCCAGCGGCTCGCCGCCCGCGTAACCGTCGCACACCGCGTGGGCCACGCCGGGCATGAAGGGCAAGGGCCGCAGGCTCTCGGGCCGCACGCGGCCCATGTACTCGCTGCGCGCGCCCATGCGCGGCAGGCCGGTGCCCACGATGCTCGGGCCGGCGAAGCCCGCGCCCTGTGACACCGCGCCGGGCAGTCCATCGAGCGGCACCAGCTTGCCCTTGGGCGTGCCCTCGAGGTCGGTGAAGGTGGCGAGCACCGAATGCACGCCCTGGGCGCGCAGCGCCGCGATGCGCTCGTCGAGCGCGGCGCCTGCGCTGTTGCCAGGGGCCGCGCTGCGGTCGTTCACGCCAGCACCTCGGCCAGCGCCGCGTCGAGGATGGCCAGACCCTCGTCGAAGACCGCGTCTTCCACCGTGAGCGGAAACAGGTAGCGGATCACGTTGCCGTGCACGCCGCAGGTGAGCAACAGCAGGCCGCGTTGGAGGGCCGCCATCTGCACGCGCTTGGCCGTGTCGGCGTCGGGCGCGCCGGTGTTCGGGTCGACGAATTCGTTGGCCACCATCGCGCCCAGGCCGCGGATGTCGCCGATGCGCGGGTGCACCGCGCGCTGGGCGATCAGGTGCGCGAGCAGCTTGTCGCCCAGCCGTTGCGCGCGCTCGCACAGGCGCTCTTCTTCCATCACGTCGATCACCGCGTGCGCCGCGGCGATGGCCAGCGGGTGGCCCGCGTAGGTGCCGCCCAGGCCGCCGGGCGCGGGCCCGTCCATCACGGCCGCGCGGCCGCACACGGCCGAGAGCGTGGTGCCGCCGGCCAGGCTCTTGGCCAGGGTCATGAGGTCGGGCTTCACGCCGAAATGCTCCATGGCGAACATGCGGCCGGTGCGCGCGAAGCCGGTCTGCACCTCGTCGGCGATGAGCAGGATGCCGTGCTGGTCGCAGAGCTCGCGCAGCCACTTCACGGCCGCGGGCTGGATCGGGTTGAAGCCGCCCTCGCCCTGCACCGGCTCGAACACGATGGCCGCCACGCGCGAGGGCTCGATGTCGGCCTTGAAGAGGTGCTCGATCGCGCGCTTCGTGTCGTCGAGCGAGCTGCAGTGGCAGGGAAAGGGCACGTGGTAGATCTCGGGCGGGAAAGGCCCGAAGCCGGCCTTGTAGGGCTGCACCTTGCCCGTGAGCGACACCGCGAACAGGCTGCGGCCGTGGAAGGCGCCGCCGAAGGCGATCACGCCGCTGCGACCCGTGGCCGCGCGCGCGATCTTCACCGCGTTCTCGATCGCCTCGGCGCCGGTCGAGAAGAACGCCGTCTTCACCGGCCCGGCGATGGGCACCATGGCGTTGAGGCGCTCGGCCAGCGACACGTACTCGGCATAAGGCACCACCTGGTAGCAGCTGTGCGTGAAGCGCTGCAGCTGGGCCGCGATGGCGGCCTGCACCTTGGGGTGCACGTGGCCGGTGTTGAGCACCGCGATGCCGCCCGCGAAGTCGATGAAGCGCCGGCCCTCGATGTCCCAGAACTCGGCGTTCTTCGCGCGCTCGATGAAGAAGTCGCCGAACACGCCCACGCCGCGCGGCGTGGCCGCGAGCCGGCGCTGGTGCCAGGCGGCGTTGGTGTGCGGGGCGCTCAGGGTCTCGGGCGTTTGCGGGGCGTTCATGCGGCTCTCCTCAGATCGGGCTGTCGATGCGGATCCAGGTGGTCTTGATCTCGGTGTACTTGTCGAAGGCGTGCAGCGACTTGTCGCGGCCCACGCCGCTCTGCTTGAAGCCGCCGAAGGGCACGGTGATGTCGTCTTCGTCGTATTGGTTCACGTGCACCGTGCCGGCGCGCAGGGCGCGCGCCACACCGTGGGCCTTGTTGATGTCGCGCGTCCACACCGCGGCCTGCAGGCCGTAGATGTTGCTGTTGGCCTGCCTGACCACATCGGCCGCGTCGGTGAACGAGAGCACCGACAGCACCGGGCCGAAGATCTCCTCGCGCGCGATGGTCATGTCGTTCTTCACGCCGTCGAAGATGGTGGGCAGCACGTAGCAGCCGCCCTTCACGGGCTCGGCCTGCTCGCCGCCCGCGAGCAGCTTCGCGCCCTCCTTCTTGCCGCTCTCGATGTAGCGCAGCACGGTGTCGAGCTGGGTCTTGTCGACGATCGCGCCCATCACCGTGGCTTTGTCCAGCGGGTTGCCCGGCTGGTACTGCGGCACCAGCTTGAGCGCCTTCTCGAGGAAGGCGTCCTTGATCGAGGCCTCGACGAACAGGCGCGAGGGCGCGTTGCAGCTCTCGCCCTGGTTGAAGAAGATGCTGCCCACCGCGGCCTCGACGGCCTTGTCCAGGTTCGGGCAATCGGCGAACACGATGTTGGGCGACTTGCCGCCGAGCTCGGTCCAGGCGCGCTTCAAGTTGCTCTGGCCGGCCATCACGTGGATCTGCTTGCCCACGCGCGTGCTGCCGGTGAAGGCGATGCAGTCCACGTCCATGTGCAGCGCGAGCGGGCTGCCCGCTTCGGGACCGTAACCGGGCACCACGTTGAACACGCCCGGCGGCAGGCCCGCGGCCAGCGCGAGCTCGGCCAGGCGCAACGCGGTGAGCGGGCTTTTCTCGCTGGGCTTCAAGACCACCGAGTTGCCCGCGGCCAGCGCCGGGGCGATCTTCCAGGCGGCCATGATCATGGGGTAGTTCCAGGGCACGATCACGCCCACCACGCCCACGGGCTCGCGCGTGATCAGGGCCAGCGCGGTGTCGGGCGTGGGCGCGATCTCGTCGTAGACCTTGTCCACCGCCTCGCCGTACCAGCGGATGCAGTTGGCCGCGCTGTTCACGTCCACGCTGCGCGCGTAGCGCACGGGCTTGCCCATGTCGAGCGTTTCGGTGAGCGCGAGCTCGTCGGCGTGCTTGAGCAGCAGGTCGGCGAAGGCCAGCATCACGCGCTTGCGGCGCGCCGGCGCCAGGCCGGCCCAGCGGCGGTCTTCGAAGGCCGCGCGCGCCGCGGCCACGGCGGCGTCGATGTCGGCGGCCTGGCCACGCGCCACGGGCGCGAGCAGGCGGCCGTCCACCGGCGAGAAGCAGTCGAAGGTCTGGCCGTCGCGCGCCGCGACGCGCTCGCCGTTGATGAAGGCGCGGCCGTCGAAGGCGAGGGAGGGGGTGTCGGGCGTGGCAGTGGTCATGGCGTGGGTGGTGCGGGGCCTGAAGAATCGGCCCATGCTACGCCGCCTGCGCCCGGCCATGGGCAGCCACTTTCCCGGGCGAGCTGGCGTCCACTGCGCGCGCGGCGCCCAAAAAAAGGCCACCCGAAGGTGGCCAGAGCCTTGGAGACGGGGAGACAGGGATGGCTCAGAAGCGCATGCCGTAGGCCAGGCCGAGACCCTGGATCTGGGTCTCGTGCTTGTCGTAGAAGCTCGTCCAGCTCGCCTGCAGGTACGAGGTCTTGGACAGGTTGAAGTTGGCGCCGACGCCGTAAGCGAGGCTGGAGTTCCGGTCGGCATAGCTCCCACCGGGGCCGGAGGCCTTGAGTTCGGTGCTCATCCAGCCGATGCGGGCGAACAGGTCGACGGACTCGCTGACGGCCACGCTGGGCCGGGCGAACACGCCATACAGGGTGCCCAGCTTGACGTTCACCGGCACGCTCAGGCCGTTGAACTTCAAGCCGTCCTTGCCGGCGCCCAGGCCCAGGAAGCCTTCGACCGCGAAGTTGGGATGCAACTGGTAGCCGAAGACACCCGACACGAGGCTGGGCGAGGCCTTCATCGAGTCGATGCCATCGGACGTCTTGAACTCGGGCGCGGCATAGCCGATCTCGGCGTACATGCCGCTGTGGGCGGCCGCTTCTGCGGTCTGGGCGTGCGCCGTGGACAGGGCAAGACAGGCGGCCGCAAGGGCCAGGAGGCGGGTGCTTTTCATGGTTCGCAAGTAAGAAGAAAGAACTCTCCGAATTCCGGAGAGCCCGCATTCTTGCGAACCGGGCCAGGTCCACCACTCGGGCCGATGGCCTACGCCGTGGCGCCCATGCCACGGGGCAGCGCCACGGCCCCCCGGGCCCGGGGGCTCAGCTGCGCAGCGCCGCCGCCATTTCGCGCTCGCGCTTGCGGGTCTGGCGCGCCACCCACACCGCGTAGCTCACCACCACGATGGTCACGGTCACGATGAGGATGGTGGCCGCGGCGTAGATGGTCGGGTTGATGCCGCGGCGCGCGTAACCGAAGATCACCTGCGGCAGCGTGCTCACGCCCGGTCCGCTGAGGAATTCGGTGATCACCACGTCGTCGAACGAGAGCGTGAACGCGAGCAGGAAGGCCGCGAGGATGGCCTGGAAGATGTTGGGCAGCGTGACCAGGAAGAACACCTGGTGCGGGCGCGCGCCCAGGTCCATGGCGGCCTCTTCGATCGAGCGGTCCATCTCGAGCAGCCGGCTCTGGATCACCACCATGCCGTAGGCCATGCCGAGCAGGGTGTGGCCGAGCACGATGGTGAGCAGGCCGCGCTGCGGCCAGCCGAACAGGTTCTGCGCGCCCACGAACAGCAGCAGCAGCGACAGGCCGATGATCACCTCGGGCATCACCAGCGGCGCGTTCACCATGCCGCTGAACACGGTGCGGCCGATGAAGCGGCGGTAGCGCACCAGCACGAAGGCCGCGAAGGTGGCGAGCACCGCCGACAGCACGCCCGTGATGGCGGCGATCTTGAGCGAGAGGAAGAAGCCGTCGACGATCTTGTTGTCGTTGAGCAGGGCCTCGTACCAGCGCAGCGAGAAGCCGGTGAAGCGCGCGTCCTGGCGGGTGCTGTTGAACGAGAACAGCACCATGAAGGCCAGTGGCAGGTACAGGAAGGCGAAGACGACCAGCAGCCAGACCTTGCCGAAGTGTTTTTCGAGCAGTTGTTTCATGGCGCGCTCCTCAACGCTTTTCGGCGGCGTCGCCGGTGACCTTGTAGTACACCGCCAGCGGCACGACGATGAGACCGATCATCACCACGGCGAGCGCGGTCGAGCGCGGCCAGTTGTTGGCGGTGAACATCTCGTCCCAGACCACGCGGCCGATCATGAGGTTCTCGGGCCCGCCGAGCAGCGAGGGGATCACGAACTCGCCCACGCAGGGGATGAACACCAGCATGAAGCCGGCCACGATGCCGGCCTTGGACAGCGGCACCGTGACGAGCCAGAAGGCCTTGAAGGGCGTGGTGCCCAGGTCGTAGGCGGCCTCGAGCAGGCGGAAGTCCATCTTCACGAGGTTCGCGTACAGCGGCAGGATCATGAAGGGCAGGTACACGTAGGTCATGCCCACCAGCATGGACACGCTGGTGTAGAGCATGGGAATGGGCTCGCTCGTGATCCCGATCGCCATGAGCAGGCGGTTGAGCATGCCCTGGTCGGCGAGGATGCCCTTCCACGCGTACACGCGCAGCAGGAACGAGGTCCAGAACGGCAGCATCACCAGCAGCAGCAGGGCCGGGCGCACGCTGGCCGGCGAGCGCGCGATGAAGTACGCGAACGGGTAGCCCAGCACCAGGCAGAACACCGCCGTGGCCAGCGCGTAGCCGATCGAGCGCAGGTAGGCGTCGATGTAGAGCGTCTGGAACAGGCGCGCGCCCTCTTCCTCGCGGAAGATGGACAGGTAGTTCTCGTACTTGAGCCGCAGCACGCCGGTGTCCGGATCCCACAGCGGCTTGAAGGGGCTGATGTCGCCGCCCATGTCCACGAAGCTGATGTACAGCAGGATCAGGAAGGGCAGGAAGAAGAAGACGATCAGCCAGGCGTAGGGCACGCCGATGACGAATCGTTTGCCGGGCATGGACAGCTTCATGGTCTGCTCCGGCGGCTCAGTCGCGCAGCACCACGGCGTCGGTGTCGTCCCACCAGAAGAAGACCTCGTCTTCCCAGGTGATGTCGAGCTGCTCGTGGCGCGAGCCGTTGGGCTCGGTGATCTTCACGCGCGCGCCCTGCGGCGTGACCACGATGTAGGTGTTGTACGAGCCGAAGTAGGCGATCTCCTTCACGCGGCCGCCGAACACGTTGTGGTCCATGCCCGCGGGGCGCTGCTTGCCGATGCTGATCTTCTCGGGCCGCACCGCGACCGATACCGGCATGCCGAGGGCGCCGCTGATGCCGTGGCCCACGTGGATCTCGCCGATGGTGGTGCTGGCCGCGCAGCGGTCGGCCTCGTCCACGCTGAGCTTTCCTTCGAACAGGTTCACGTTGCCGATGAAGTCGGCCACGAAGCGGTTCGTGGGGTACTCGTAGACCTGCTGCGGCGTGCCCACCTGCAGCACCCGGCCCTTGCTCATGATGGCGATGCGGTTGGCCACCGTCATGGCCTCTTCCTGGTCGTGCGTGACCATCACGCAGGTCACGCCCACCTTCTCGATGATGTTGACGAGCTCGAACTGCGTCTGCTCGCGCAGCTTCTTGTCGAGCGCGCCCAGCGGTTCGTCGAGCAGCAGCAGCTTGGGCCGCTTGGCCAGGCTGCGCGCGAGCGCCACGCGCTGCTGCTGACCGCCCGAGAGCTGGTGCGGCTTGCGCTTGGCGTAGGGCGTGAGCTGCACCAGCGCGAGCATTTCGTCTACCCGCTTGGCGATCTGGTCGGCCGGCAGGCCCTCGCGCTTGAGGCCGAAGGCCACGTTCTCCCACACGCTCAGGTGCGGAAACAGCGCGTAGCTCTGGAACATCATGTTCACCGGCCGCTCGTAGGGCGGCAGCGCGGCCAGGTCCTGGCCGCCGAGCAGCAGCCGGCCCGAGGTGGGCTTTTCGAAGCCGGCCAGCATGCGCAGCAGCGTCGACTTGCCGCAGCCCGAGCTGCCCAGCAACGCGAAGATCTCACCCTTGGCGATGGACAGCGAAACCTCGTCGACGGCCACGGCCTCGTCGAAACGCTTCACCACCTTCTCGGTGACCAGATAGCCCTCAGGATTGCCCGCAGATGCCATGAGTACGCCTGTTGTGTGTAGGGAGGCCGGGAACGGCCCGGCAAGAAAAAGGGCTGTTCATACTGGAGTACGAACAGCCCGGGGTGTCGAGGCCCGTGAAGGCCTGGGCTTACTTGCCGCCCTTCTTGAAGGCGTTGTAGGCCGTGGCCATCGCCTCACGCGCTTCGTTGGTGAAGCTGCTCGGGGGGATCATCTTGGGCATGTAGGCCTCTTCCACGAAGATGGTCTTGTTGGCCGCCATCTCGGGCTTGACCTGCGGCAGCGCGGCCTTGTTGCCGGCGTTGTAGCTCATCTCGTTGGCCATCGCGGCGCCGCTCTCGGGCGAGAGGAAGAAGTCGATGAACGCGTGCGCGTTGTTCGGGTGCTTGGCGTCCTTGGTGATGGCCATGGTGTCGAAGAACGACAGCGCGCCGGTCGAGGGCAGCAGCGCCTCGATCTCGTCCTTGGAGCCGTTCTCCTTGGCGCGGCCGGCCGCGATGTTCACGTCGCCGGCCCAGCCGATGGCCACGCAGGCCTTGCCGCCGGCGATGTCGTCGATCATGGTCGAGCTGAACAGGCGGATGTCCTTGCGCACCTTGGCCAGCATGGCCGTGGCTTCCTTGTAGTCGGCCGGGTTGTTGGAGTACGCGTCCTTGCCGATGTAGTGCAGCGCCACCGGGATGATCTCGGTCGGCGAGTCGAGGTAGGCGATGCCGCAGGACTTGAGCTTGCTCGTGTACTCGGGCTTGAACACCAGGTCCCAGGCGTTCTCGGGCATGGGCGTGCTGCCCAGGGCCTTGGCGACCTTGGTCTTGTTGATGCCCACGGTGGTGAAGCTCCAGGCCCAGGGCACGAGGAACTTGTTGTCGGGGTCGGCCTTGGTCAGCACCGACATCACGGCCGGGTCGAGGTTGGCGTAGTTCTTGAGCTTGGCCTTGTCGAGCGGCTGGAAGAAGCCGGCTTCGATCTGGGGCTTGGCGAAGACGCTGCCCGGCACCACGATGTCGTAGCCGGTGTTGCCCGCGACCAGCTTGGCGTGCAGCGCTTCGTTGGTCTCGAAGGTGTCGTAGTTGACCTTGATGCCCGTGGCCTTCTCGAACTCCGCGATCATGTTCTCGGGGATGTAGTCGGGCCAGTTGTAGATGTTGAGAACCTTCTCGTCATCGAGCACCGGGCCGGCCGGCGCCGGGGCCGGAGCGGGCGCGGTGGCCACCGGCGCGGGTGCCGGGGCCGGGGCGGCCTCTTCTTTCTTGCCGCAGGCGGCGACCAGCATGGCCGCCATCGCGAGTGCCAGAACGTGCTTCTTCATGGTGTTGCTCACTCCACAGGAGGTTTAGGACCCGAACCGTCGAACCCAACGGCAGGCAGATGACCCAGGGGTGGCATGCAAGTTCCAGACCGGGAATGCCCCGCTTTTGACCGCCAGCCATGCCCCAGAAAAGGGATCGGCGGCCATTCTAGTCATGCATGCAGCCCTTTTTCCCGCAGTTCCGCGAGCGTGGCGTCGAGGCAGCGCAGGATCAGCGCCACCATGTCGTCGATCTGGGCCCGGGTCATCACCAGCGGCGGGGCGATGATCATGCGGTCGCCCACGGCGCGCATGATCAGGCCGTTGCGGAAGCAGTGGGCGCGGCACATCATGCCCACGGCCAATGCCGGGTCGTACATCGCCCGCGTGGCCTTGTCTTTCACCAGCACCAGGCCGCCCACGAAGCCGCAGGTCTCGGCCACGCCCACCAGGGGGTGCCGGCCGATCTCGGTGAAGCGCTCGGCCAGGTAGGGGCCGATGTCTTCGCGCACCTTGCGCGGCAGCTGCTCACGCTCCATCAATTCCAGGTTGGCCAGTGCCACCGCGCAGGCCACGGGGTGGCCGCTGTAGGTGTAGCCGTGGTTGAACTCGCCGCCCTGCTCGATCAGCACCTTGGCCACGCGGTCGCCCACCATCACGCCGCCCAGGGGCACGTAGCCGCTGGTCACGCCCTTGGCGAAGGTCACCAGGTCGGGCCGGTAGCCGAACTTCTCGTAGGCGAACCAGTGGCCCAGGCGGCCGAAGGCGCAGATCACCTCGTCGGAGATCAGCAGGATGCCGTACTGGTCGACGATGCGCTGCACCTCGGGCCAGTAGGTGGCGGGCGGAATGATCACGCCGCCCGCGCCCTGCACCGGCTCGGCGATGAAGGCCGCCACCCGGTCGGCGCCAAGCTCGAGGATCTTCTGCTCGATCGCGCGCGCCGCGCGCAGGCCGAAGTCGGCCTCGCTCTCGCCGGGCAGTGCGTTCTCGAGGTAGTAGGGCTGCATCACGTGCACGATGCCCGGGATGGGCAGGTCGCCCTGGGCGTGCATGCCGTCCATGCCGCCGAGCGAGGCGCCGGCCATGGTGGAGCCGTGGTACGCGTTGTGGCGGCTGATGATGGTCTTGCGCTGCGGCTGGCCCAGCAGGTCCCAGTAGCGGCGCACCAGACGCACGTTGGTGTCGTTGCTCTCGCTGCCGCTGGAGCTGAAGAACACGTGCTCGAAGCGCCGCCCGCCGACCTCGGGCGCGAGCGCCGCGAGCTTGGCCGCAAGCTGCGTGGCGGGCACGTTGGTGGTCTGGAAGAAGCTGTTGTAGTAGGGCAGCGTCATGAGCTGCTGGTAGGCCGCGTCGGCCAGCTCCTTGCGTCCGTAGCCCGCGTTCACGCACCACAGCCCGCTCATGGCGTCGAGGATCTTGTGCCCCTCGGAATCCCAGATGTAGATGCCCTCGGCGCGCGTGATCACCCGGGCCCCGCGCGTGGCGAGGTCACCGTGGTCGGTGAAGGGGTGGATGTAGTGCGCGCTGTCGAGGGCCTGGATGGCCTGGGTGTCCTGCTGTTCGGCGCGGCGCACCAGCGCGGGAGGGGCGATCAGGGTGGAGGGGTTCATGGCGGGCTTTCCGGGTCAGACGTGGAGCAGAAGGTGTTCGCGCTCCCAGGGCGAGATCACCTTCATGAACTCGTCGAACTCGAGTTCCTTGATCTCGGTGTAGATGGTCACGAACTCGTGGCCCAGCACCTCGTGCAGGTCGGGTTCGCGGCGCAGCCAGTCGAGCGCCTCGCCCAGGCTGCGCGGCAGCGCGTAGGGCGAGAGGTAGGCGTCGCCCTTCATCTCGGGCTTGGGCTTGATCTTGTTCTTCATGCCCAGGTAGCCGCAGGCCAGCGTCATGGCCATGGCCACGTAGGGGTTGGCGTCGGCGCCGATCACGCGGTTCTCGATGCGGCGCGCCTCGGGCGAGGCGATGGGCGAGCGGATGCCCACGGTGCGGTTGTCGTGGCCCCACTCGATGTTGATCGGTGCGGCCGTGTGGCGGCTCAGGCGCCGGTAGCTGTTCACGTAGGGCGCCACCAGCGCCATCGCGGCCGGGATGTAGCGCTGCAGGCCGCCGATGTAATGGAAGAACGCGTCCGAGGCCGTGCCGTCGGGGTTGCTGAAGATGTTCTTGCCGGTCTCCTTGTGCACCACGCTCTGGTGCATGTGCATGGCGCTGCCCGGCTCGCCCGCGATGGGCTTGGCCATGAAGGTGGCGTACATGTCGTGGCGCAGCGCGCACTCGCGCACGGTGCGCTTGAAGAAGAAGACCTCGTCGGCCAGGCCCAGCGGGTGGTCGTGGAAGAAGTTGATCTCCATCTGGCCCGCGCCGATCTCGTGGATCAGCGTGTCCACGTTCAGGCCCATGAGGTTGCAGTACTCGTAGATCTCCTCGAACAGCGGGTCGAACTCGTTGACGGCGTCGATGGAATAGGCCTGGCGCGAGGTCTCGGCGCGGCCGCTGCGGCCGATCGGCGGGCGCAGCAGGGTGTTGGGGTCGGTGTTGCGCGCGGTCAGGTAGAACTCGAGCTCGGGCGCGATCACCGGGTCCCAGCCCTCGGCGGCGTACAGGTCGCAGATGCGGCGCAGCACGCTGCGCGGCGCGTAGGGCACGAGCTGGCCCTTGTGGTCGAAGCAGTCGTGGATCACCTGCGCCGTGGGGTCGGTGGCCCAGGGCACGATGCGCACCGTGCTCGGGTCGGGGCGCAGCTGCATGTCGCGGTCGGTGGGCTCGACCACGTCGTAGTACGGGCCGCTGGCGGGCTGCTCACCGGTCACGCTCATGGCCACGATGGCGTGCGGCAGCCGCATGCCGCGGTCTTCGGTGAACTTCTCGCGCGGCAGGATCTTGCCGCGCGCCACGCCGGTGAGGTCGGGCACCAGGCATTCGACTTCGGTGACGCGGTGTTCGTTGAGCCAGTTCTCCAGCTCGTTGAAATTCTTGGGGGCGCTCATGGCCGGCTCCTGTTTCTGCGTTGGGCAAATCGTTCGGGGTCGGGGGCGGATGAGCGCAGCTAACCGGGCTGGCTGCGCGCGAGGTCGCTGGCCTGCAGGCGCAGGCTGCGGCGCTGGCGGCAGGCGCGGCCGAAGGCCTCGAAGATGGCGGCGTAGAACGGGGTGTCCCAGCAGCGCCACTCGGGGTGCCACTGCATGGCGTAGGCGAAGGTGCGCGCACCCTTCACGGCGAAGGCCTCGATCAGACCGTCGGGTGCCCAGGCCAGTGGCTCCAGGCCCTCGGCCAGCCGCGCGATGCCCTGGCCGTGCAGCGAGTTCACCTGTGCCGTCGTGGCCTGCGCCCACTCGGCGAAGGCGCTGCCCTCGGCGATGCGGATCGCATGGCGGGGCGCGTACTGCTCGTCTGGCGGGGCGCTCTTGGGCTCGCGGTGGTCGTTCATGCCGGGCACCTGGTGCACGCGCTGGTAGAGCGCGCCGCCCAGGGCCACGTTGATCTCCTGGAAGCCGCGGCAGATGCCCAGCAGCGGCACGCCCTGGTGCACACAGGCCTTGACCAGCGCCAGCGTGAGCAGGTCGCGGTCGGGGTCGAGCGGCAGGCTGGGGTCGGCCACCTCCTCGTGGAAGTGCGAGGGGTGCACGTTCGAGGGCGAGCCGGTGAGCATCACGCCGTCGACCATGGCCAGCAGCTCGTCGATCTGCTCGGCGTCGGCGAGCGGGAACATGACGGGCTGGGCCTGCGCCCCGACCTTCACGGCCCGCGCGTACTTGTCGCCCAGCAACAGAAAGGGCATCTGGTGACCGTGATCGCCCAGCAGGCGGTGGTCGGCCGGCAGCCAGACCATGCATGGCGGCTTGTTCATGGATTCTCCTGACGGTCTGCGGACATTGTGGCGGGTCAATTGGATGACAATGAGGGCCAGTTGCGGCCCCCGAATGGTGCCACTTGACGCCCTGACCCGCCCCCCATGCTGTCCGAATTCCTGCTGGCCGAGATGAACCGCCTGGGCGCGCAAGACGCCCTGCCCCTGCACCGCCAGCTCTACGAGGCGCTGCGCCGCGCCATGCTCGATGGCAAGCTCGGCGCCGGCGAGCGCCTGCCCTCCAGCCGCGACCTCGCGCAGGACCTGGCCCTGTCGCGCAACACCGTGGTCGCGGCCATCAACCAGCTCAGCGTCGAGGGCTACCTGGCCAGCCGCGTGGGCAGCGGCACCTACGTGAACGACCACGTGCCGCGCGCCAGCGGCGCGCGCGCGCTGCGCGGCGCGCCGGCCCAGGCGCCGCACCGCCAGGCGCCGCGGCTGTCCCGGCGCGGCGAAGCGCTCGCGCACCGCTTCAGCGCCCACGAGCTCGAGGTGCAGCCCTTCACGCCGGGCATCGCCGACTTCAGCGCCTTCCCGCTCGCGCTCTGGCAGCGGCTGCAGAACAAGCACTGGCGCATGACCTACCCGGACATGCTCGACTACAACACCTCGGGCGGTTACGCACCGCTGCGCCGCGCCATCGCCGACTACCTGCGCGTGTTCCGCAGCGTGCAGCTCGAGGCCGACCAGGTCATCGTCACCACCGGCACGCAGCAATCGCTCGAGCTCTGCGCGCGGCTGCTCGCCGACCACGGCGACACCGTGTGGGTGGAAGACCCGGCCTACTGGGGCGCGATGAAGGCCTTCATGGCCAACGGCCAGCGCGTGCACCCCGTGGCCACCGACGACGAGGGCATCCGACCCACCGAGGCCGACGACGCCGAGCCGCCCACGCTGATCTACGTCACGCCCTCGCACCAGTACCCCACGGGCGAGGTGATGTCGCTGGCGCGCCGCCACCAGCTGCTGGCCACGGCGCGCGCGCACGGCGCCTGGGTGCTCGAAGACGACTACGACAGCGAGTACCGCTTCAGCGGCCCGCCGATCTCCAGCCTCGAAGGCCTGGACCTCGACGGCCGCGTGCTCTACATGGGCACCTTCTCCAAGGTGCTCTACCCCGGGCTGAAGCTCGGCTACCTGGTGGTGCCCAAGGGCCTGGTCGAGGCCTTCCGCCAGGCCCACTACGACCTGCACCGCCCCGGCCACATGCCCACCCAGGCGGCGCTGGCCGAGTTCATCGAGATGGGCCACTTCGCGAGCTCGCTGCGGCGCGCGCGCCAGACCTACGCCGAGCGCCGCCAGTGCCTGCTCGAAGCGCTCGGCCCCGTGCTCGGCGGCGAGGGCCCGGACGCGCCGCGCATCAGCGGCGCCGAGCAGGGCCTGCACCTGTGCCTGCGCCTGCCCGCGCGCATCGACGACCAGGCCATCGCCCAGCGCCTGGCGCAGCAGGGCCTGATCGTGCGCCCGCTCTCGGCCTACTGCCTGCGCCGCACCGACCTGCGCGGCCTGGTCATCGGCTATGGCTACGCCGCGCTGGCCGAGATCCGCCAGTGCGGGCCGCTGATCGCGGCGGCGGTGCGCAAGGCGGTGGGGTAGCGCTTACAAATCCGAAATTCAATTTCGGATTTGTAAGGCCTGTCGCTCACAGCACGTCGCGCAAGCGGTGCCACAGCATGCCCAGTGCCAGGCTGGGCGTGCGCAGCAGCGGCCCGCCGGGGAAGCGCCGGTGGCGCAGCCGCGCGTACACGTCGAAGCGGCCGGCCTGGCCCAGCACGGCCTCGGCCACGAGCTGGCCCGCCAGGCCGGTGAGCGCCACGCCGTGGCCGCTGAAGCCCTGCAGGTAGTACAGGTTGGGGCCCAGGCGGCCGAAGTCGGGCGCGCGGTTCATGCTGATGTCCACGAACCCGCCCCAGAGGTGCTCCACCGGCACCGCGCGCAGCGCGGGGAACACCGCGGCCATGCGCGCCTGCATGGTCTGCTCCAGCCGCGCCGGGGTGCGCGTGGTGTAGCTCACGCGGCCGCCGAACAGCATGCGGTGGTCGGCGCTGAAGCGGTAGTAGTCGAGCACGAAGTTGTTGTCGCACACCGCGGCGTTGCCCGGGATCAGCCGCGCCGCCAGCGCCGGGTCGACCGGTGCGGTGCCCAGGATGTAGGTGCCCACGGGCATGATGCGCGCCGCGATCTCGGGCGCCACCGCGGGGCCGTGCTCGGCCAGCATGCAGTTGCCCGCGAGCACGCCGAAGCGCGCCGAGACCTGGCCTTGCGCGGTGCGCGCCACCAGCGTGTCGCCGCGCTGCAGTGCCGTCACCGCCGAGCGCTCGAAGACGCGCACGCCCGCGGCCTCGGCCGCGCGCGCCAGGCCCAGCGCGTACTTGAGCGGGTGCAGGTGGCCGCTGCGCCGCTCGCGCGCTGCGGCGCGGTAGTGATCGCTGCCGATCAGCGCGCCCATGTCGGCGCCCTCGGCCCATTCCACACCGATGCCGCGCGCCTGCAGACCGTCCATTTCCTCGCGCAGCGCGCGCGCCTTGCGGGCGTTCTCGGCCACGTACACGTAGCCGAGGGCGCGGTCGCAGTCGATGCGGTGTTCGGCGATGCGGCGGTCGATCAGGTCGATGGCCTCGAGCGACATCGCCCAGGCGCGCTCGGCGTCTTCGCGGCCCAGCTGCTGCTCGAACGGGCCCTGCCCGCTCGCATAGCCCACGATGGCCTGGCCGCCGTTGCGCCCGCTCGCGCCGCTGCCGATGCGCTCGGCCTCGAGCACCGCCACCGACAGCCCGCGCTGCGCCATCTCGAGCGCGGCCGACAGACCCGAAAAGCCCGCACCCACCACCAGCGCGTCCACGTGCAGGTGCTCGCGCAGCGGCGCGCGCGGCGCGCCGCGCTGCACGCTGGCCTCGTAGTAGCTGCGCTGGTTGAGCTGGGTGTCCGAACCGGTCAGCGAGCCCCACATGCTCAGCGCCCCCGATCCCGGTCGCGCGCCACGCGCCCGGCGAGGTAGGTCCACACGAAACAGGCGGCGGCGTTGGTGGTGAGCTCGGCGTGGTCGTAGGCGGGCGCGACCTCCACGCAGTCCATGCCGACCCAGTTCAGATCGGCCAATTCTTCGAGAAAGCTCAGCACCTGCGCGCTCGTGAGGCCGCCGGGCTCGGGCGTGCCGGTGCCGGGCGCAAAGGCCGGGTCGAGCACGTCGATGTCGAGCGTGAGGTAGGCCGGGCGATCGCCCAGGCGTTCGCGGATGGCCTGCAGCGTGGGCGCCAGCGCCGCGCCGTCGAGGCCGCGCAGCGCCCGCGCGGTGTAGATCGCGCCGCCCTGGTCGGCCACGTACTCGCGCGCCGCGCGCTCGCCGCTCGAGCGGATGCCCACCTGCACCGCGTGCGCGGGGCTCACCAGGCCTTCCTGGATCGCCTCGTAGGTCCAGGTGCCGTGGCCCGAGGGCTCGCCGAAGTGGTCGGTCCAGGTGTCGCAGTGGGCGTCGAAGTGCAGCAGCGCGAGCGGCTGGCCATGGCGCTGGCGCGCCGCGCGCAGCAGCGACAGGGTGATGGAGTGGTCGCCGCCGAGGAACACGCAGTGGTGCCTGGCCATCAGCGCCGCGGCCTGGCGCTCGATGTGGGCGCGCACCTCGGGCAGCGGCGAGGCGTTGGGCAGGCGCATGTCGAGCGCGTCGCCCACGTGCGCCAGCGGCGACACGTCGAACACCGGGTGGATGCCGTCGCACAGCATGAGGCTGGCCGCGCGGATGGCCTGCGGGCCGAAGCGCGCGCCCGGGCGGTTGGTGACCACGCCGTCGTAGGGCACGCCGCAGACGGCGTAGGGCTGCGTGTCGAGCGGCGCGCAGGCCAGGAAACGGTTGGTGTTGTTGGCAAAAGCGAACTGACCGAGGGCCATGGCGACAGGCGGCAAAGCGCGAAAGAGGGCGGAAAAGGGCTGCGGGACAAGGGGTGCGGGACGATAGCGCCGCCCGCACGCGCCCCAGGGAGCCACTTCGCCGCCGCCCCCGGCGTCCACCGCGCAGACCATCGCTCTGGGGGATGTGAATGACTTTGGTCACTTCCCGGCGCCGCGGGCGCTGCCTACCATTCGCGCCATGGACGCCATCGCCGAGCCCACCGTCCCCGCCACCACCGCGTCCGGCCTGCTGGTGGTCGACGACCACGACCTGGTCCGCCTGGGCCTGCTCACGCTGGTGCAGTCGCACGCGGCCGACACCGGCCAGAGCGTGCCGGTGTTCGAGGCCCGCACCCTGGCCGAAGCGCTCGACCTCTACCGCGCACAGCGCCACCGGATCGGCCTGGTGCTGCTCGACCTGCAGCTGCCCGACGCCCACGGCATGAGCGGCCTCGACGACTTCCTGCGCGCCTTCCCGGGCGCGCCCGTGGTGGTGCTCTCGGGGGTGGGCGACCCGGGCCTGATGCGCCACGCGGTCTCGCGCGGCGCGCTGGCCTACCTGCCCAAGGCGGGCGACCTGCAACACGTCATCGGCTTCATCCGCTCGCGCGGCACCTTCGGCGAACACGACCGCGCCTGCGCCGCCGCGCTGGCCGACGACCCCGTGCCGGCCTCGCGCTGGCACGGCGCCCAGGGCCAGCGCCTCTCGCTCACCGAGCGCCAGACCCAGGTGCTCGAATGGGTGCTGGCCGGCGCCTCCAACCGCGAGATCGCGCTGCGCGCCCACCTCAGCGAGGGCACGGTGAAGAACCACGTCTCGGCCCTGCTGCTGCTCTTCGGCGTGCGCTCGCGCGCCCAGCTCATCAGCCAGCTGCGTTGAACGCCGCCCCCGCGCCGATCGGCATCGACGAGCGCGTGCACCGCGCGCAGGTCGCGGCGCTGTTTCGCAACCTCGCGCCCTCCACGCTGGCCGACGTGGCCATTGCCTGGAGCATGGTCGCGCTCTACTGGTGGCAGCTGCGCGAGCCGGGCGTGCTGGTGTGGTGGGGCCTGCACATCCTGCAGACCCTGCGCTATCCGCTGCTGGGCCGCTGGCACCGCGACCCGCAGGCCGCCGAGCGCAGCGCGCACTGGGCGCGCGTGCACGTGCGCGAGCACGCCTTCTACAGCCTCACCTGGGGCCTGGCGCCCTGGTGCTTCCTGCCCGCGGGCAACCAGCCGCTGACCGCGCTGCTCATGCTCGTGATCCTGGGCATCTGCAGCGCCGGCGTGCCCGCCATGGCCACGCGCTGGGCCTCGGTGCTGGCCTTCACCGTGCCCATGGTGCTGGGCCTGGCCTCGGCCCTGCTCTGGCAGGGCGACACCCTGCACGCCTTTCTGGCGGGCTGCTGCCTGGTCTACCTGGGCGCCACGCTGCTGTTCGCGCGCAACCTGCACCGCCTGCTCACCGAAGCGCTGCACACGCGCTTCGAGAAAGAGGCCCTGGCCGAACAGCTCGCCGAGCAGATGGCGATCACGCGCCGCGCCAGCGAAGACAAGACCCGCTTCTTCGCCGCCGCCAGCCACGACCTGCGCCAGCCGCTGCACGCCATCGCGCTGTTCGGCGCGGTGATCGAGCGCGAGCTCAAGGGCCGCTCGGCGCTCGCGCACGCGCAGCGCCTGATGGGCGCGGTGCGCGCGCTCGGGGCCTCGCTCGACACCATGCTCGACGTCTCGCGCCTGGACGCGGGCGTGATCGAGCCCGAGCCCCAGGCCCTGGCGCTGGCCGACGTGTTCACCGCGCTGCTGCCGCTGTTCGCCAACCGCGCCGAAGAAGCCGGGCTGCAGCTGCGCATCCGCGCCACCGGCCTGTGGGTGCGCAGCGACCCGCAGCTGCTGCTGCGCCTGCTCGCCAACCTGGTCGAGAACGCCATCAAGTACACGCCGCGCGGCGGCGTGCTGGTGGTGGCGCGCCTGCGCGGGCGCCGCGTGTGGGTCGAGGTGATCGACACCGGCATCGGCATCGCGCCCGAGCACGCGGGCCGGGTGTTCGACGAGTTCTACCAGGTCGACAACCCCGGTCGCGACCGCACGCGCGGCCTGGGCATGGGCCTGGCCATCGTGCGCCGGCTCGCTGCGCTGCTCGAACACCCGATCGCGCTGCACTCGCACCCGGGCCGCGGCACGCGTTTTCGCATCGAACTGCCGCTGGCCGAGGCGCCGCCCGCGCGCGCGCCGCTGCCCCTGCCCGCCGAGCCCGCCGACCAGCGCGCCCTGCCGCAACGCGTGCTGCTGATCGACGACGAGGCCGACATCGCGCAGGCCACGGGCGCGCTGCTCGGTGGCTGGGGCGTGCAGCTCACCGCGGTGGACGGCGAAGCGCGCGCCGCCGAGGCCCTGGCCACGCAGGCCTTCGACGCCCTGATCTGCGACTTCCGCCTCGCCGACGGCGCCGACGGCCTGCAGGTGGCGCAGCGATTGCGCGAGCGCTACGCGCCGGGCCTGCCGCTGCTGCTCGTGACCGGCGAGACCGCGCCCGAGCGGCTGCAGCGCCTGCGCGACGCAGGCCTGCCCGTGCTCTACAAGCCGGTCGATCCGTTGCGGCTGCGCCAGGCGCTGGCCGACCTGATGGCGCCCTGAGCGCGGCCCGCAGATCGTGACCTTCGGCACTGTTCGTGCCGTGCCGGCCTCCATATCGTGCCCCCCGAGCGCGGCCATCCGGGGCGCGCCACCAGGAGCACCCATGGCCGCTGTCACGCCCACGCACACCGCCGCACCCGCCGTTTCCTGCGCGCCCTCGCCACGCCACGCCCGCTCGCCCCGGCTGCTCGCCGGTCTGATGGCCGCCGTGCTGCTCGGCGCCTGCGGTGGCGGCGGTGGCGACAGCCCCGCACCCGCCCCTGCGCCGGCCGCGACCCCCGCCCCGGCGCCTGCGCCCGCGACACCCACCGCGCGCGCCTGGCAGACCGCGGAACGCCTGCGCGCCACCGACGGGCCCTCCAACGGCACGGCCGGGCCCGTGGTGGCCGCCAACGCCAACGGGGCCTTCATCGTGGCCTGGGTCGACGCCGACCTGGGCACCGGTGACCGCTCGCTGCTCACGCGCCGCTACACACCCGGCGCCGGCTGGGGCCCGACCGACGTGGTGGCCAGCTGGACCAGCGCCGACCGCCCGAGCTTCCAAGGCATGAGCGTCGGCCTCGCGCCCAACGGCACCGCCGCCATCGCCTTCATCGGCCGCTCCAACCTGCGCGACAGCCTGTACGGCTCGCACCAGACCGCGGGCGGCGCCTGGGCCACGCCCACCCTGCTCGAAGACGACGACGTCGGCTCCAGCTTCTCGCGCGTGGCGCTGGTGATGGACAACAACGGCGTGGCCACCGCCGTCTGGGGCCAGGACTTCGACGTCTTCCCCGCGGTCTTCAACACCCGGCGCGCGCTGGCCGCGCGCATGGCCGCCAACGGCACCTGGGGCCCGTACGTGGACATCGACTTCCCCGCGGGCAGCGGCATCAACGGCATCGGCCTGACGCCGCGCCTGGCCGTCAATGCCAACGGCGACGTGGTCGCCGGCTGGACCACCAACATCGTTGCGGGCCCGACCGCCGGCCAGTACGCCGCCGCCACCGTGTTCACCCAGGGCGGTGGCTGGGCCACACCGGCCCTGCTGACCACGCCCGTGAGCGGCTACAACAGCGTGCTCGAAGACGTGGCGATCGCGTCCGACGGCTCGGCTGCCGCCGCGATGCACCGCACCTCGCCCGTGGTCGGCGAAAACCGCAGCGTGCTGCTCGCGCGCCGCGCCGCGGGCGGCGCCTGGGGCAGTGCGGTCGAGGTCGACCAGACCGGCGCCGAAAGCCTGTTCAGCCGCGTCGCGCTCGCCAACGACGGCACCGCGGTCGTCATTTGGCAGCAGGCCAGCGCCGGGGGCAACCTGCTCTACACCAACACCGTGGCGGCCGGCGGCAGCGTGGGCACGGCCAGCATGCTCAGCGCCAGCGCGGGCAGCATCATCAGCGGCGCCATGATGCAGCGCGACAGCACGGGCAACATCGTGCTCGTCTGGGGCGCCTACGAACCCAGCTACCGCCTGGTCTCGCGCGTGCGCGACACGGCCGGCAACTGGGGCACGCAGAGCGGCGTGTGGTCGCTCGCGAGCAACATCGGCTTCGACAGCGACGCCGCGCTCGCGGTGTCGGCCGACGGCAGCGCCGCGGCCGCCTGGCACGTGCTCGACGGCGTGGGTGGCGCCGTGCCCTGGGTCAACGTCTACCGCTGAGGGCCGCTGCTCAGAGCGCGCGCTGGCGCCAGGCCAGCAGCGCGCCCAGCCACAGCGCCGCGGCCGAGAAGACCAGCCCGCGCGCCAGGCCGCCCGGGCCGTCGGCGATCAGGCCCACCACCGTGGGCCCCACGATCTGGCCGGCCGCGAACACGATGGTGAAGGCGCTGATGCCCGCGGCCCACTGCGCGGGCGGCAGGTTGTGGCGCACCAGCGCGGTGGTCGACGCCACCACCGACAGGAACACCGCGCCGAACAGCAGGCCCGAGGCCAGCACCAGCGGCCAGGCCGCGGTGAGCGCGGGCACGATGGCCGCCACGCCGAGCAGCGCGTTGAGCCGCGCCAACGCCCCGCCGCCGCGCTCGCGGTCGAGCAGACCGGCCCAGATGCGCGACGAAGCCAGCACCGCCACGCCCAGCAGCGCGTAGAACAGCGTCAGCGCCGCGGCCGTGCTGCCCTGCTCGCGCAGCAGCGCGATCACGAAGGTCATGTAGCCGATGTAGCCGATGCCGAAACAGCCGTAGCCCGCGAGGCCGAAGCCGAAATCGCGCACGCGGAACACGCGGTGGCCCGGCGCCTGCGCGTTCGGTGCCGGCGCGGGCAGCGCCGCGAGCACCCGCGCGGGCCACACCATGAGGGCCGTGGCCAGCAGGCAGGCCAGCGCCAGCATCCACCAGGCCCAGGCCCAGCCGTGCGGCTGCGCCGCGGCGGCCGCGAGCACCGGCGGCACGCCCAGCGCCGACACCACGATGCCCAGGCCCGTGCCGCCGTAGTACAGGCCCAGCAGGAAGCCGCTGCGCGCCGGGTCGCGCGCGCCCAGCCGCGCCGCGAGCAGGCCGCCCGTGATGAACACCAGCGCGCTCGCCACGCCCGCGAGCAGGCGCTGTGCGAGCAGCGGCGCGGCCGCCGTGAAGAAGCCGCTCAGGCCCATGAACAGCGAGGCCAGCAGCGAGCCCGCGAGCAGCACCGTCGCGGGCCGCCAGCGGCGCATCAGCAGCGGCGTGGCGAGCGCACCGATCAGGTAGCCGGCCGCGTTCACCGTGTTCATCGCGCCCGCGAGCGTGTAGCTCCAGCCCAGGTCCTCGCGCATGGGCGGCAGCAGCAGGCCGTAGGCGAAACGCGTGATGCCCAGCGAGACCGCGGCCCCGAGCGACAGCGCCAGCGCCAGGCGCAACAGGGGAAGGGGGTGATCGCGGGTCGGCATGCGCGGCATTGTGGCCGTGTGCCCCCGCAGGGCCTGTCGCGCCGGTCCGCCCCGGGGCCCGCGCACTGGCTCCGTGCGGCCGCTGCGTGTGGCCGTAGAGTGGCCGCATGAACCCCTCCATCGCTTCGCAGCGCATCGCGGCCCTGCAGCAGGCCGAGCGCGAGCGCTTCATCGCCACCCACCCGCGCTCCGTGGCCCAGGCCGAGGCCGCGCGCGCCTACTACCTCTTCGGCGTGCCCCTGCACTGGATGCGCGACTGGCCCACGCCCGCCACGCTGGCCGTGCACAGCGCGCAAGGCATCACGCTCACCTGCGCCGACGGCCACCGCTACGCCGACTTCTGCCTCGGCGACACCGGCGCCATGTTCGGCCACAGCCCCGCGCCGCTCGCGCACGCCATCGCCGAGCAGGCCGCGCAAGGCCTCACCTGCATGCTGCCTTCCACGCGCAGCCCGGCCGTGGGCGAGGCCCTGCAGCGCGTGTTCGGCCTGCCGCTGTGGCAGATGGCGCTGAGCGCGAGCGACGCCAACCGCTTCGTGCTGCGCTGGGCGCGCGCCATCACGGGCCGGCCGCAGCTGCTGGTGTTCGACGGCTGCTACCACGGCGCGGTCGACGACACCCTGGTCGACCTTGACCCCGCCACCGGCCGCACCCTGCCCCGGCCCTCGGTGCTGGGCCAGGTGCACAACCACGCCGCGTTCACGCGCGTGGTGCCCTTCAACGACCTCGCCGCGCTCGAGGCCGCGCTCGCGCCCGGCGACGTGGCCTGCCTGCTCGCCGAACCCGCGCTCACCAACTTCGGCCTGGTGCCGCCCGCCGACGGCTTCTGGCCCGCCGTGCGCGCGCTGTGCCGCCGCCACGGCGTGCTGTTCGTGATGGACGAGACCCACACCGTGTCCACCGCGCTCGGCGGCTACGCGCGCGCCCATGCGCTCGACCCCGACGTGCTGGTGGTGGGCAAGGCCGTGGCCGGCGGCCTGCCCTGCGCGGTCTACGGCTTCACGCACGCGGTGGGTGCGCGCATGGCCGCGGCCAAGGCGGCCGCGCCCGAGGGCCACAGCGGCATCGGCACCACGCTGGCGGGCAACGCGCTCACCTTGGCCGCGCTCGACGCCGCGCTCACGCACCTGCACACGGCACCGAACTACCGCCACATGCTCGCACTCGCGGCCGAGCTCGAACAAGGCCTGGTGCAGCGCATCGCGCGGGCGCAGCGGCCCTGGACGGTGACGCGCCTGGGCGCGCGGCTCGAACTGCAGTTCATGCCGCACACGCCGCGCCACGCGCAGGACGTGCGCGACCATGCCCAGAGCGAACTCGAAGCGCTCACGCACCTGTTCATGCTCAACCGCGGCGTGCTGCTCACACCCTTCCACAGCATGATGCTGGTGAGCCCCGAGACCCGCGAAGGCGATGTGGCCGCGCTGCTCGCGGTGTTCGATCAGCTGCTCGCCGAACTGGCGCGCTGACCGCCAGCCCAAGCACCCGCCCAAGCACCCGCCCGAGCGCCAGCCGATGCCTCAGCCCACGCCCACCGGCGCGGGTGCGAGCCGCACGATGCGCGTGAACAGGCGGTCGAAGGCCGGGTCGCGCGCGCCTTCGGGGCTCAGCGGGTCGGTGTGCGCGGCGAAAGCGGCGTCGAGCAGGCGGCGGTCTTCGTCGCTCAGCGACTGCTCGGCCGCGGGCAGCACGAGCTGCTCTTCGAGGCGCATGTGCGCGAGGTAGAAATTCACGTAGGCCTGCACTTCGTCGACGAAGGCCTGGCGGCGCGGCTCGCCCAGGTACTCCCAGGCCATGAGCAGGTGCACGAGCTCGCGCACGCGGTCTTCGCCGCCCATGTGTTCTTTCTCGAGGCGCTGGATGGCCTCGAGCGTGTGCGGCGCGGCGCGCGCCACGCGCGGGAACAGCAGGTCCGATTCCTTGGGATGGTGCAGCTTCTCGGGAAACTCGCCGATGTAGAACAGCATGGCGCGCAGCACATCGAAGAAACGCTCGGGCCCGTCGGTCTCGGGCCCGCGTTCGATCATCGCCAGCATGGAGCGCAGCATCGCGGCCAGGCTCGCGTGCTCGTCGCGAACGGTGCGCAGGGCGTCGCGTTTCATGGGCATCTCCTCACAATGGCCGCGAGCATCCCACGCGCGGCCACCGTGCGCCTTGACACAGGTCAAGGCCGCCAGCGTTTGAGCAGCAGCGCGTTGCTCACCACGCTCACCGAGCTCAGCGCCATGGCCGCACCGGCCACCACCGGGTTGAGAAAACCCAGCGCCGCCAGCGGTATGCCGGCCACGTTGTAGGCAAAGGCCCAGAACAGGTTCTGTCGGATCTTGCGCACCGTGCGGCGCGAGATGTCGAAGGCCGCCGCCACCAGCTGCGGTTCACCGCGCATGAGCGTGATGCCTGCGGCGTGCAGGGCCACGTCGGCGCTCGCGCCTTCGCTGTGGCCCATGGCCAGGCCCACGTCGGCCGCGGCCAGCGCGGGCGCGTCGTTCACGCCGTCGCCCACCATGGCCACCACGCGCCCGCCCTGTTGCAGCGAACGGATCGCCGCGGCCTTGTCGGCCGGCAGCACCTCGGCCATCACCTCTTCGGGCCGCAGGCCCAGGCGCTCGGCCATGGCCTCGGCGGCGGCGCGGTTGTCGCCCGACACCAGCGCCAGCTGCAGGCCGCGCTCGCGCAGGCGCGCCAGGGCCTCGCGCGCACCGGGCTTGGGCTCGTCGCCGAAGGCCAGCACCGCGAGCGCCGTGAAGCGCTCGGGGGCGTCGCGGCGCGCCAGCACCGAAACCGACGCGCCCTGCGCGAGCGCGCGCTGCACCATGGGCTGCAGCGGGGCCATGCCCACCCCCAGCGCCTCCATCCAGCGCAGGCTGCCCAGCAGCAGCAGCGCGCCATCCACCGTGCCCTGCACGCCACGGCCCGTCACGGCCTGCAGCTCGCGCGCCTCGGGCCAGGCCAGGCCGCGCTCGCGCGCCGCCTGCAACACCGCGCGGGCCAGGGGGTGTTCGCTGCCGGCCTGCAGTGCGGCGGCCTGCACGAGCAGAGCGGCTTCGTCGCTGCCTGGGTCGCCCGCGAGGAACAGCAGACGCGGCCGGCCTTCGGTGAGCGTGCCGGTCTTGTCGAAGGCCACCGCCTGCACGCGGTGCGCGATCTCCAGCGCCTCGGCGTCGCGGATCAGGATGCCGTGCCGCGCGGCCACGCCGGTGCCGGCCATGATGGCCGCGGGCGTGGCCAGGCCCAGCGCGCAGGGGCAGGCGATCACCAGCACCGCCACCGCGTGCTGCAGCGCGTCTTCGAGCGGTGCGCCCAGCGCGAGCCAGGCCAGCAGCGTGACGACGCCGATCGCCAGCACCACCGGCACGAACACCGCGGCCACGCGATCGACCAGTCGCTGCACCGGCGCCTTGCCGGCCTGCGCGTCCTGCACCAGCGCAATGATGTGCGCGAGCACCGATTGCGCACCACTCGCGCGCACCTCGACCACCACCAGGCCTTCGCCATTGAGCGAGCCGCCCGTGACGCCGCTGCCCGGCGCCTTGGGCACGGGCATGGCCTCGCCGGTGAGCATGGATTCGTCGGCCTGGGTGTGGCCGTCCACCACCTCGCCATCGGCCGCGAAGCGCTCGCCCGGCAGCACCTGGATGCGGTCGCCCGGCAGCAGCTCTTCCACCGGCACCTCGACCATCTCGGTGCGGCGCACGCCGTCGGGCAGCAGCCGCGCGCGCTCGGGCCGCAGCGCCTGCAGCGCGCGGATGGCCTCGGTGGTCTGGCGCTTGGCGCGCGCTTCGAGCCATTTGCCGAGCAGCACCAGCGTGATCACCACGGCCGAGCCCTCGTAGTAGAGGTGCACCATCTCGCCCGCGTCGGCGCGCCACCAGAGCCAGGTCGACAAGGCCCAGCCGGCCGTGGTGCCGATGGCCACCAGCAGCTCCATGTTGCCGCTGCCGGCCTTGAGCGCGTGCCAGCCGGCGCGATAGAAACGCGCGCCCAGCACGAACTGCACCGGCGTGGCGAGCAGGAACTGCCAGAGCGCGGGCAGCATCCAGTGCTTGCCCAACAGGTCGCCCACCATGGGCCCCACGAGCGGCGCCGACAGCAGCGCGGCGATCAGCACGGGCCAGGCGTTGCGCGGCACGCCGAGCACCCGGTCGCGGTCGGGGTCGTCGTCGGTCTCGACCGCGCGCGGCTCGTAACCGGCGTCGCGCACCGCGCGCCTGAGTCGCGCGGCCAGCGCCGGGTCGCCCGCGGCAGCGGTCACGCGCGCGGTCTCGGTGGCCAGGTTCACACTCGCATCGATCACGCCGGGCTGCTTGCGCAGGGCGCGCTCCACGCGGCCCACGCACGAGGCGCAGGTCATGCCGCCGATGCCGAGGTCGATCTCGCAAACCTCGGCATCGGCTGTGGCCGTGGACAGGGTGGTGGTGGTGTTCATGCCCGGCATGGTGCACCTTGCCACGATGGCAAGGTCAAGAACCACCGATCGGAACACCCTGCGCTTGACCTTGACATGGTGTCAAGCTTGAGAATGAAGCCGTTCCTTCAACCCCCGGAGCTTTTCCATGAACCAGACCTTCACCGTGCAGGGCATGACCTGCGGCCACTGCGAACGCGCCGTGACCACCGCCATCAAACAGCTCGACCCGCAGGCCGAGGTGCGCATCGACCGGTCGCACAACCGCGTCGACGTGACCAGCGCCCAGCCGCGCGAGAAGATCGCCGAGACCATCCGCGAGGAAGGCTATGCGGTGAGCGCCGGATGAACACCGACCTGTCCCCGGTGCCCTGGCCGGTGAGCATCGGCCAGGCCGCGCAGCTCAGCGGCATCTCGCCCAAGATGCTGCGCCACTACGAAAACCTCGGCCTGCTCGGTGCGGTGCACCGCACCGAGGGCAACTACCGCCAGTACGCCGAGGCCGACGTGCACACGCTGCGCTTCATCCGGCGCGCGCGCGACATGGGCTTCACGCTCGACGAGATCCGCGACCTCGTGAACCTCTGGCACAACCGCCGGCGCAGCAGCGAGAACGTCAAGCGCATCGCGCAGCGCCACATCGACGAACTGGGCGAACGCATTGCCGCCCTCGAGGCCATGCGCCGCACGCTGCAGGACCTGGTGCAGCGCTGCCCGGGCAACCAGCGGCCCGACTGCCCCATCCTCGACGACCTCGGCGGCGCGGGCGACACCGGTCTTTACCGAAAGAACACAGAAACGCCGCGCTTGTTGCACGGTTGATGCACGGTTGCGGCGCACAGTCATTCCCACGCCACCACCCCGGTGGCCCTTTGCAGGAGTGACCATGAAGACCTTGTTTGTCCGCCGCACCGCCGCCACCGTCCTGGCCACGACCATCGTCGGCCTGTCCCTGACCGCACTGGCGCAAAACATGCCCAGCCCCCCGGCCGCCGGCCAGCCGCCCGCCGCGGTGAAGGCCGAGCGCCCGGGCGCACCGCGCGCCGACGCGCAGCGCCATGCCGAGCACCAGCAACGCCTGCAACAGCGCATGGCCGAGCACCAGGCCCGTCTGAAAGCCAGCCTGCAGCTCACGCCGCAGCAGGAGCCTGCGTGGAACGCCTTCGTGGCGCGCATGCAGCCCCCGCAAGGCCCGGCCCAGCCGCCGATGGACCGCGAGGCCTGGCACAAGCTGAGCACGCCCGAGCGCCTGGACCGCATGGACGCGATGAAGGCCGAGCGCGACCGCGCGATGGCCCAGCGCCACGACGCGATCCGCAGCTTCTACGCGCAACTCAATCCCGCGCAACAAAAGGCCTTCGACGCGCAACAGCCGATGTCCGGGCCGCGCGGCGAGCGCGGTCACCTCCGCGGCCACGACCACCGTCACGGCGGCCCGCACCAGGGTCCTGGTCGCGGCTGAGGGAGTTCGGCTGTCTTATCTATGGTTTCTTTTTAAAAGATAGTCGTAGCTAGTAGAAGGGCGCTGTCTTCTGTGGACAAGCGCCCTTTTCCCTTGTGGCGCAAGGCGTTTGTGAACCGGACAAGCCTGTGGGGAGGGGCCGGTTCCCGGTGTTCGCCGATGGGGACAAACCCGCCGCCCGCGCCCCGCCTGTGGACAACAGCGGGCTTGTGCCAGAACTTTCCACAGGTTTGTCCAACATCCGGTCACGAACGCTCACCGGACGCCCCGGTGCCCGCTGCTACACTGCGCGCCTTTCCGCCGTGCCCGACCTCCGTCCATGCCCGTGTCCCTGGGCGGCCAAGCGCCCGCCAGTTTCGACCTCAAGAGCGCCCACCTCCCGCTGCTGGCCCTGCTGCTCAAGTCGAGCGACCTGGATCTGCTGCGCCGCGAGTTCGGCGAACGCTACGGCGACCAGCCCGAGTTCTTCGACCACGATCCGCTGCTGATCGATCTGCAGGGCGTGGCCGATGCGGGCGCGCCCGACCTCGCTGCCGTGGTGGCCCTGCTGCAGGAGCACCGCCTGCGCGCGGTCGCCGTGCACGCGCTCGACGACGCCCAGCGCGCCGCGGCCCGCAGCGCTGGCCTCCCGCTGGCCGATGGCATCAACCTGCCGCGCGAAGCGCCTCGCCAGCCGGCGCGCGAGGCCGCGGTGGCGCCGCCCCCGCCGCCCGTGAACCCGGCCGCGCTGGTGGTGGACAAACCGCTGCGCTCGGGCCAGCAGGTGTATGCGCGCGGCCGCGACCTGGTGGTGATGGCACCCGTGAACCCGGGCGCCGAGGTCATCGCCGACGGCCACATCCATGTGTACGCGCCGCTGCGCGGCAAGGCCATCGCGGGTGCGCGCGGCTTTGCCGATGCGCGCATTTTTTCGCTGGCCATGGCACCCGAGCTGGTGTCCATCGCCGGCATCTACCGCACGAGCGAAGTGCCCCTGCCCGGTGAGCTGCACGGCAAGCCGGCCCAGGTGCGCCTGCAACGCACGCCCGACGGCGAGAAGCTCGTGATCGATCCGCTGCCTGCCTGAACCATCCGAATCCAAGGAACCGCACCATGACCCGTATCGTCGTCGTCACCTCCGGCAAGGGCGGGGTGGGCAAGACCACCACCAGCGCCAGCTTCGCCACCGGCCTCGCGCTGCGCGGCCACAAGACCGCCGTCATCGACTTCGACGTCGGCCTGCGCAACCTCGATCTGATCATGGGCTGCGAGCGCCGCGTGGTCTACGACCTGATCAATGTGATCCACGGCGAGGCCAAGCTCGGCCAGGCCCTGATCAAGGACAAGCAGGTCGACACGCTGTATGTGCTCGCGGCCAGCCAGACGCGCGACAAGGATGCGCTCTCGCAGGAGGGCGTCAAGCGTGTGCTCGACGAGCTCGCCGAGATGGGTTTCGACTTCATCGTCTGCGACTCGCCCGCGGGCATCGAAACCGGGGCGCTCCTGGCCATGCACTACGCCGACGAGGCCCTGGTGGTGACCAACCCCGAGGTGTCCAGCGTGCGCGACTCCGACCGCATCCTGGGCATGCTTTCGAGCAAGACCCAGCGCGCCATCGACGGCAAGGACCCGATCAAGGAGCACCTGCTGATCACGCGCTACAACCCCTCGCGCGTGGCCGACGGCCAGATGCTCTCGCTGCAGGACATCCAGGACATCCTGCGCATCCCGCTGATCGGCGTGATCCCCGAGAGCGAGAGCGTGCTCACGGCGTCCAACCAGGGCACGCCGGCGATCCACCTCAAAGGCAGCGACGTGGCCGAGGCCTATGGCGACGTGATCGACCGTTTCCTGGGCGCCGAAAAGCCCCTGCGCTTCATCGAGGCCGAGAAGGCCGGCTTCTTCAAGCGCCTGTTCGGAGGGAAGTGACATGTCCCTGCTGTCCTTTCTGCTCGGCGAGAAGAAAAAGACCGCCAGCGTCGCCAAGGAGCGGCTGCAGATCATCCTGGCGCACGAGCGGGCCGGCCGCAGCGCCGCGGAACCCGACTACCTGCCCGCGCTGCAGCGCGAGCTCGTGGCGGTGATCGGCAAGTACATCCGCATCGACCCCAACGACATCAAGGTGCAGCTCGAACGCCAGGACAACCTTGACGTGCTCGAGGTCAAGATCGAGCTGCCCGAGAAGCGCTGAAGCGCGACCCGGTAAAATCCGGGGGTTTTGCGCGCCGCCGCGCGCCTGCCCGGGCTCCGCGCCCGGGCCGTTCGCCGGCCATCGCCCCGATGGCCATTTCCTCGCTTCCACGCACCCGGGCCTGCGCTGCAGCTCCGGGCGGCTTGCGTGGTGGCGTCGTAGCCACTGAAAAGGATCCGCATGGCCAAGGAAGAACTGATCGACATGATGGGTATCGTCAACGAGGTGTTGCCCGACACGCGTTTTCGCGTGACCCTGGACAACGGGCACCAGCTCATTGCCTATTCCGCCGGCAAGATGAAGAAGAACCACATCCGCATCCTCGCGGGTGACCGCGTTTCGCTGGAACTTTCGCCCTACGACCTGACCAAGGGCCGCATCAATTTCCGCCACCTCGAAGGTCGCGGTCCCGCTGCGCCGCGCAAGCGCAACTGAGCATCCCGTCACGCGCTTGTCACGGTCGGGTGTTAGCCCGACCGGTGGCATTCAGCGCGCCGCTGCGGCGCCGAGATCACAGGCATGCCCCCACCGGGGGTTCCGTGATCGAGGTGACCGATGCTTGCGCGCCCAGTTCTTTCCCGCCTTTGCCTGCCCGCAGCCCGGGTCTGGCTGATCGCCCTGGCGCTGCCGCTCGCGGCCTTTGCCGCGCGCGCCGATGATGGCCCGGCCACGCCGGTGGCCGACACGTCCTCGGTGTGGGTCAACGTCGGTGGCTTCTCGCGCCACTTCAACCGCCACGCGCACTACAACGAGCGCAACCTGGGCTTCGGCCTCGAATGGCGCCGCTCGCCCGACGTGGCGCTGATGGCGGGCGTGTACGACAACAGCCTGGGCAAGCACTCGCAGTACGCGGCCGTGAACTGGCAGCCCTGGCAGATCGGGCCCGTCAAGCTCGGTGCGGCCATCGGTGTGCTCAATGGCTACCCCGCGATCGAGCGCGGCGGCACTTTCTTCGCAGCCCTGCCCATGGCCACCATCGAAGGCCGGCGCTTCGGCATCAACCTGGGCGTGATCCCCTCGATGAAGAACGTGGACGGTGCGCTGCTGCTGCAGTTCAAGCTGAGGATCCGGTAGCATCGCTGCCCCTCTGCTGCTCGCTCCGCCCACCATGGAATTCACCACCTGGCTCGCCTTTTTCGCCGCTTCCTGGGCCATCAGCATCTCGCCGGGCGCGGGCGCCGTGGCCGCCATGAGCTCGGGCCTGTCGCACGGTTTCCGCCGCGGCTACCTCACCACGCTGGGGCTGGTGCTGGGCATCTGGACGCAGATCCTGGTGGTGGGCGTGGGCCTGGGCGCGCTGGTGGCCGCCTCGGCCACGGCCTTCACGGTCATCAAATGGGCCGGCGTGGCCTACCTGGTGTGGCTGGGCATCCAGCAATGGCGCGCGCCCGCGCGGCCCATCGCCGAGGCCGGCACCGACGCCACGCCGCGGCGCGCGCGCGAGCTCATCGTGCGCGGCTGGATCATCAACGCGCTCAACCCCAAGGGCACGGTGTTCCTGCTCGCCGTGGTGCCGCAGTTCCTCAACCTGGCCCAGCCGCTTGCGCCCCAGTACCTGGTGATCGCGCTCACGCTGGGCTTCACCGACCTGGTGGTGATGGCGGGCTACACCGCGCTCGCGGCGCGGCTGCTGAGTTCGCTCAAGTCGAGCGCCCATGTGCGCGCCCTCAACCGCGTGTTCGGCACGCTGTTCGTGGTGGCGGGCGGGCTGCTCGCGCTGTTCAAGCGCAGCGCTTGATTTCACGCCCAATGAATTGTCTAATTTGTCCATTATGAACAAATTAGACAATTTGCCGCAGGTGCCGGCTACGCAGGCAAAACAGGCCTTTGGCGAAATGCTGGACCGTTTGCGGTCCGAGCCAGCGCTGGCCATCACGTCCCACGGCCGCATCAAGGCCTTGATGGCCGCACCTGAGGTCTGGGATTCGAATTCGAAGTCGCTCGACGAAGCCCATCGCGCGGTTGATCAGATGAAGCGGCAGCTGGCCCGCGCGAAACAGGCCGAACTCGAATCCCAACGCCTGCAGCGCCATGCCCAGCTCGCCGTCGAGTTGCTGAGCGCGCCGCGTTCGCGCCAGGACGCCTTGATTGCCCAGGCCCGCGCCATGCTCAAGAAGTGGAAAGACGAACGGCTGGTCAGCGAGGATTACATCGGGAAATGGGAGCAACTGCTGGGGTTGCCCGTGAAGCAGTTGGCCAGTGCGATCGTGGGTGACGCCGATGGCTGGGGCCGTGCGCTTCGGCAGAACACGCCTTTTGTCCTGGCGCCCCGGTAATCCCAACCATGTCGCGAAAACTCGACCTGTTGTTCGAGGCCTTGCGCAGGGCACGCGACATCACCGGACACACCGAATTCGTGGTCGTGGGTAGCCTCAGCGCCCTGGTGCACGAAACCCGGGGACCGCTGCCAAGCGCCATGACCCTGTCTAACGATTTCGACGCCTACACGCGAGCCGATCCCGAGCGCATGCTCGACGTGGTGTCGGCGCTGGGAGAGGGCAGCGCCTTCTTCGCCGAAACAGGTGTTTTCATCGATCCCGTCACACCGCAGTTGTGCACCCTGCCCGAGGGTTGGGAAGGTCGCATGCACCTGCTGGAGCGGGACGGCGTCAAGGTTTGCTTCCTCGACTTCGCGGACGCTGCGATCTCGAAGTACGCACGTGGTGAGCCCAACGATCTGCGATGGATCCGGGCCGGTATCGAAGCGGGTCTTCTTGACCTCGACGTGGTGGTGAAGCGCCTGCGTTTCACGCGCTTTCTCGATGCCGACGAAGAGCGTTCAACGCGCGAACGCGTCCAGCGCGACCTCCAGCGTTCGAACCGATAAACCGGCCAGTTACGGCACCGTCACGCGCTGCGTGAACAGCCGCTCCGCGAAGCGGCGCCGCTCGTCCTGCTGGGCCTTGCTGCTCAGCGTGGGCATGAGCGATTCCGACACGATGTAGCCGTAGAGCATGAAGGCGCGCGAGCGCGCTTCCATCACCGGAAAACCCAGGGCCGAGAACACCTGCGCGATGTAGCCGATGCGGCTCGCATCGGCCTCGTCGACCGCGAAACGCGCCATCTGGTCGCGCCGGGCCCAGGCGCGGATCGCGAGCTCGATGCGCGCCGCGCGCGCCGCGGAGCGGCCGCGAAATGGCAGCGAGAGCACGTCGCGCAGCTGCGCCATCGGGTCTTCGTGCGCGGACTCGAGCCGCGCCGTGAGGTTTTCGGTGGCGGTCTCGCGCCAGGCCTGCAGCACCCGGCGCAGCAGGTCCTCGCGGTCCTTGAAGTGCCAGTAGAAGCTGCCGCGCGTGACGCCCAGGTGCTGCGCGAGCAGGTCCACGCGCACGTGGTCGATGCCCTGGTCCACCAGCACCCCGGTCGCGGCCTCGATCCAGGTCTCGGGCGTGAGCGACACGCGTGCGGCCTCGCCACCCGCGCGGGTCTTGCGCGCCGGGGCGGTGGCCTTGGGGCTGTCGCTGGTCGAACTCACGGCGCGGATTCTATCGATGGCGTCTTCAAAGGGCTCCGTACAGAAATGTACGGAGCTAGGGAAAAACCCTGTACCCCCCTGGTGAAAACCCTCGATAGCATTGGTTATCAAACATACATAACTGTATGGAGACCATGAGCACCCTCGACTGGATGGCCGATCCCGCCTGGATCGCACCGCCCGCGGCCACGGTGGAACACCGGGCCGACGGCAGCTTTGTGCTGCGCTCGCCCGAGCCCCTGGGCGATTACGCGCGTTGCGTGGGCGAATGGCTCGAGCACTGGGCCCGCCACACGCCCGACGCGCCCGCGCTGGCCGAGCGCACGCCCGAGGGCGGCTGGCGCCGCCTGAGCTGGGGCGCCTTGCGCGCGCAGGTGGGCCGCGTCGCGCAGGCCCTGCTGGGCCTGGACCTCGCGCCCGACGCGCCGGTGGTGGTGCTGTCCGACAACGGCATCGACCACCTGCTGCTGGTGCTCGCCGCGCAGCACATCGGCCGCGCGAGCTGCACCGTGTCGAGCGCCTACTGCCGCCTCACGCGCGAGTACAGCAAGGTGCACGGCATCCTGCACACGTTGCAGCCCGCGCTGGTCTATGCGTCCGACGCCGCGGTGTACGGCCCCGCGATCGCCAGCAGCGGCCTGCAGGTGCCCGTGGTGTTCAGCCAGGGCGCCGACACCGTGCAGGACCGCATCCCCGGGGCCCTGGCGTTTGAACAACTGCTGGCTGGCGACGAGACGCCCGCGGTGCGCACGGCCTTCGAGGCCATCACGCCCGACACCACGGCCAAGTACCTGCTCACCTCGGGCTCCACCGGCACGCCCAAGGTGGTAATCAACACACACCGCATGCTGTGCGCGAACCAGCAGATGATCGCGCAGGCCTGGCGTTTCCTGCGCCATGAAAAGCCGGTGCTGGTCGACTGGCTGCCCTGGAGCCACACCTTCGGCGGCAACCACAACCTGCACATGGTGATGTGCCACGGCGGCACGCTGGTGATCGACGAAGGCCGGCCCGCGCCGGGCCTGATCGAGAAGACGGTGGCCAACCTCGCCGAGGTGCAGCCCACCATCTGGTTCAACGTGCCGCGTGGCTTCGACATGGCCATGCCCCTGCTCGAGGCCGACGAGGACCTGGCGCGCCGCGTGCTGGGCCGGCTGCGCACGGTGTTCTACGCCGGTGCCGCGCTGCCGCAGGCCAGCTGGGAACGGCTGCAGCGGCTCGCCAGGCGCGTGCTCGGCCGCGAGGTCTGGCTCACCACCTCCTGGGGCTCCACCGAGACCGCGCCCGCGGTCACGAGCGCGCACTGGCGCATGGAGCGCGCGGGTGTGATCGGCGGGGTGCTGCCCGGCGTCGAACTCAAGTTCGTGCCCAATGGCGAGAAACACGAGCTGCGCATCCGCGGCGTGAACATCTTCCCCGGCTACCGCCACGCGCCCGAGCTCAGCGCCCAGGCCTTCGACGAAGAGGGCTACTACCGCATCGGCGACGCCGGCTACCTGGCCGACCCGAAGGCGCCCGAGCGCGGCGTGGTGTTCAACGGCCGCGTGGCCGAAGACTTCAAGCTCACCACCGGCACCTGGGTGTCGGTGGGCACGCTGCGCCTGCGCGTGGTGTCGGCGCTCGCGCCGCACGCACAGGACGTGGTCATCACCGGCCACGACCGCGACCAGATCGGCGTGCTCGTGTTCCCCACCCCGGCCGCGGCCCGGCTGCCACGCGACGAGCTGCACGCGCACATCGCGCGCGGCCTGGCCGCGCTGCGCGCCGAAGGCGGCGGCTCCTCGCAATCGCCCACGCGCGCGCTGGTGCTCGACGAAGCCCCGAGCGTGGACGCCGGCGAAATCACCGACAAGGGCTACCTCAACCAGCGTGCCGTGCTGCAGCGCCGCGCGGCCCTGGTCGAAGCCCTTTACGACGACAACGACACGGCGCGCGTGGTGCGCCCCGCCACCCCCGAGAAAGCCCTCCCATGAGCCGCGGCCAGAGCCAGACCTTCGACGACGTTTTCATCCTTGACGGGGTTCGCACCCCCATGGTCGATTACATGGGTGCGTTCGCCGATGCCAACCCGATCGACCTCGGCATCAAGGTGGCGCGCGAGATCCTCGCGCGCACCGGCGTGCCCGCCGAGCGCATCGACTCGGTGATCGCGGGCAACATGGCCCCGGGCGGCTTCGATCAGTTCTACGTGCCGCGCCACATCGGCCTGTACGCGGGCGTGCCGGTCGAGGTGCCCGCGCTCATGGCGCAGCGCATTTGCGGCACCGGCTTCGAACTGTTCCGCCAGGCCGGCGAGCAGATCGGCGCGGGCGTGGCCAGCCACGTGCTGGTGGTCGGCACCGAGTCCATGACGCGCAACCCCATCGCGGCCTTCGACCACCGCGGCGGCTTCCGCCTGGGCGCGCCCATCGGCTTCAAGGACTACATGTGGGAGGCGCTCACCGATCCGGCCGCCGACATCAGCATGATCCGCACCGCCGAGAACCTGGCGCAGCGCTACGGCCTCACGCGCGAAGACGTGGACGCCTTCGCCGCGCGCAGCTTCGAGCGCGCCGTGGCGGCGCAGGCCGCGGGCTGGTTCGACGGCGAGACCGTGCCCGTGGCGAACGAGGAATTCCAGCGCGAGGGCTACCAGCCGCGCCGCCTGCGCCTGAGCGGCAAGGCCGCCGTGGCCGACCGCGACACCCACCCGCGCCCCACCCCGCCCGAGGTGCTGGCCAAGCTGCGCACCGTGTTCAAGGACGGCGTGCAGACCGGCGGCAACAGCTCGGCCCTCACCGACGCGGCCGCGGCCGCGGTCGTGACCAACGGCGCGGGCGTGAAGGCCGCGGGCAAGGCCCCGCTGGCGCGCCTGGCCGCCGCCGCCGTGGTGGGCGTGCCGCCCGAGATCATGGGAATCGGTCCGGCGCCGGCCATCCGCCTGCTGCTCGAGCGCGCGGGCCTGGCGCTGGGCGACATCGCGCGTTTCGAGATCAACGAGGCGCAGGGCGCGCAGGCGCTGGCCGTGGCGCGCGAGCTGCAGCTCGATCAAGACAGGCTCAACGTGCACGGCGGCGCGATCGCGCTCGGCCACCCCTTGGCGGCCACCGGCGTTCGCCTCACCATCACCGTCGCGCGCCAGTTGCGCGACATCGGCGCGCGCTGGGGCATCGCCTCGGCCTGCGTGGGCGGTGGCCAGGGCATTGCCCTGCTGGTCGAGAATCCCGCGGCCGCCTGAGCCGATTTCACGCCCTCGCGTGTGCGGGCCACGAGCACACGCAACACCACCGGAGACAACGCATGAAGAAACTGCTGAAGCACACCCTGGCCGTCGCTGTCGCGGCCACGCTCACCGGCGCCGCCTGGGCCGACATCACCATCGGCGTGAGCGCGTCGCTCACCGGCCCGGCCTCGGGCCTGGGCATTCCGGTGGCCAACGGCGTGAAGATGTGGCCGTCCACCATCGGCGGCGAGAAGGTCAACGTGATCGTGCTCGACGACGCCACCGACCCCACCAAGGGCGTGCAGAACGCGCGCCGCTTCGTCAACCAGGACAAGGTCGACGTGATCGTGGGCGCGGTCGCCACGCCGGTGGCCATCCCCATGGCCGAGGTGGCGATCGAATCGAACACCGTGCAGCTCGCGCTCTCGCCCATCGGCCTGCCCCCGGGCAAGGACGCCTGGAGCTTCCGCATGCCGCAGAGCAACAACGTCATGGCCGAGGCCATGGTCGAGCACATGAAGAAGCAGGGCGTCAAGAGCGTGGGCTTCCTGGGCTACACCGACGCCTACGGCGAGCAGTGGCTGCAGGCCCTGAATCCGCTGCTCGAGAAGGCCGGCATCAAGATGCTGGGCGTCGAGCGCTTCGCGCGTTCGGATACCAGCGTGACCGCGCAGGCCCTCAAGCTCGCCTCGCTCAACCCCGACGCCATGGTGATCGTCGCCTCGGGCAGCGGCGCGGCCATGCCCCAGCTGGGCCTGGTCGAGCGCGGCTACAAGGGCAAGTACTACCAGACGCACGCCGCGGCCACGCGCGACCTGATGCGCGTGGGCGGCAAGGCCGTCGAGGGCACCTTCGTGACCTCGGGCCCCGTGGTGGTGGCCGAGCAGCTGCCCGACAACCACCCCAGCAAGGCCGTGGGCGTGAAGTTCAACGCCGAGTACGAAAAGATCCACGGCGCCGGCATGCGCAACCAGTTCGCCGCGCACTCCTACGACGCCTACCTGCTGCTCGACAAGGTCGTGCCGGTGGCGCTCAAGAAGGCCAAGCCCGGCACGCCCGAGTTCCGCGCGGCCCTCAAGGACGCGATCGAAGCCGAGGCCGCCATGCCCGTCACGCACGGCATCCTGGACTTCACCGCCACCGACCACTGGGGTTTCAAGACCGGTTCGGGCGTGGTGATGAAGGTCGTCAACGGCGACTGGAAGCTCGAGCACTGATCGGCATTTGAAGGATTGACGGGAGACCGCGACCCATGGACCTGAACATTGCCGCGATCCTCGGGGTCGATGGCGTCATCAACGGCGCGATCTACGCGCTGGTGGCGATCGCCCTCGTCCTGGTGTTCGCGGTCACCCGCATCGTTTTCATCCCGCAGGGCGAGTACGTCGCCTTCGCGGCCCTCACCATGGCGCTGTTCCAGAGCGGCGCCGTGCCCGGCACCGTGTGGCTGCTGCTGCTCATGGTGGCGCTGGCGCTGGTGCTCGACACCGTGCGCGCCTGGCGCGAAAGCTGGCCGCTCGCGCGCTGGGCGAAGCTGGCCGTGCGCACCGCGGCCCTGCCGCTGGTGGCCTGCGGCCTCACCGTGTGGCTGGCGCCCAAGCAGCCGCCCATGTTGGTGCAGGCCGCGCTCACGCTGGCCCTGGTCACGCCCATGGGCCCGCTGGTGTACCGGCTGGCCTACCGCTCGCTCGCGAGCGCAAGCGTGCTGGTGCTGCTGATCGTCTCGGTGGGCGTGCACTTCGCGCTGACCGGCCTGGGCCTGGCCTTCTTCGGCGCCGAGGGCTTCCGCAACCCGAGCTTCTGGGACGAGCGCTTCAGCCTCGGCCCGATCGCGCTCAGCGGCCAGGCGCTCATCATCCTCATCGCCTCGGTGGCGCTCATCGCTGCGCTGTTCGTGCTGTTCGACCGCACGCTCACCGGCAAGGCGCTGCGCGCCACCTCGGTCAACCAGACCGGCGCGCGGCTCATGGGCATCTCCACCGACGCCGCCGGCTCGCTGAGCTTCACGCTCGCGGCCTTCATCGGTGCGCTCTCGGGCCTGCTCATCGGCCCGACCACCACCATCTTTTTCGACAGCGGCTTCCTGATCGGCCTCAAGGGCTTCGTGGCCGCCGTGTTCGCCGGCCTCACCAGCTTCCCGCTCGCGCTCGTGGGCGCGCTCGGCGTCGGGCTGATCGAGGCCTTCGGCTCGTTCTGGGCCAGTGCCTTCAAGGAAGTCATCGTGTTCACCGCCATCCTGCCGGTGCTGCTGTGGCGCTCGTTCGTCGACCCGCATGACGAGGAGCATTGACATGGACCTGCGTCGCTACGGCCTGCTGGCCTTCGTGGTGGTCATGGCCGCCGTGCCCTTCCTGCCGGTGCCCGACTACTGGATCACCAAGCTCAACTACGTGGGCCTGTTCGGCCTGGTGGCGCTGGGCCTGGTGCTGCTCACCGGCATCGGTGGCCTCACCTCGTTCGGCCAGGCCGCGTTCGCGGGCCTGGGCGCCTACGCCAGCGCCTACCTGGCGGTGAAGGTGGGCCTGTCGCCCTGGATCGGCCTGCTCGCGGGGCTGGCCATCACGCTGGCCGTGGCCGTGGTGCTGGGCTGGGTCACGCTGCGCATGTCGGGCCACTACCTGCCGCTGGCCACCATCGCCTGGAGCCTCTCGCTCTTCTACACCATGGGCAACCTCGAAGCCCTGGGCAAATACGACGGGCTGCTCGGCGTGCCCGCCATCGAATTGTTCGGCATCAGCCTGCAGGAAGAGCGGCGCATCTACCTGCTGATCTGGGCCGTGGCCATCGCGGCGGCGATCGCCGTCACGCGCCTGCTCGACTCGCGGCCCGGCCGCATCATGCGCGCGCTCAACGCCAACCGCGGCGGCGGCTCCACCATGCCCGAGGCCATGGGCGCTTCGGCCTTCCGCCACAAGATGCTGATGTTCGTGATCGCCGCGCTGCTCGCGGCCGTCTCGGGCTGGCTGTTCGCGCACATGCAGCGCAGCGTGAACCCCTCGCCCTTCGGCATCAAGTTCGGCATCGAGTACCTGTTCATGGCGGTGCTCGGCGGCGCGGGCCACGTGTGGGGCGCGTTCACCGGCGCGGCGCTGGTCAAGCTCGCCGAAGACCAGCTGCAGACCTGGCTGCCCGCGCTGCTGGGCACCTCGGGCAGCTACGAGATCATCGTCTTCGGCGTGGTGCTGGTGCTGGTGCTCAAGTTCGCGCCCGAGGGCCTGTGGCCCTCGATCGAGCGCCTGCTGCCGCGCCGCCGCGCGCGCGCCGTGGACACCACGGCCACGCTGCCGGCGCGCGACAAGCCCGCCGCGGGCAGCACGCTGCTCGAGGTGAAGTCGGTGCGCCGCACCTTCGGCGGCCTGGTGGCCGTCAATGGCGTGGCCTTCAACATCCAGGCCGGCCAGATCTTCGGCCTCATCGGCCCCAACGGCGCCGGCAAGTCCACCACCTTCAACCTGATCTCGGGCGTGCTGCCGCTGTCGGGTGGCGAGGTCTGGCTGCGCGGCGAACGGGTCGACGGCCTGCCTTCGCGCGAGATCGCGCGCCGCGGCCTCTCGCGCACCTTCCAGCACGTGAAGCTGGTGCCCGACATGACGGTGCTCGAGAACGTGGCCCTGGGCACCTACCTGCGCACGCGCAGCGGCACCGCCGCGGCCATGCTGCGCCTGGACCGCGCCGAAGAGGCCCGCGCCTTCGCCGAGGCCGCGCGCCAGCTGCAGCGCGTGGGTCTGGGCGAGCAGATGCACGAGCTGGCGGGCAACCTGGCCCTGGGCCCGCAGCGCCTGGTCGAGATCGCGCGCGCGCTGGCCAGCGACCCGGCCCTGCTGCTGCTCGACGAACCCGCGGCCGGCCTGCGCCACCGCGAGAAACAGGCGCTGGCCGAGGTGCTGCGCCAGCTCAAGGGCGAGGGCCTGAGCCTGCTGCTCGTGGAACACGACATGGACTTCGTGATGAACCTGACCGACCGCATCCTGGTGATGGAGTTCGGCACCCCGCTGCTCGAAGGCACGCCCGAAGAAATCCAGGCGAGCGAAAAGGTGCGCGCGGCCTACCTCGGCACGGAGCATTGACATGAGCGAACTTCTGCTGGAAGTGAACGACCTGCACGCCGGCTATGGCAAGGCCGAGGTGCTGCGCGGCATCACGCTGAGCGTGCGCGCGGGCCAGGTGGTGACCGTGATCGGGCCCAACGGCGCGGGCAAGTCCACGCTGCTCAACGCGCTCATGGGCCTGCTGCCGCAGCGCGGCGGCCTGCGCTTCAACGGCGAAGACGTCTCGCGCCTCACGCTCGAAGAGCGCGTGATGGCCGGGCTGGCGCTGGTGCCCGAGAAGCGCGAGCTGTTCGGCACCATGAGCGTGGAAGACAACCTGGTGCTGGGCGGCTGGCGCCCCATGAAGCAGCGCGCGCCGCGCTGGCGCGAAGGGCTCGAGCAGGTCTTCGAGCTGTTCCCGCGCCTGAAGGAGCGCCGCGCGCAGGCCGCCGGCACGCTCTCGGGCGGTGAGCGCCAGATGCTCGCCATCGGCCGCGCGCTCATGGGCCAGCCCAGGCTGCTCATGCTCGACGAGCCCAGCCTGGGTCTGGCGCCGCTGATCGTGCGCGACATCTTCCGCATCGTCGAGACGCTGCGCGAACGCGGCGTGAGCATCCTGCTGGTGGAGCAGAACGCGCGCGCCGCGCTCAACGTGGCCGACGAAGGCCACGTGCTCGAAACCGGCGACATGGTGCTCTCGGGCCCGGCCGCGCAACTGGCGACCGACCCGCGCGTGATCGAGACCTACCTGGGGGCGAAAAAAGGATGAGCTGGGGATACGAAGCGCCGCTCGCATCGATGCGGCGCGTGATCGACGAGGTGCTGGGCGCGCCCGCGCTGTGGGCCGAGTGCCCGGCCTTCGCCGAACTCGACATCGACACCGCCGACGCCGTGCTGCAGGAAGCCGCGCGCTTCGCGAGCGAGGTGCTGCAACCGCTCAACGGCCCGGGCGACCTGGCCGGCTGCGTGCGCGAGGCCGACGGCTCGGTGAAGACGCCGCCGGGTTTTCGCGCCGCCTACCAGGCCTTCGTGCAAGGCGGCTGGCCCGCCCTGCCCTGCGACCCCGCCTGGGGCGGGCAAGGCCTGCCGTTGCTGCTCGACGCCGCCATGCGCGAGATGCTCGACGCCTGCAACCACGGCTGGAACATGTACCCCGACCTGCTGCACGGGGCCTACGAAACGCTCAAGCACCACGGCAGCGACGCGCTCAAGGCGCGCTACCTGGCCAAGATCGCCAGCGGCGAATGGCTGGCCGCCATGGCGCTCACCGAGCCACAGGCCGGCAGCGACCTGGGCCAGCTGCGCACGCGTGCCGAGCCGCAGGCCGACGGCAGCCTGCGCATCAGCGGCAGCAAGATCTTCATCAGCGGCGGTGAGCACGACCTCACCGACAACATCGTGCATCTGGTGCTGTGCCGCCTGCCCGATGCGCCCGCGGGCACCAAGGGCCTGTCGCTCGCGCTCGTGCCCAAGTGGCTGCCCGACGGCAGCCGCAACGCCATGGTCTGCGACGGCATCGAGAAAAAGATGGGCATCAAGGCCAGCGCCACCTGCGCCATGCGCTACGAAGGCGCCACGGGCTGGCTGGTGGGCGAGGCCAACCGCGGCCTGGCGGCGATGTTCCTCATGATGAACTCGGCCCGGCTGCACGTGGGCCTGCAGGGCCTGGGCCACCAGGAAATGGCGGCGCAGAACGCGCAGCGCTACGCCGAGGAGCGCGTGCAGATGGGCAAGCCCATCGCGCAGCACCCCGCGGTGCGGCGCACGCTGCAGCGCCTGCGCACCTACACCGAAGCCCAGCGCGTGCTCGCCTACCGCGCTGCGCTGGCGCTCGACCTCGCCGACCACCACCGCGACGAGGCGGTGCGCGCGCGCGAGCGCCGCTTCGCGGCGCTGCTCACACCGGTGGTCAAGGCCTTCTGCACCCACCACGGCTTTCACGGCCCGGCCGAGGCGCTGGGCCTGTGGGGCGGCTACGGCTACGTGCACGAATACGGCATCGAGCAGACGGTGCGCGACGCGCGCATCGCGATGATCTACGAGGGCACCAACCAGATCCAGGCGATCGACCTCGCGCAGCGCAAGCTGCTCGCCGACGGCGGCGCCGCGCTCACCGAACTGCTCGACGGCCTGCAGGCCGAACTCGGCGAAGCCGCCGGCCTGCGTCGCCTGTTCGACGAGGCGCGCGCCGTGCTGCCCGCGTGGCTGGCGCGCTGCGCGCAAGGCGGCGCCACCCTGCTCGACACCGCCGACGACCTGCTGCACGCGCTCGCGCTCACGCTGCTGGCCTGGGCCGTGGCGCGGCTCGACGCCGCGGGCGAGGCCCACACGCCGGTGTTCGAGCGCGAGGGCGTGCCCGAGGGGCTGATGCACTGGTCGCGCGTGCGCGCGGCCCTCTGACGCGCGCGCTGCAGGCCCGGCGCTCGCCGCGCCTCAGTGCAGCTTCACCAGCGGCGTCGCACGCTTCACGAGGAAGCGCGCCAACGCCAGCACGGCGGTGCGCAGCGTGCCCAGCACCGCCTGGTGGTGCATGAGGTGCAGGCTCGCGTACATCAGCCGCGCGAGCAGGCCCTGCACGAACCAGTTCGCGCCGAACAGGTTGCCCATGAGGTTGCCCACCGAGCTGCGCGTGCCCAGCGAGACCAGCGAGCCGTGGTCGCGGTACACGAAGGGCCTGGCACGCGGCGCCTGCCCGCGCGCCAGGCGCAGCAGGCGCCCGGCGAGGTAGCTGGCCTGCTGGTGCGCGGCCTGCGCGCGCGGCGGCACCGGACGGCCGTCGGCCTGGGCGCAGGCCGCGTTGTCGCCCAGCGCGTGCAGGTGCGGCACGCCCTTGACGGCCAGGGCGCCGTCCACCTCGACCTGGCCGCCGCGTGCCACCGGCAGGCCCAGCGCGGCCAGCAGCGGCGGCGCCTGGATGCCCGCGGCCCACACCACCACGTCGGCCGGGAACACACGGCCCGCGCTGTCTTCGACCGCGCTGGGGCCGATGCGCGCGACGCGGCATTGCGTGACCACCTCGACGCCGCGCTCGCGCAGCAGCGCGGTGGCCGAGGCCGACACCTTCTCGGGCAGCGGCGCGAGGATGCGGTCCGCGCCCTCGAGCAGCGTGAGCCGCAGGTCGTGGCGCGCATCGAGGTGCTGGAAGCCGTAGCGCGTGAGCACCTGGCCCGCCTCGCGCAGCTCGGCCGCGAGCTCCACGCCCGTGGCGCCCCCGCCGATGATCACCACCTGCACCCGCCCTTCGCCGCCGTCGATCTTGCGCCGCTCGGCCACGGTGAGCAGGCGCAGCAGGCGCAGGCGGAAGCGCTCGGCGTCGGCGGGCTGGTTCAGCGCCACCGTGTGCTCGGCCGCGCCCGGCACGTTGAAGTGGTTGGCCGTGCTGCCCAGCGCGAGCACCAGTTCGCCATAGGCCAGCGTGCGCTCGGGGATCAGTTCGTCGCCGTGCTCGTCGGGCACCGCCGCCACGGTGAGGCGGCGCTGCGCGGTGTCGAGCCCGGTGAGCGCGCCGTAGCAGAACGCGAAGCCGTTGTCGTGCGCGAGCATCTCGTACGACAGGCCTTCCTGGTGGATGTCGAGCGTGCCCGCGGCCACCTCGTGCAGCGAGGGTTTCCAGACGTGAAAGAGCTGGCGGTCGACCAGGGTCACGCGCTGCGGGCCGAGCCGGCGGCCCAGCTTGCAGGCCAGTTCGAGGCCGCCGGCGCCGCCGCCGACGATGACGATGGGGAGAGAGGGGGTCTGGCTCACGCGCTGTGCTGGCAAGCCGCGTGCCCCTCAGAGCCGGGCGCCGGTGGCGCGTTCCATGGCCTGCATGGAGGCCTTGAAGATGCGCTGGCGCTCGGCCAGCGCGAGCTTGTGGTGGTCGTGCAGCTCGTGCATGGCGATGGTGAGGTCGAGCACGAGGTTCTTGAGCGCCTTGCGGTCGAGCTCGTGGCCGATGCGGCCATTGGGCAGCCGCACGCCCGGGCCCAGCGGCAACAGGCACAGCAGCAGCACGGTCCACAGGTCGGGCTCGGGCGCCAGGAAGTGCATCCAGTAGGGCCAGCGTTCGTGCAGCGCGCGCAGCACGTCGCGGCATTCGGGGATGGTGTGCACCTGCCGCGGGTCGCGTTCGAGGCCGTTGAAGGCGAAGAACACATGGCCCGTGAGCTGCGTGGTGCGCAGCGCGCTGTCGGAGAGCTGCTGCAGGTCGCGCGCGCACAGCTTCAGGCGGGCCGGTTCGGCGTCACCGGGCTCCAGCGTGAACACCACGTTCATCGCCCCGGCCGGCAAGGCGGCCAGGCCGGTGCCCAGCGCAACGCGCGGCGGCGGGGTGAGGGGCGGGCTGGTGGTCATGGCGCGAGGCGGGCCGGGCGGTGGGCAAGGCGTGACGTTAGCACGACTGCCGGGGCGGCGGCATCCCCCGGACGGTGCCCGGCGGCCTGAGCGAAGATCGCCGCATGAACCCCGTCATCCACAGCCTGCTCGACACCGACCTCTACAAGTTCTCGATGTGGCAGGCCATGCTGCACCGGCACCCCACCACGCAGGCGCGCTACACCTTCGTCTGCCGCAACCGCAGCGCCTACCCGCTGGCCGCGCTGCTCGACGAACTGAACCGCGAGCTCGACCACCTGTGCACGCTGCGCTTTCGCGCCGACGAACTGGCCTGGCTGGGCGGGCTGCGCTACATCAAGTCCGACTTCGTCGACTTCCTGCGCATCTTCCAGTTCCAGCGCGAGTTCATCCGCGCCAGCGTGGCGGACGGGCAGCTCACGATCGAGGCGCGCGGCCCGCAGGTGCACGTGATGGCCTTCGAGATCTTCGTGCTCGCGATCGTCAACGAGCTCTACTTCCGTCGTTTCGACACCGCTGCGGCGCTCGCCGAAGGCCGCCGCCGCCTGCGCGACAAGGTGGCGCGGCTGCAGGCGGTGGGCCGCGAGCCGCCGCTGCGCCACCCCTTCGAGATCACCGACTTCGGCGTGCGCCGCCGTTTCAGCGGCGACTGGCAGCGCGAGGTGGTGGCCACGCTGGCGGTGGAGGTGCCGCAGGTGTTCAAGGGCACGTCCAACGTGATGCTGGCGCGCGAGCTCGGGCTGGTGCCCATCGGCACCATGGCGCACGAGTACCTGCAGACCTACCAGACCCTGGGCGTGCGCCTGCGCGACTTCCAGAAGGCCGCGCTCGAGGACTGGGTGCAGGAGTACCGCGGCGACCTCGGCATCGCGCTCACCGACGTGATCGGCATGGACGCCTTCCTGGCCGACTTCGACCTCTACTTCGCCAAGCTCTTCGACGGCCTGCGCCACGACTCGGGCGACCCGATCGCCTGGGGCGAGAAGGCGCTGGCGCACTACGCGCGGCTGCGCATCGACCCCCACACCAAACGCCTGGTGTTCTCCGACGGCCTGGACATCGCCACCGCGCTGCGCATCCACCGCCACTTCGGCGACCGCGCGCAGCTCGGTTTCGGCATCGGCACCCACCTCACCAACGACATGGGCCTGCAGCCGCTCAACATCGTGATGAAGCTGCGCGAGGCCAACGGCCAGCCCGTGGCCAAGATCTCGGACACGCCGGGCAAGGCGCTGTGCGACGACGCGACCTTCCTGGCCTACCTGCGCCAGGTGTTCGGGGTGCGAGACGCGGCCTGAGCGCACGAACCGCCCGAGGGTGGGCATTTCGCCGCCACCCGACTAGCATCGCCCTTTCCTTCATTGCCCTTTTGCCCCCGCCCCAATGAGCACCGCCACCGCCACCCGCCCCACCATGACCGCGCCCACCACCAACCCGGCGCCGCTGTCGCCCTTCCATCTCGCGTTCCCGGTGCACGACCTCGAGGCCGCGCGCCGTTTCTACGGCGAGCTGCTCGGCTGCCCCGAAGGCCGCAGCTCGCCCGAGTGGATCGACTTCAATTTCTACGGCCACCAGATCGTGGCCCACCTCGCACCCGAGGCCTGCGGCAACGCCGCCACCAACGCGGTCGATGGCCATGGCGTGCCGGTGCGCCACTTCGGCATCGTGCTGCCCATGGCCGACTGGGAGGCCATGGCCGAGCGCCTGAAGGCGCTGGGCACGGCCTTCGTGATCGAGCCCTACATCCGCTTCCAGGGCCAGCCCGGCGAGCAGGCGACCATGTTCTTCCTCGACCCCTCGGGCAACGCGATCGAGGTCAAGGCCTTCGGCGACATCAACCGGTTGTTCGCGAAGTGAGCGGCTTCGCGCCGGTGCGGCTGGAACACGCAAGCCGCCTCATCAACCACGGCCCCACCGTGCTCGTGACGAGCGCGCACGGCGGCCGGCGCAACCTGATGGCCGCGGCCTGGTCCATGCCGGTGGAGTTCACGCCGCCGCGCATCGCGGTGGTGATCGACAAGCACACCTTCACGCGCGAACTCGTGAGCGCCAGCGGCGCCTTCGGCCTGTGCCTGCCGGGCCTGGCGCTCGCCGACCTCACCTGGAGCGTGGGCCAGCACAGCGGCCGCGACGGCGACAAGTTCGCGCGCTACGGCCTGAGCGCCACGGCCGGGCCGGTACTGGGCATGCCGCTGATCGAGGCCGGCTGCGCGGCCTGGCTCGAATGCCGGCAGATCCCCGAGCGCCACACCGAAGACGCCTACGACACCTGCTTCGCCGAGGTGGTGGCCGCCGCGGCCGACCCGCGCGTGTTCGCCAACGGCCGCTGGGTCTTCGACCCGCACAACGCCGATCTGCAGACCATTCACCACCTGGGCGCGGGCGTGTTCGTGCGCGCCGGGGGCACGGTGCAGGCGCGGGCGCTGTAGGCGCGCTCAGTCGCTCTCGCGCGCCAGGCCTTCGCGCGCGAGCTCGATCACCTGCGCGACCGCGAACCGGGCCCGCTCGAGCCCCAGCAGCGCGAACAGCCGCGGCAGCAGGGCCTGGCGCACCGCGGCGTCGAGGTCCTGCGGGTTGAGCGAATGCTCGGCCACGATGTTGCGCACCTCGGTGTCCATGGCGCGGGCCTGTTCGATCAGCGTGGCCGTGGCGGGCAGCGGCGGGCCGCCGGGCCGCGCCGCGGCCAGGCGCACGATGCCGTAACAGGCGCGCGCCAGCGGCCGGCCCTCGAAGCCGCGCCCGGCCTCGGGCGCGAGCGCGAGCTCGGCCTCGATCGCCTGCTTCAGCCGCGCGCGGGCGCTGTCGTCGGGCACCGTGTCGGCGGGCAGCACGGCATAGATGCGCTTGGGCTCGCGCACCGGTGTGTCCTCGGGCGACCGCGGGTCGACCGCGCGGTACAGGCCGGCGATGTCGTCGATGTCGTAGCCGCTCTGGGTGCGCGTGGCGAGGTCCTGGTAGTCGCGCACGGCGGTGTCCAGCGCGCGCAGGATGTCGCGGTAGTCCACCAGCAGGCCGTGGCGCTTGGCCTCGTGCAGCCGGTTCACGCGCGCCACCGCCTGGATCAGGCGGTGCTCCTTGAGCGGCTTGTCGATGTAGAGCACCGTGTTGCGCGGCTCGTCGAAGCCGGTGAGCAGGCGGTCGACCACGATGAGCAGGTCGGGCGCGCCGTCGCTGCCGAAGTCGCGCAGCAGGTTCTGCTCGTAGCGTTCGGCGTCGCGGCCCACGTGGGTGTTCCACCAGTGCCGCACCTCGAGCAGCTGGCTTTCGTCGACCTCGCTGACGCCCTCGCGGCGCTCGGGCGGCGAGATCAGCACCGCGCTGCTCACCAGGCCGGTGTCGTCGAGGCAGCGCTGGTAGCGGATGGCGTCGAGCTTGCTGCCGGTGGCGACCTGGCCCTTGAGGCCCTGGCTGCGCGTCTTGATGGTGTCGTGGAAGTGCTGCGCGATGTCGCGCGCGATGCGCTCGACGCGGCGCGCGGCCTCGTCGCCGCTGGCCAGCCGCGGCTTGCGCTCTTCGTAGAGCAGCGGCGCCACGGTGCCGTCGCGCACCGCGCGCTGCTGCGTATAGGCGTGCAGGATGGGGCCGAAGCGGTTGGCGGTTTTCTCGCGCTTGAGCAGCGGTGTGCCGGTGAAGGCGAGGTAGGCCGCCCGCGGCAGCGCCCTGCGCATGCGGTCGTGCCACTCGCCGCCCTGGCTGCGGTGGCCTTCGTCCACCAGCACGATCAGGTCGGCCGAGGGGTTGCGGCATTCGGGCAGGCGCGAGGCCGTGGCGAACTTCTGCACCAGCGTGAAGATGATGCGCTCGCGGCCCTGGCCGATGCGCCGCGCCAGCTCGCGCCCCGAGGCCACGCGCGCGCGCTCGCCCTCGCGGTCGGCCAGCGCCGATCCGAAGGCGCCGCTGTCGAGGAAGTTGCGCGCGAGCTGGCTCTCGAGGTCGAGCCGGTCGGTCACCACGATCACGCGGCAGGCCTGGGTGCCCGGGTGCAGCAGCAGCGCCTTGGTCAGGAAGACCATGGTGAAGCTCTTGCCCGAGCCCGTGGTGTGCCAGAGCACACCGCCTTCGCGCGCGCCGTCGGGCCGGCGCTGGGCGATGCGTGCCAGCACCGCGCGCACGCCTAACACCTGGTGCGGCCGCGCCACGACCTTGCCGAGGCGGCGGTCGAACAGCACGAAGTGGCGCAGCAGCTCGAGCAGGCGGTCGGGCGACAGCAGCGCGTGCACCGGCGCCAGCGGATCGGGCGGGCCTTCGTGCCAGCGGGCCCAGCAGCGCGGCGGCGTGCCCGTGGTGCCGTAGCGCGCGTCGCCCGCGCCCGCCGCGGCGGACGATCCGAGCGCCAGCAGCAGCTGGGCGCAGGCATGCAGCTGGGGCAGCGCGTCGAGCCGCTGGCGGCGCCGCTGGCGCTGCACCGCGGCCTCTACCGTGTCGGCGCACTCGATCACCGCCAGCGGCAGGCCGTTCACGCAGGCCACCAGGTCGCAGCGCAGCGGCTCGGTGCCGCGCGCGGGCAGCAGCTCGAAGCCTTCGCAGACGTCCCAGAGATTGGCCTCGGGGCGCTGCCAGTCGAGCAAGGGCACCGTGGGCTGGTGCTTCTTGCTGTCGGGCATGAACTCGGTGACGGTCACACCCAGCGTGAGCAGCCGGTAGAAGCGCTCATTGGCCGCGAGCAGGCCCTCGTGCAGGTTCAGCGACATCACCTGGCGCACCACCTGGTCGATGCCGCCGGGCGACAGCGGGTGGTATTCGCCCTTGTACTCGAAGCGGTGCGCCTGAAGCGCTTCGATCAGGCGCGGCTTGAGGACGGCGTCGCGCACGCCGCCACGCAGCCGGCGCGCGTCGGCCGTGCTCATCGGGCGCCAACCCATGGCCGTGAGCAGGGCCAGCGAGGCGGCCACGGGGCCGCGCCGCCCGGGGACGTGGGTCGCGCTCACGCCAGCCTCAGCGGGGGCATGGCTCGCCGGGTTCCTCAACCGGACGCAGTCGCCGCCGGCCGCTCAGCAGGTCTTCGCGCAGCGCGCCGAGTTCGTCGCGCAGCGCCCGCGCCTGCGCAGCGACCGAATGCTCGTAATCCTCGGCCACGCCCAGCACCTCGGCGATGCGCCGCTGCACCGGCAGCGGCGGCAGGTGCAGCGGCAGCTTGAAGAAGTCTTTCACGCTCACGTTGAGCAGGCCGTGGTTGCGCGCCCCCTCCTGGGCGATGAAGCCGATGGGCTCGTTGAGCATGCCGGCCTCGAAGTAGTGGCGGTAGAAGTCGGCGTCGACCTGCGCGTCGGACCGCTGACGGAAGCAGATGTACAGGCTCGAGACCACACCCGAGTCGTGCGCCACGAGCGGCTTGATGGCGCCCACCGGGTAGCCCGCGGAGGCGCTCTTGTTGTAGGCGAAGTCGCCCGTGCTCAGGTAGGTGTAGTGGCTCAGGTCTTCGCTCGCCACGTTCTTGTGGAAGAAGTCGCGCTGGCTTACCAGGCCGTGCTGGGCCGAGATGGTGAGCACGTTGCTGCTGCCTTCGTCGTTCTTGCGCGCCACGCGCTCGAACACGTCTTCGAACTCCACCTGCTCCCAGGCGCCACGCTGCTGCAGCGTGGCGACGCGGCCCGACAGCAGGGCCTGCATCAGGTCGTGCTTTTCGCGCCGCGCGTTCTCGAGCAGGCTGTCGGTGGCGGCGATGGCTTCGCGCCAGGTGGCCAGCACGCGCACGATGCGGCGCTGCTCGCCCACCCCGGGCAGGCAGACCTCGATGTTTTGCAGGATGTCCTGGCTCAGGTTGCTGATGTTGGTGCCGCTGCCGCCCAGGTGCATCTGCGCCACGGTGCGCGCCGCGCGCATCAGCTCGGAGGCGAAGGCCGGGTCCAGCCGCGGCGAGGTGACGCGGCCGCGGATGGTGAAGCCCGAAAAGGTCACGGGCTCGTCGAGCCGCGCGACGAACAGGCAGCGGCCCACCAGCGCCTTGTTGCCGTTGGAGCGCACGAACAGCAGGTCGCCGGCCTGCAGCAGGTCTTGGGGGCCCACGCGATCGCGCAGGGCCACGGTGTCGAGACCGGCGGCGCCGTCGAGCACGGTGCGCGCGCGGAAGTCGCTCACGCCCACCACCTTGATGCACTCGCCGCTCTCGTTGCGCGAGTAGTTCAAGCCGTTGCGGAACGCCATCAGGTCGCCGAGCCGGCAACGGCTCCAGCCCTCAGGCAGCATGTCTCGCCTCATTCATAGCCGAGCTCCTTGAGGAAGCCGGCCATCTTCTGTTCGAGCACCGCGAGCTCGGCCTGCAGCTTCAGGCGCTCGGCGCGCACGGCCGAGAGGTCGATGCGCTCGGCCGCTTCGAAGGTGTTCACGTAGCGCGGGATGTTCAGGTTGAAGTCGTGGCCCGCGATCTCGGCCGCGGTGGCCAGGTGGGCGTACTTGTCGACGCTGCGGCGCGCCTGCACCGTGTCGACGATGGTGTCGAGGTCCTGGGCTCGCAGCAGGTTCTGGTTCTTGCCGTCCTGGTAGCTGCGGCTGGCGTCGATGAACAGCACGGTGTCGTCGGGCTTGCGCTGGCGCAGCACCAGGATGGCCGCGGGAATGCCCGTGCCGTAGAACAGCTTTTCGGGCAGGCCGATGACGGCGTCGAGCAGGTTCTCCTCGATCAGCCGGCGGCGGATCTTGCCTTCGGCCGCGCCGCGGAACAGCACCCCGTGCGGTACCACCACCGCCATGCGGCCGCGATCGGGTTTCATGGTTTCGACCATGTGCAGGATGAAGGCGTAGTCGGCCTTGGTGCGCGGCGGAATGCCGCGGCGAAAGCGCTGGTGCGGGTCGTGGGCCGCGCCTTCGTGGCCCCATTTCTCGAGCGAGAACGGCGGGTTGGCGACCACGATGTCGAAGCGCTTGAGCCGCCCTTCGCTGTCGAGCAGCCGCGGGTTGCGCAGCGTGTCGCCCCATTCGATGCGGTGGTTGTCTTCGGCGTGCAGGAACATGTTCATCTTGGCCAGCGCCCAGGTGCTGCCGATGGCCTCCTGGCCGTACAGCGCGTAGCGCCGGCCGCCGCTGCGCGCGCGGATGAGCTGGCTGCATTTCATGAGCAGCGAGCCCGAGCCGCAGGTGGGGTCGCAGATTTCCTCGCCGGGCTGCGGGTCCATGAGCCTGGCCATCAGCATGGACACCTCGGGCGGCGTGTAGAACTCGCCGGCCTTCTTGCCCGCGGTGGTGGCGAAGTTCTTGATGAGGAATTCGTAGGCGTTGCCGATCACGTCGAGCGAGCCCACCCGGCTCTCGCGCAGGTTCAGCTCGGGGCCGGCGAAGTCCTCGAGCAGGTGGCGAAGAATGTCGTTCTTCTGGGCCTCGTCGCCGAGCTTGTTGGAGTTGAAGCTGATGTCCTGGAACACGTCACGCAGCTTGCCGAGGTTGGCCTCTTCGATCGCGTGCAACGCCTTGTCGATGCGCTCGCCGTTGCCGGGCAGGTGGCGCGCGGCGTGCAGCGCGGGGAAGCTGGCCTGGGGCGGCAGCACGAAGCGCTCGTTCTTGAGCAGTTCCTCGATCAGTTCCGGGTGGTCGCCGTGCTCGGCCTGGTAACGCGTGTAGTGGTCGTGCCAGACGTCGGAGATGTACTTGAGGAACAGCATCGTGAGGACGTAGTCCTTGTAGATGCTGGGATCGACGGTACCGCGGAAGGTGTCGCAGGCGGACCAGACCGCGGCGTTGATCGCGTTCTGGCTGATGGCGGTGTCGTTCATGGATGGGGTTCAGGGCATTGGGCCACGGCCTGCAGCTGGTGCGCGAGCGCATCGAGTTCCTGCTCGCGCAGGCGGATCAGGGATTCGAGCCGGCGCCGCTCGCAGGCGGCCGCGCGGGCCAGGTTCACGAGCAGCCATTGCTGCTCGGTGTCGGGCAGCGCCACCGGCATGTCTTCGAGCACGGCGCGGCGGATGCTGAGCTGGTCCGTGCCCTCGGCTTTGCCCATGAGGTAGCGCTGGCCCGGGGCCCGGTTGATGTGCCAGGCCAGGTACTCGGGCACCACGGCCGGCGATTTGCGCCGGAGTACGAAGAAATACTGCGCGCACAGCGTGCGCTCGGGCACGTCGGACAGGCACAGCGCGTAGTTGCGGCCGCCCCGGGCGGCGAACAGCACGTCGCCGTTCTGCAGCCACTCGGGCGCGCGCGCGGTGGCCGGCAGGCGGGTGGCGGCGACGCCGGCCCAGTTCACGCCGCTGTCGAGGCAGATGTCGCGCATCTGTACCACCCTGGCGTTACCGCGCTCGGCCACCGGCACGCCGCCGCGGAAGGCATGACCAGCCCGTACCTCGGCGAGTTCCTTCACGGCGTAAAGCATGTTGTATCGAGGGAAATGAGGGCGGATTCTGGTTGCTCGGACCAAGCGACCACAAGTATGCTTTTGACTTACACGCATCAATGCAAATGATGCACGAAAACCAAGGGAGTCCCGGCGTGCACGAGTTCGAGATCAGCTGCATTTCCAAACCCCGCAACGGTCTGTGGCACCACCAGATCACCCACGTGGGCAATCTGAACCACCGCTGGCGGCTGCCCAGCGCCCTGATCATCCGGCGCATCGAGCTCAACACCGAGACCTACTACCTGGTCAACCGGGTCACGGGCCGGCGTTCGAACATCGCCGTGGTGCACGAGCCGGGGCAGCGCCCCTATCTGCGCGCGCACGCGGGTGGCGAATGGAACGACGACCTGCTCTCGCTGCGCCGCTGCACGGCCCGCTGCAACCTGGTGGGGTGAGGCCGTGCGCCACAAGCTCATGGGGGCGGTTCCGCCACCGCCGCGAGCAGCGTGGGGCTCAGGTGATCGAGCCAGCCGAGCTGCTCGGCCAGGTGGCAGACCACCCAGCGCGCCTCGGGTCCGCTGAGCGCGCCGGGCGCGCCGTCCGCGCCCGGCGCCGCAAGGACCAGCAGGCTCTCGAGCAGCTTGTCGAGCACGTCCGCCTCGGTGATGCCGAGCCCGAACTGCAGTTCCTGGGCGCGCGGTACCAGCGCGGCGGCCATGTCGTCGCAGATCTCGAAGCGCTGCGCGATCTCTGCGGCGCGGTGCCGCGGCACGGGGCGGTCGGGCCGCACGAACAGCCGCACGAAGCTGTCGGGGATGTGAATCTGCGAATCGTCCATGGTGATGGGATGGGGCCGGGCGGACCCCGCATCATCCCACCGCGGCGGGACGCCGCGGTCCCGCGGCTCGTCCGCCTTGTAGGACAACGCGCACGGCCGTGGGCGGTCCGCGCCGATAGGCGCGAGCGGTGGGCCCGTGCAGCATGACGATTCCATCAAGCATCGCCTCCGACCCCCATGAACATCTTCGAAGCCTTGCGCGAAAGCCATGAACTGCAGCGAAAGCTGTGCCGCTCGCTCACCCGCGTCAAGCCGGCCGAGCGCGACGCGCTCTTCCTGCGCCTGAAGGTCGAACTCGAGGCCCACGCGGCCGCCGAGGAGCGCTTCCTCTACGTGCCCATGCTCATGACCAACCCGGGCCTGAGTTCGTCGCGCCACGCGCTCGCCGAGCACCACCGCATCGAGGAGCTCTGCGAAGACCTGAGCGTGCCGGACAAGAGCACGGCCGAATGGCTCGAGACGGCGCGCACGCTCAGCGAGAAAGTGCACCACCACCTGCGCGAAGAAGAGCACAAGTTCTTCCAGGTGGCCGGCAAGATCCTGAGCGACTCCGCCAAGGTCCAGCTCGGCAAGCGCTACCTCAAGGACCTGCTCGAGATGCGCCGCCACTACGCCGGCGCGTACAAGAGCCTGGCGATTTCGCGCGAGGGAGAAGTGGTCATGGCCAGCGCATAGACTCGCGCGCCATGAATGCACTCAATGCCTTGTTCGACCACCCGCGCGCGGGTGCCCTGCTGCTGCGCTGGACCCTGGCCCTGCTGATGCTCTTCCACGGTTGGGCCAAGGTCACGGGCGGCGTGGGCGGCATCGAAGCCATGCTCGTGGCCCGCGGCCTGCCCGGCTGGTTCGCCTACGGCGCCTACCTGGGCGAGCTCATCGCACCGCTGATGCTGCTCGCGGGTTTCTGGGTGGTACCGGCCGCGCTGGTCATCGCCATCAACATGGGCTTCGCGCTGTTCCTCGCCCACATGGGCCACTTCCTGCAGATCACCAACACCGGCGGCTGGCGTCTGGAGCTTCAGGCCTTCTTCCTGGTCTCGGCGCTGGTGGTGGCCTTCACGCACCGGTTGGGCGGCACGCGCTGAGGCCATCCAGAGCCGGGTCCGGCGTGCGGAACTGGCTGACCGCGCTTACCAGCTGATCGGCCTGCTGGCGCAGGCTGGCCGCGGCCGAGGCGCTTTCTTCGACCAGCGCGGCGTTCTGCTGCGTGGTCTGGTCCATGCTGCTGACCGCCTCGGCGACCTGGTTGACCCCGGCGTTCTGTTCCTGGCTCGCGCTGCTGATCTCGCCCACGAGGTGGGTCACGCGCTGGATGGACCGCACCACGTCCTGCATGGTGTTGCCCGCACGGTCCACCAGGGCCGTGCCCTGCGCCACCCGGGCCACGCTGGCGTTGATCAGGCCCTTGATTTCCTTGGCCGCCTCTGCGCTGCGCTGCGCGAGGCTGCGCACCTCGCCGGCCACCACCGCGAAGCCGCGGCCCTGTTCACCGGCGCGCGCGGCTTCCACCGCCGCGTTGAGCGCGAGGATGTTGGTCTGGAAGGCGATGCCGTCGATCACGCCGATGATGTGATTGATGCGGTGGCTGCTGTCGTTGATGTCGCGCATGGTCTGCACGACCTGATCGACCACCTCGCCGCCCTGCACCGCGACGCCGCTGGCCTTGGCGGCGAGCTGGCTGGCGGCACGCGCGTTGTCGGCGTTCTGCTGCGCGGTCGACCCCATTTCTTCCATCGAGGCCGAGGTCTGCTCGAGCGCACTCGCCTGCTGTTCGGTGCGCGACGAGAGATCGAGGTTGCCCTGGGCGATCTGCGCGCTGGCGCTGGCCACACCCTCGGCGTTCAGGCGCACCGAATGCACCAGGGCGCTGAGCGCGGCCTGCATCTTCTGCATCGCCCCGAGCAGGCGGCCGGTCTCGTCGCGGCTGTCGATCACGATGGGCTGCGTCAGGTCGCCGGCCGCGATGTGGTCAGCGATCGTGACCGCGTGCGCGATCGGCCGCGTGACGCTGCGCACGATGGACAGGGCCAGGCCCGCGCCCACCAGCGCCCCGGCAGCGAGCAGGCCCAGCATGGCCTGCTGCACCTGTGCCACCGTGTGGTCGATGCGCTGGGAGCCCTGGTCGGTGAGCTGTTCCTGGAAGCCGATCAGTGCGTCGATCTGTTCCATGTAGGTCATTTGCAGGGCCCGCGTTTCGTCGAGCAGCACGCGCCGCGCGTCCTCGCGCTGGCCGCGCCCCAGGATGTCGAAGAAGCGGTTCTGGCTTGCGATGAAGGCCTCGCGCGCCGACATCAGCCGCGCCAGCAAGGCCTTGCCTTCGGCCGTGGCGATGCGCTCCTGCAGCCAGCGGATGTCGTCCGCGATGCGCTTGCGGCTGTCGTTGATGAGGGCACGCTGCTTCTGGATGTCGTCGGGCGCGTCCATGATCATCATGTTGCGCATGGCGCGCGCGATCTGGTTGACCTCGTCCTTCACCGATTGGAGGTGCCGCTGCTTGGGCATCAGGTCGTCGGTGACGGTCTGCACCTCGGCGTCGATCGCGCGCGTCTGCCAGATGGCCATGCCGCCCATGGCTGCCATGAGCAGCACCTGCACGGCGAAGCCCGCCGTGAGGCGCTGCGAGATGGAAAGGCGTTTGAGGAGGCCCATGGGTTGTCCTTGGTGTCGGGGTTTGGCAGAGACCCGCTGGCGGGCCCGGCTTGGCTCGACTGGATGGCCGCGCCGCGCTTTCGGACATGATCGGCCGGCGGTGTGCCGGGAAAAGGCCGGAAACCGCGCGGGTGGGATCACCCCTCGCGAGCGCTCCGGAACTCCTTACGCCGTTGGAATTAAGGGGGGCCCCCCACCCGGCAGCCGCCGGTTCACGCCGCACGGATCGCCCGATAAACCTTAAGAAATGAACTGCATAGGCCGTCTCCTAACTAAATAGTCGTGTTTATGACTATTTAGTCACGATTTGTCCTGTTGAGGCTAGTATCGCGCCCGCCGCGCCGGCATGGGCCGTGCGGCGCTCCCACAACCCTCACTCAGGCAGGACTCCCATGACGATTCAACGACGCAAGCTGATGCTTTCCGCGCTCGCCGGCGCCTCGGCGCTGGCCCTGGCCGGCTGTGGTGGTGGCGACGACGACCCTGTCGCGCCCGCCCCCGCCGCGCCCACGCCCAACCTCGTCGGGCTGGCGCAATCGGACGCCAACTTCACAACGCTGGTGTCGGCCGTGGTGAAGGCGGGCCTGGACACCGCGCTGTCGGGCGCGTCGCCGCTGACCGTGTTCGCTCCGACCAATGCCGCCTTCGACGCCGCCGCAGCGGCCCTGGGCCTGGGCAATGGCCCGGCCCTGGTGGCCGCGCTGCCGGCCGCCGAGCTGGCCAAGGTGCTGCAGTACCACGTGGTGGCGGGCAGCCAGCCCGCGAGCGCGCTGAGCACGGGCCCGCTCGACAGCCTTTACAGCTTCGGCGGCGCGGCGGCCACGCTGGCGATCGACACCAGCACCGGCGTGCGCATCACCGACGAAGTGCTGACCGTGGCGAACGTGACCACGGCCGACCTGCGCGCCTCCAACGGCATCATCCACGTGATCGACAAGCTGCTGGTGCCGCCGGGCGTGCTCAACGTGGTGCAGATGGCGCAGCTCAACCCGAACTTCAGTCAGCTGGTGGCCGCCGTGGTGCAGGCCAACCTCGTGGCCCCGCTGAGCGACGCTTCGGCCACGCTCACCGTGTTCGCGCCGGTCGACACCGCGTTCCAGGCCATCGCGTCCACGGTCGCCACGCTGAGCAACACGCAACTGGCCACGGTGCTGCAGTACCACGTGCTCGGCACGCCCGTGCCGTCCAGCGCCATTCCCTTCGGCACGCCCGTGACCACGCTGGCCGCCCAGGACATCACCATCAACAACGCGGGCGGCCTGACCATCACCGACACCACCGCGACCCCGGCCAACATCGTGGCGACCGATGTCAACGCCAGCAACGGCGTGATCCACGTGATCGACAAGGTGCTGATCCCGGTGCTGTAAGCCGGGCCTGCTCCTGGCATGTCAATACAAGAGCCCCAGTCGCCAAACAGCGGCTGGGGCTCGGCTTTTTGCGGCCCTTGGGACCGCTGGCCGTGAAGAGCAGGGGTCGATGGGGCCTGCCTGCCGTGCCCTTGTTTGGCAAGGTACGCCCGTATCATCCCCGACCACGAAAAGCCCAAGGCCGACAGCCCCGTTCATGCCCCTCACGCTTCCCCAACTCGAACGCCACCTGTTCAAAGCCGCCGACATCCTCGGGGCCGCGCACGCCGCCGGATTCGAGCCGCTGCGGGTCGAACTGGACCGAGGTCGCGAAGCCACCGGGGGCGTTTGGTATCCATCGCCCTCGACCCCTTCACCAGCGAGACTGGGGCCGTTTTCGGTGTCGCTGGCGCTGCGCGGTTAGCTGGCCTCGGGCCGCCTGCCGCTCATCGTCTTGTCCCATGGAACGGGGGGCACCTTCGCAGCGCACATCGACACCGCCGTGGCGTTGGCCGACGCGGGCTATGTCGTGGCGGCCATCTCGCACCCCGCGGACAACGCCGACGACACCTCGGGTTTCGGCACGCCGGCGCAGCTCGTCGACCGCGTACACGACCTGTCGCGTCTCATCGACCACATGACGTCATCGTGGAGGGGCGCAGGTCAAGTCGACCAGGAACGCATCGGCGCGTTCGGCTTCTCCGCCGGTGGTTACACCGTGCTGACCGCCATGGGGGGCCGCCCGGGTTACGCGCGATTGCCCACCCACTGTCGCGACCATGCGCTGGATGCTGTGTGTGAACCCATGATGAAGCGCTGGAACTCCATGCTGCAGGTGCAGGCGCCCATGCCCGACAGGCGCATCAAGGCCGCCGTGGTGGCCGCACCTGGCCTGGGCTTCCTCTTCGATGCGGCGTCACTGCGCAAGCGTGCTCCTGACATACAGCTGTGGCAGGCCGAGCAGGACGAAGTGCTTCTTCACCGCTTCCATGCCCAGGCGGTCGCCAATGGCCTTGGCGCAGCAGCCGACGTTCGACTTGTGAACGCTGCGGGCCACTACGCGTTTCTCGCGCCATGTCCCGAGCACCTGGCCAAGGCCCTGCCCGCCATCTGTGCAGATGCGCCCTCTTTCGACCGCGAGTCGTTCCACCGCCATTTCAATGCCGAAGTCATCCAGTTCTTCACCAGACGACTGACCACAGGCGGTGCGAATCGCCCCGAATAGGCCCCGCACGAAACCCTGCGACCAGGCAGCAGCTCGAATCCCGTTCCTCAACACGTTCATGACCATGCCGTTCCAACCTCTCCCTGTCCTTTCCCTGGCGTTCACCTTGCTGTTCCTGGGGTCCGCCGAGGCGCGCTGCGTTCAGGACCGCTACGGCAACACCCTTTGCCCTGCACCAGACAGCCGCTGTGTCGCTGACCGGTACGGGAACTGGCTGTGTTCGTCGGAAGGCGGGGACGCCGCATTGGACCGATACGGGAATCCGGTGTGCGGCGCGGGCCGCTGCGTGGCAGATATCCATGGAGAGGTGTGGTGCTCCACCCAGTCCAGGGGCAGCGCGGCGCTGGACCGCTACGCCAAGGCGGTCTGCACCGGAGGCTGCGCGCCGGCGACGCCCAGCGCCTGCTCGCCCTTGAAGAAGTGAGCATGACCCCGCAGGCCACGAACCCGCCCACTTTTGCTTCTGCGGCTCGGTGCCGGGCCGCGGCCAGGACGGTCAATCATCTCTTTCGCCCCGCTCTTGCCGCGCGCCCCGAGCGACCACGGGCGCATGGCACCCACGGGATGCGCCAGAACCCAACATCGCATGAACTCGACCATCAACGTTCGTCAGGCTGAGGCGGCCGACATCGAAGACCTCGCCGGTCTCTTTAACGCGTACCGTGTCTTCTACGGCCAGATCTCCAACCCTCAGCTGGCCAGGCGCTTCCTTCAGGACCGACTGACGCGGGCCGATTCGACGGTCTTTATCGCTCGCGACGACCTGGGGCAGGCGGTTGGCTTCACACAGCTGTATCCCACGTTTTCCTCGATAGCCTGTCGGAGAGCGTTCACCCTCAACGACCTTTACACGCTCGAGGCCGCTCGCGGCAAGGGCGTGGGGCGTGCCCTGCTGACGGCAGCGCGCGACCACGCGGCCGCTTGTGGCGCGGCCCATCTCACCCTTGAAACCGCACTCGACAACAGCAACGCACAATCGCTCTACACGTCCTTTGGCTTCGTTCGGGACACGCGGTTCTGCACTTACTCCATGAACCTGCCATGAGCCTGCCATGAGCCTTGCCTTCTCGCGCAGCCACGGCCCCCTCACCCTGGCATTGGCCGGCTGTGCCCACGTTGACACGCCCACGACGCCCGAACGCAAGGCGGCGGCGGATACGCAGCGCTGCATGCGCTCTCGCGTTTGGAACGACCCCACCCACGACGCCCGGTGGAAAGGACGGTCATGAAACCGCCCGCTGCGCCTGCAGGCTTTGCCCGGCGCTTTCTGCCTGTTTGGGCGCTCGGGCTGGTCGGCGTCCTTGGGCTGCTGGTCCAGACCCCACCAGCCACTTTGTTTGAGCAAGCCCCCCCATTGCGGGAATTGCCTCCAGCGGCGCTCAGGGCGCTGCTTCTTGTGAACCCGTTGCTGCTGGTGACCGTGGCGGCCCTGGTGGGAGCGGCCGTCACGCCTCGGCTGCGGCTGCACAGCCGGCTGGCTGGGGATGTCGGTGCTCGGGTGGCACCTGGCCTGGCGCTGGTCGTTGGGTTGTGTCTTGCAGCGGCTCTCGCGATGACCGATGCCGCATTGGCCAACGCCCTGGGCGATGAATGGCGAAAAGTGCTTGCCGAGGCCAAGGCCACACCACCACTGCACGCACTGGCCATTGGCATCCTGTACGGAGGCCTTGCTGAAGAGGTGATGATGCGCTGGGGTTTGATGGCGCTCGTTGCATGGCTGCTCCTGGCCATTCAGGGGCGACGCTCAGCCGCGGCGGCGCAACCATCGGCAGCCACCATGTGGGCCGCGATGGCCCTGGCTGCACTGGTCTTCGCCGCGGGTCATCTGCCGGCCTTGGCGCAAAGTGTCACGCTCACCGGTCCGCTGGTCGTCAGGACGGTGTTCTTGAATGCGATGGCGGGGATGGCCTATGGGTGGCTGTTCTGGCGCAAGGGCCTCGAGTGCGCCATGTTGGCTCACGCGTTCACCCATGTTGGTTTGGCTGCAGCCCGCATGCTCGGGTCTTAGGGTGCGTTGCTTCCCCCAAGCGCCCGGCTGCCCCCGTCCTCAAACGTCGATGTTCCCCGCCCGCAGCGCGTTCGTCTCGATGAAGTCGCGCCGCGGCTCCACCTCGTCGCCCATCAGCATGGTGAACACGCGGTCGGCCTCGATCGCGTCGTCGATCTGCACGCGCAGCAGGCGGCGCACGGCCGGGTCCATGGTGGTTTCCCAGAGCTGCTCAGGGTTCATCTCGCCCAGGCCCTTGTAGCGCTGGCGCGCGGTGGTGCGCTCGGCTTCGCTGATCAGCCACTGCATGGCCTGGCGGAAGTCGCTCACGCGCTCTTCTTTCTGCTTGTCGCCTTCACCGCGCTGCACCTTGGCGCCTTCGCCGAGCAGGCCGCGGAAGGTGTTGGCGGCTTCGGCGAGCGCGGCGTAATCGGCGCCGTGCACGAAGTCCTGGGTGATCACGCTGCTCTTGATGTTGCCGTGGTGGCGGCGGCTGATGCGCAGCACGGGCTTGTCGGTGCGCTGGTCGAATTCGGCCGTGACCGTGGCGGGCACGCCGGTGGTGCTGAGCTCACGCAGCTTGGTCTGCAGCTCTTGCGCGCTGGCCGACGCGGCCTCCATGTCGTCCAGGCCCAGGGCCACGCCGTCGGCCACGGCGCGCAGCGCCTCGGCGTCCATGAAGGCCGACAGGCGCGCGATGACCTGTTCGGCCACCTGGTGTTTGCGCGCGAGCGCTTCGAGCGTCTCGCCCTCGAGGACGCTGTGGGTCGTGCCGCCCGTGAGCACCCTGGCGTCTTTGAGCGCGATGCGCAGCAGGAAGCCGTCGAGCGCGGCGGCGTCTTTCAGGTAGAGCTCTTCCTTGCCGCTCTTGACCTTGTAGAGCGGCGGCTGCGCGATGTAGATGTGGCCGCGCTCCACGAGCTCGGGCATCTGGCGGTAGAAGAAGGTGAGCAGCAGCGTGCGGATGTGGGCGCCGTCCACGTCGGCGTCGGTCATGATGATGATGCGGTGGTAGCGCAGCTTGGACACGTCGAAATCATCGGCGCCGCTCTTGCCGTCGCCCGCGCTGCCGGCCTTGCCGATGCCCGTGCCCAGCGCGGTGATGAGCGTGAGGATCTCGTTGGAGGTGAGCAGCTTCTCGTAGCGCGCCTTCTCCACGTTGAGGATCTTGCCGCGCAGCGGCAGGATCGCCTGGAACTTGCGGTCGCGGCCCTGCTTGGCCGAGCCGCCGGCGGAGTCGCCCTCGACGATGTAGATCTCGCACAGCGCCGGGTCTTTCTCCTGGCAGTCGGCGAGCTTGCCGGGCAGACCCATGCCGTCGAGCACGCCCTTGCGGCGCGTCATCTCGCGCGCCTTGCGCGCGGCCTCGCGCGCCTTGGCGGCTTCCACGATCTTGCCGCAGATGATCTTGGCGTCGTTGGGGCGCTCCTGCAGGTAGTCGGTGAGCAGGCGCGCCACCACGTCTTCCACCGGGCCGCGCACCTCGCTCGACACCAGCTTGTCCTTGGTCTGGCTCGAGAACTTGGGCTCGGGCACCTTCACGCTGAGCACGCAGCATAGGCCTTCGCGCATGTCGTCGCCCGTGACCTCGACCTTGGCCTTCTTGGCCAGCTCGTTTTCTTCGATGTACTTGTTGATCACCCGCGTCATCGCCGCGCGAAGGCCGGTGAGGTGGGTGCCACCGTCGCGCTGCGGGATGTTGTTGGTGAAGCAGAGGACCTGTTCGTTGTAGCCGCTGTTCCACTGCATGGCCACTTCGACACCGATGTTGGTGCCCTGGTCGCTCTGGCGGTCGCCGATGGCGTGGAAGATGTTGGGGTGCAGGACGGTCTTGCCCTTGTTGATGAACTCGACGAAGCCCTTGACGCCGCCGGCACCCGAGAAGTCGTCTTCCTTGCCGCTGCGCTCGTCGTGCAGGCGGATGCGCACGCCGTTGTTGAGGAAGCTGAGCTCGCGCAGGCGCTTGCTCAGGATCTCGTAGTGGAAGTCGTTGTTCTCTTTGAAGATCTCGGTGTCGGGCAGGAAGTGCACCTCGGTGCCGCGCTTCTCGGTGGCGCCCGTGACCTTCATGGGCGAAACCTCGATGCCGTCGGCCGTGGCCTCGACGATGCGGTTCTGCACGAAGCCGCGCGCGAACTCGATCTGGTGCACCTTGCCTTCGCGGCGCACCGTCAGGCGCAGCCACTTGCTGAGCGCGTTCACGCAGCTCACGCCCACGCCGTGCAGGCCGCCCGAGACCTTGTAGCTGTTCTGGTTGAACTTGCCGCCCGCGTGCAGTTCGGTCAGCGCGATCTCGGCCGCGCTGCGCTTGGGCTCGTGCTTGTCGTCCATCTTGATCCCGGTGGGGATGCCGCGGCCGTTGTCGACCACGCTGATGGAGTTGTCGGTGTGGATGGTGACGACGATGTCGTCGCAGTGGCCGGCCAGCGCTTCGTCGATGGAGTTGTCGACCACCTCGAACACCAGGTGGTGCAGGCCGGTGCCGTCGGAGGTGTCGCCGATGTACATGCCCGGGCGCTTGCGCACGGCCTCCAGGCCTTCGAGGATCTGGATCGAACCCTCGCCGTAGCCCTCGCTCGCACCGGCCTGGTTGGGGTCGATCTTGGGCTGGAAATTGGAGCTTTCGGGGCTCTGTGCGGCGTCGGACATAGGAACTTTCTCTATCGCTAAAAACGCCAAACCCGCTGTGGAGCGGGTCGGGCTTGCTGCAAGCTGGGGCGTCGCGTTCAGATGCGCATGGGCATCACGACGTATTTGAAGGCGTTGTCGTCGGGGTTGGTGACGAGCGCCGAGCTGTTGCCGTCGGCCAGCTCCACACGCACCATGTCCTGGCCCATGTTCTGCAGGGCGTCGATCAGGTAGGTCACGTTGAAGCCGATCTCGATGGCGTCGCCGCCGTAGTCGATGTCGAGTTCGTCCACGGCCTCTTCCTGCTCGGCGTTGCTCGAGGCCACGCGCAGCGTGCCGGGCTCGAGGTTCAGGCGCACGCCCTTGAACTTCTCGCTCGTCATGATGGCGGTGCGCTGCAGGCAGGCCAGCAGCGGCGCGCGGCCCAGCGTGACGATGTTCTTGTGGTTCTTGGGGATGACGCGGTTGTAGTCGGGGAACTTGCCCTCGACCAGCTTGGTGACGAACTCCATGCCGTCGAAGCTGAACTTGGCCTGGTTGGCCGCGAACTGCATCTCGATCGCGCCCTCCTTGTCGGACAGCAGGCGCTGCAGTTCGAGCACGGTCTTGCGCGGCAGGATCACCTCCTGTTTGGGCACTTCCACGTCGAGCGTGGCCGACGCGAACGCGAGGCGGTGGCCGTCGGTGGCGACCAGGCTGAGCTGCTTGCCCTCGGCCACGAACAGGATGCCGTTGAGGTAGTAACGGATGTCGTGCACCGCCATCGCGAACGAGACCTGGCCGAGCAGGCTTTTGAGCGTCTTCTGGGGCACGCTGAACACCGGGCCGAAGCTCGCGGCTTCCTGCACCAGCGGAAAGTCTTCGGCCGGCAGGCTTTGCAAGGTGAAGCGGCTCTTGCCGCCCTTGAGCACCAGCTTGCCGCCGGTGTGCTCCAGGCTCACGGTCTGGTCGCCGGGCATGGTGCGCAGGATGTCGATGAGCTTGCGCGCGCCCAGCGTGGTGGCGAAGGCGCCGCTGTCACCGCCCAGGTCGGCGGTGGTGCGGATCTGGATCTCGAGGTCGCTCGTGGTGAGCTGCAACTCGCCGCCCGATTTGCGGAACAGCACGTTGGCCAGGATCGGCAGCGTGTGGCGCCGCTCCACGATGCCCGAGACCGACTGCAGCGCAGCCAGCACCTTGTCCTGGGTGGATTTGAAAACGATCATCGGCGGCTCTTTCCTGGTGAAGGGGGCCCCTGGGCTCCCCGGGCGGCGTAAACCGCCGTATTTTCACCTTTTTGAACGGTGTTTTCTTGGTGTTTCGGGGCCGACCGCGTCAGCCCTTGAGGGTTTGTTCCAGCACGTGCAGCTGCTGGTTCAGTTCGGTGTTCTGCTGGCGCTCGCCCGCGATCTTGCGCACCGCGTGCAGCACCGTGGTGTGGTCGCGGCCGCCGAAGAGTTCGCCGATCTCGGGCAGGCTCTTCTGGGTCAGCTCCTTGGCCAGGAACATGGCGATCTGCCGCGGCCGCGCGATGCTGGCGGGGCGCTTCTTGGAATACATGTCGGCGACCTTGATCTTGTAGAAGTCGGCCACCGTCTTCTGGATGTTCTCGACCCCGATCTGGCGGTTCTGGATCGACAGCAGGTCTTTCAGCGCCTCGCGCGCGAGCTGGATCGAGATGTCTTTCTGGTTGAAGCGGCTGTAAGCCAGGATCTTGCGCAGCGCGCCTTCGAGCTCGCGCACGTTCGAACGCACGTTCTTGGCCACGAAGAACGCCACTTCTTCGGGCATCACCGCGCCCTCGGCGGCGGCCTTGTTGATCAGGATGGCCACGCGCATCTCCAGCTCGGGCGGCTCGATCGCCACCGTGAGGCCGGAGTCGAAGCGCGATACCAGGCGCTCGTGGATGTCGGCCAGGCCCTTGGGGTAGGTATCGCTGGTGAGCACGATGTGGCTCTTCTTGGCCAGCAGCGCCTCGAAGGCGTTGAAGAACTCTTCCTGGGTCCGGTCCTTGTTGGCGAAGAACTGCACATCGTCGATCAGCAGCAGATCGAGCGAGTGGTAGCGCGCCTTGAACTCGTCGAAGGTTTTGCGCTGGTAGGACTTGACCACATCCGAGACGAACTGCTCGGCGTGGATGTAGAGAACTTTGGCCGCCGGCCGTTCCGTGAGCAAATGGTTGCCGATCGCGTGCACCAGATGGGTCTTGCCCAGGCCCACGCCGCCATAGATGAACAGCGGGTTGTAGAGCTGGCCCAGGCTGCCGGCCACGTGCATGGCGGCGGCACGCCCCATGCGGTTGGCCGAGCCTTCGACCAGGGTGGCGAAGGTGAGCGCGGGGTTCAGACGGGTCTTGGGTGCGCTGCCGGCGGCGGGTTCGGCGGGCGCCACTTCGGGCAGCTCGCCCAGCGCCTGCTCGGCCTCGGCGTCGAAGATCGGGCGGCTCACGGGCGTCGTACGCACGGGCGCTTCACGGGGAGCGAGCGCTAACTCAAGCGTGACGGGATGGCCTTGTTCGGCCTCGAGCAAGGCGCTGATGCGGGCCGCGTACTGGGCCCGGATCCAGTCGAGTTTGAAGCGGTTGCCGACCGCGAGCACCACCTTGGAGCCGTCGGGCGACACCGTGGCGGTCAGGGGACGGATCCAGGTGTTGATCTGCTGTTCGGGGATTTCCTGCGCGAGGCGGTCGACGCAGGCCGCCCACAGGGAGCGGTCGGTGCGGTCGTCGCGCGGCGCGGCGGACATGAGGGTGCCTTCTGACATGAAGCGGGAGGGAGGCGTTTTATCGTTGTGGACAAGGGGCGGCACCCCGGGCGGGCATTGTAGGCATGCAGCCGAGTTATCCACAAGCGGGGTGCCCGCCGTTCGTCCCACCGCCGGGTCCGCGCCGGCGTCGCGGCATCGGCGCGGGCCTTTCGGGGACAAAGCTTGCCGGCACAAGGGGTTTCTGACGATAATCGCGGGTTTCCCCGATTCCGGACAGGTCCAACATGAAACGCACCTACCAGCCCTCCAAGATCCGCCGCGCCCGCACCCACGGTTTCCTCGTGCGCATGAAGACGCGCGGCGGCCGCGCGGTGATCAACGCCCGCCGCGCCAAGGGCCGCAAGCGCCTGGCCGTCTGATCCCGCTCGCCACAGCCCGCCGGTGATCCAACGCCTGCGGTCCCGGCAGCAGTTTCAGGCCGTGCTGGCCAACGCCCCCGTGGCCAAGACGCCCCACTTCGCCTTGCACCGTCTGGCCCTCGGCAATGCCGAGGGAGGCAGCCCGCTGTTCCCCGAACCCGGCCCCTGGCTGGGCGTGCTCGTGCCCAAACGCTGGGCGCGCCGCGCCGTCACGCGCAACGCCATCCGCCGCCAGATCTACGCCACCGCCCCGGCGGCCCATGCCCTGCCCGATGCCGCGCATGTGGTGCGCCTGCGCCTGGGTTTTGACAAGGCCCGTTTCGTGAGCGCCAGCTCTCCCGCGCTCAAGCGCGCGGTGCGCGAAGAGCTGCTGCAGCTCTGGGCCCGTGCATTGCCGCGCCCTGCTCCCGCGGCCCCCGGCCATGTGGCGTGAATGGCCGCAGCGTGCCTTGATTGCCCTGGTGCAGGGTTACCGCCTGCTGCTCAGCCCCTGGCTGGGCAACGGTTGCCGTTTTGAACCCACCTGCTCGGCCTACGCGCTCGACGCCTTGCGGCGCCATGGCGCGGCCTCGGGCGGGCGCCTCATGCTGCAGCGCCTGGCGCGCTGCCATCCCTGGTGCGAAGGCGGCCACGATCCCGTGCCCCCCGAGCGCCCCGCCGGGCTGTTCACCCGCCTGATTCCCCGCCACCCTGCCAAGAAGAACGCTTCATGAATGACATCCGTCGCTCCATCCTGTGGGTGGTGTTCGGTTTCTCCATGGTCCTGATCTGGGACAAATGGCAGATCCACAACGGCAAACCCGCCACCTTCTTCCCCAGCGCCACGCCGCCGGCCGCCATGGCCCCGGCCGCCGCGAACGGCGCCGGCACCCCGCCGGCCGCCAGCCTGCCGCAGGCCGCGGGCGCGGCCGGCTCGACCGCCGTGCCCGGCGCTGATGCCGTGGCCCCGGGCGCGGCCAATGTCCGCCACGAGGTGCGCACCGACGTGCTGCGTCTGAGCTTCCAGAGCGAAGGCGGCGCCCTGGTGGGCGCGCAGCTGCTGCGCCACGCACAGGCCACGGGCGGCAAGGACCGCGACGTGCAGACGCCCTTCACGCTGCTCACGCAGGAGGGCAACCGCACCTACGTGGCCCAGAGCGGCCTGGTGGGCGGCAGCTTTCCCACGCACAAGACCCCCATGACCCTGGTGGGCAACCCGGGCAACCTCGCCGATGGCCAGGACGAGCTCAAGGTGCGCTACGAGTCGGCCGAGGTGGGCGGCGTGCAGCTGGTCACCACCTACACGCTGCGCCGCGGCGCCTACGACATCGCGGTGACGCACGAGGTCGTCAACCGCGGCAGCGCGCCGGTCAAGCCGCAGCTCTATCGCCAGCTCGTGCGCGACGGCAACACCACCGAAAGCCAGACGCCGTTCTATTCGACCTTCACGGGCCCCGCGGTCTACACGTCCGAGCAGAAGTACCAGAAGATCGAGTTCAAGAACATCGGCGGCGACAAGGCCAGCTACGTGCGCAACACCAGCGACGGCTACGTGGCCATGGTGCAGCACTACTTCGCGAGCGCCTGGCTGGGCGAGAACGGCGAGGCGCGCGAGAACTTCGTGCGCAAGGTGGCCGACGACCTGTACTCGGTGGGCACGCTCACCACCCTGCCCGAGATCGCGCCGGGCCAGACCCACACCGCGCAGGCGCGCCTGTTCGTGGGCCCGCAGGACGAGAAGATGCTCGAGCGCGTGGCCCCGGGCCTGGAGCTCGTGAAGGACTATGGCTGGCTCACCATCCTGGCCAAACCCCTGTACTGGCTGCTCGAGAAGATCCACGGCTTCGTGAGCAACTGGGGCTGGGCCATCGTGTTGCTGGTGGTGCTGATCAAGGCCGCGTTCTACTGGCTCAACGCCAGCGCGTACCGCAGCATGGCCAAGATGAAGGCGATCAACCCGCGCATCATGGAAATGCGCGAGCGCCTCAAGGACAACCCGCAGCAGATGCAGCAGGAGATGATGAAGATCTACCGGGAAGAGAAGGTCAACCCGCTCGGTGGCTGCTTCCCGATCCTGATCCAGATCCCCGTGTTCATCGCGCTCTACTGGGTGCTGCTGTCCAGCGTGGAAATGCGCAACGCGCCCTGGCTGGGCTGGATCACCGACCTCTCCACGCCCGACCCGTTCTACATCCTGCCGCTGGTGATGGCCGTCACGACCATGATCCAGACCGCGCTGAACCCGCTGCCGCCCGATCCGTTGCAGGCCAAGCTGATGTGGTTCATGCCGCTGATCTTCTCGGTCATGTTCTTCTTCTTCCCGTCGGGCCTGGTGCTCTACTGGATCACGAACAACGTGCTGACCATCCTGCAGCAGGCGCACATCAACCACCGCATGGGTGTGCCGCTCAAGTTCAACCTGCCGAAGTTCAAGTAAGCCGCGCGCCACTTGCTCCCGCAACACGCTGACCCCATCGTCGCGATTGCCACCGCCCCGGGCCGGGGCGCGGTGGGCATCGTGCGGGTCTCGGGCAAGGGCTTGGCGCCTTTCGTGCGCGCGCTGATCGGGCGCGAGCCCAGGCCCCGCGAAGCCACCTACGGTCCCTGGCGCGCTGCCGACGGCCAGGCCATCGACCACGGTCTGTCGCTGTGGTTTCCGGCGCCGCATTCGTACACCGGTGAAGACGTGCTGGAGCTGCAAGGCCACGGCGGCCCGGTGGTGCTGCAGTTGCTGCTGGCGCGCTGCCTCGAAGTGGCGCAGACCGCGCTGCCGGGCCTGCGCCTGGCGCGCGCGGGCGAATTCACCGAGCGCGCCTTCCTCAACGACAAGCTCGACCTCGCGCAGGCCGAGGCCGTGGCCGACCTGATCGACGCCAGCACGGAGGCCGCCGCGCGCAGCGCCGCGCGCTCGCTCGCGGGAGCGTTCTCGCAGCGTGTGCATGCGCTGCGCGACGCGCTCATCCACCTGCGCATGCTGGTCGAGGCCACGCTCGACTTTCCCGAGGAAGAGATCGATTTCCTCGAGAAGGCCGACGCCGAGGGCCAGCTGCAGCGGCTGCGCAGCGCGCTCGCGCAGCTGCAGGCCGAGGCGCGCCAGGGCGCGCTGCTGCGCGACGGGCTGCAGGTGGTGATCGCGGGGCAGCCCAACGCGGGCAAGAGCTCGCTGCTCAACGCGCTCGCGGGCGCCGAGCTCGCCATCGTCACGCCCATCGCGGGCACCACGCGCGACGTGGTGCAGCAGACCATCCAGATCGAAGGCGTGCCGCTGCACGTGACCGACACCGCGGGCCTGCGCGACAGCCCCGAGGTCGACGAGGTCGAGCGCATCGGCATCGAGCGCGCCTGGCAGCGCATCCACGGCGCCGATGCGGTGCTGTTCCTGCACGACCTCACGCGCTGGCGCGAGCCGCGCTACCGCGTGGGCGATGCCAACATCCTGCGCGGCCTGCCCGAGGGCGTGCCGGTGCTGCACGTGTGGAACAAGGTCGATCAGGCCGACGACGACCTGCCGCGCGGCGACAGCGACATCGTGCTCTCGGCCAAGCACGGCACCGGCCTCGACGCACTGCGCCAGCGCCTGCTGCAGCTCGCGGGCTGGCAGAGCGGCAGCGAGGGCCTGTTCATGGCGCGCGAGCGCCACCTGCGCGCGCTGGCGCGCGTGGGCGAACACCTCGAGCAGGCCCAGGGCCTGCTCACGCGCGCGGCCGACCAGCTCGACCTGCTCGCCGAGGAACTGCGCCTCGCGCAGCACGCGCTCGGCGAAATCACCGGCGAGTTCACCGCCGACGACCTGCTCGGGGTCATCTTTTCGCGTTTTTGCATCGGCAAATGAGCCCGGTTCCACCGCCCAGGGGCTGTGGCTCGCCGCTGGGAGTGCAACTGTAATCAGCAGTTACGCACGCCTTGCGCCCGGCGGGTGAGTGCGGTTCACTTGCCGCATGAGTGCCGCGGCCACGTCCACCAAGTTCGACATCCAGCACCTGGCGCAGGCGATGCGCCACAGCAGTGCGCTGGATGCCGTGCCCCTGAATCTCAGCGAGGCGCATTGGGTCACGCTGGCCAATTACATGCAGCCCGTGGCCCTGCAGCAGGGGCAGGTGCTGATCGAGCAGGGCGTGAAGGACCGCACCGTGTACTTCGTCGAAAGCGGCACGCTCACGGTGCACTACGAAGACTCCAAGGAACGCGTGCGCATCGCCGTCGTCGGCGCGGGCTCGCTGCTCGGCGAAGGCGCCTTCTTCAGCCACCTGCCGCGCAGCGCCACCGTCAACGCGGGCAGCGACTGCCGCATCTGGTGCATGACCCCGCTGCGTTTTCGCGAGCTCGGTGTGCGCCACCCTCCCATCGCGCTCGAGGTCGCCATCGCCATGTCCGCGGTGCTCGCGCGCCGCATGTACAACAAGCCCAAGCGGGTGGCGGTCACCTGAGCGCCGTGCGCTGAGCACCGCCGCCGTCACGTGCACACACCGACCATGTCCTTCATGAGCTGGCTGCAGGCCAGGAAACCCGGCAACGCCAAGAGCAAGAACGCGTTCGACCGCGCGCGCAACGCGTTCCGCACCACCACCATGCCGCTGATCTCGCCGCGCCGCGGGCGCCGGCTGCTGCGGCGCGAACAGCTGTTCGGTGTTGTGCGCGAATCGCTGATCCGCGGCGGGGTGCTGTCCACCAGCTACAGCTTCAAGGTGCTCAACCTCGACAGCAACGGCGACAGCTTCATCGTGCTGGTCGACCTTGCGCTGCCCGCGCAGTCGCTGCCCGACGAGTTCCTGCTCGAGATCGAGCGCTGGATCCAGCAAAGTGCCAAGGCGCGCCACACCATGGATGTGCGCGCAATCTACTGGCGCCGCAAGCCCTCACCCGAGCAGGTCGGCCAGGCCTTGCGCGCTTCGGTGGCGGCGCAGACGCGGCGCGAGTCGGCGCTGCGGCCCGAGCCCATGGACACCTCGATCCCGCGGCCGCCCGTCTCGCGCAGCGCAGGCCCGGCACAGCGCGTGAGCGAAGACGAGGTGCGCGCCTTCCGCGCGGCCATGACGGCGCCGCCCGAGCCGGCCTTCCGCCATCCGCACGAACCGCAACTGCCCATGCCCGAGGCCATGAGCGACTTCGCCGCGCTCAGCGAAACGCAGCACGGCAAGCTCTGAGCGGGGGGGCGGGTTCAGTGGCCCGCGAAGTCCAGCAGCGTGAACAGCTCGAGCCCGCTCTCGCGCAGTTTCGATGAACCGCCGAGTTCCGGCAGGTCGACGATGGCGGCGCCCTCGGTCACGGTGGCGCCGAGCTTTTCGAGCAGGCGCCGGCCGGCCATCATGGTGCCGCCGGTGGCGATCAGGTCGTCGATCAGCACCACGCGGTCGCCCGGTTTCACGGCGTCGGTGTGCAGCTCCACCGTGGCGCTGCCGTATTCGAGCTCATAGGTTTCTTCGACCGTGGTGAAAGGCAGCTTGCCCTTCTTGCGGATCGGCACGAAGCCCACGCCGAGCTCGTAGGCCAGCACCGAGCCGATGATGAAGCCGCGTGCGTCCAGGCCCGCGATGACGCTGGGCCGCAGCTCGGGCGTCATGTAGCGGTGCACGAAGGTGTCGATCAGCACGCGGAACACCTTGGGGTCCTGCAGCAGCGGGGTGATGTCGCGGAACATCACGCCCGGTGCGGGCCAGTCGGGAACGGTGCGGATGTGCGAGCGGAGGTAAGCGGCGGTGTCCATCCCCGGGATTATGGGGACACCGCCGTCCGCTCCGGCTCAGGCGATGGGCTTGAACTGGTAGCCGCTGCCCGCGGCCTCGAGCGTGCCGATGGCGGGGAACGGGAAGTGGAAGCCGCCCATGGCCATCTTGTCCTTCACCAGCTGGTCGAAGATGCGGCGGCGCGTCTGGCGGGCCATCTCGGCGTCCATGTCGAAGGTGACGGCCCAGTCGGGGCTGCGCGCGAACAGCGAGGGCACGTTGGTCACGTCGGCCACGTACATGAACGACTGGCCTTCGGAGCTCACGGTGAACACGCTCATGCCCGGCGTGTGGCCGAAGGCCGCGGCCGAGCGGATACCGGGCGCGAGCTCGGCGCCAGGCTCGAAGCGCACCACGCGGTCACCATAGGCGCCGAAGATGCGCTTGGCGTTGGCGGCCGCGCCCTGCACGCCCTGCGGCAGGGTGGCGATGCGCGCGTCGTCGCTCCAGAAGGCCATCTCGGGCGCGGGCACGTGGATGCGCGCCTTGGGGAACACCTGCGAGCCGTCCTTGTTGAGCAGGCCGTTGATGTGGTCGCCGTGGAAGTGGCTGATGATGACGTGGTCGATGCTCGCGATGTCGTGGCCCGCGGCCGCAAGGTTGGCCTTGAGGCGACCGGCCGTGGGCGGGCCGTTGTCGGCGAAGCCGGTGTCGATCAGGAACTTGGTGTTGCCAGCCACCACGAGGTAGGGCGTGAACGGAATGTCCACGTGGTCGGTGGGCAGGTTCTGCGAGGCCAGCAGCGACTTCACCTGCTCCAGCGGCGCATTGCGCACGAACTCGTCGCCCAGCGGGCGGCGCAGCACGCCGTCGTTGACCGCGATGACCTCCATCGCGCCCACCTTCATGCGGCGAAAGCCGGGCGCGGGCGGCGTGGGGGTGCCCACGTTGGGCGCGCTCTGCGAGAGCACGGAGGAGAAGGTCAGCACGCTGGCGCCGGCAATGCCGGCGCCGAGGAAATGTCGGCGGTCCATGGGCAGGGTCTCCTGGGTCGGTAGGGGCCCGCAGCATACGAACGAATGCGTTGAAGATGCGACCAAGTGGTCGCAATCCCCCCTGAGCGTTCTCGGAAATGCCGGTCGGGCCCGGCCTCAGCCGCCCAGCAGCTTGTCCTCGGCCAGGGCCAGCGCCGGTGCCTGGCCGCTGAGCACCAGGGTGTCGCCGCCGGCGAGCACGGTGGCGTCGTCGGCCGGGGCGGTGTGGCCCGAGGCGCGGCGCAGGCTCACCACGCGCACGCCCATGGCCGGCAGCGCGAGGCTGCCCAGGGGCTTGCCCACCCAGCGGCCCGCGCCGGGCAGCGTCAGGCTGTTCAGGCGCTCGTGCTGCAGGTCGTCGGCGGTTTCGTCGTCGGCGCCGTGGAAGTAGCCGCGCAGCAGTTCGTAGCGTGCGTCGCGCTGCTCCTGCACCACGCGGATCACGCGCCGCATGGGCACGCCCACCAGGGCCAGCGCATGGCTGGCGAGCATCAGGCTGGCCTCGATGGCCTCGGGCACCACCTCGGTGGCGCCGCCCGCGCGCAGGCGTTCGATGTCCACGTCGTCGAGCGTGCGCACCACCACCGGCACCCGGGCCGCGTGCTCGCGCGCGTGGTGCAGCACCTTGAGCGCGCTGGCGGTGTCGAGGTAGGTGACCACCACCGCGCTTGCGCGGTGCAGGCCGGCGGCGATCAGGGCCTGCAGGCGCGCCGCGTCGCCGAACACCACCGAATGGCCGGCCGCCGCGGCCTGGCGCACGCGGTCGGGGTCGAGGTCGAGCGCCATGTAAGGGATGTTCTCGGCCTCGAGCAGGCGCGCCAGGTTCTGCCCGCAGCGGCCGTAGCCGCAGATGATCACGTGCTTGTCCGCGTTGATCGCCTTGCGTGCGATCGCGGTCATCTGCACCGACTGCATCAGCCAGTCGCTGCCCACCAGCCGCGTGACGATGCGGTTGCTGTAGAGGATGACGAAGGGTGTGAGCAGCATGGAGATCACCATGCTCGCCAGGATGGGGTTGAACAGCTCGGGCGGCACCAGCCGGTTCTGCGCCGCCAGCGACAGCAGCACCAGCCCGAACTCGCCCGCCTGCGCCAGGTACAGGCCGGTGCGCAGCGCGGTGCCCATGGGCGCGCCGAACAGGCGCGTGAGCGCGGTGATCAACACCAGCTTGATGCCCAGCGAGACCACCAGCAGGAACAGCACCAGCGCCCAGCGCTCGATCACCGGCTCCCAGTCGAGCAGCATGCCGATGGTGATGAAGAACAGGCCCAGCAGCACGTCGTGGAAGGGCCGGATATCGGTCTCCACCTGGTGCTTGTATTCGGTCTCGGCGATCAGCATGCCCGCCACGAAGGCCCCCAGCGCGAGCGACAGCCCGGCGTGCTCGGTGAGCCAGGCCAGGCCCAGCGTGATCAGCAGCAGATTGAGCATGAAAAGCTCGTCGCTCTTGCGCCGCGCCACCAGCGTGAGCCACCAGCGCATGAGCCTGCGCCCGCCCGTGAGCAGCAGGCCCAGCAGCACCGCGGCCTTGAGCAGGGCCAGGCCGAGCGCGGTCATGAGCACCTCGGGCGGCGCCGACAGCGCCGGGATCAGCACCAGCAGCGGCACCACGGCGAGGTCCTGGAACAGCAGCACGCCCATCACGCGCTTGCCGTGTTCGGACTCGAGCTCGAGCCGCTCGGCCATGAGCTTGATCACGATCGCCGTGCTGCTCATGGCCATCACGCCACCGAGCGCCACGCCGGCCTGCCACGACAGGTTCCACCAGCGCGGCAGCAGCCAGCCCAGGGCCAGCGTGGCCCCCAGCGTGAGCAGCATGGTGGCCGCCACCTGCGACAGCCCGAGCCCGAACACGTGGCGCCGCATGGCGCGCAGCTTGGGCAGACTGAACTCCAGCCCGATCACGAACATCAGGAACACCACGCCGAACTCGGCGAGGTAGCGCAGGCCGCTGGAGTTCTGGGCCAGCGCCAGCGCGTTCGGCCCGATCAGCACGCCCACCGCCAGGTAACCCAGCATCGGCGGCAGCTTGACGCTGCGGCAGGCCACCACCGCCAGCACGGCGGCCAACAGGTACAGCAGTGCCAGGTCGAGCGAGGTCATGCGGCGATGGTAAGGGCGCACGGCCCGTGCGGCCTCGGGGTTTGCAGGCCCGCGGCGATAATCCCGCGCATGTCTGTCACGCCCCCGATCGATGCCGCGCGCGTGCGGCAACTCGCCGTCGACACCCTGCAGATCGAGGCCGAGGCCGTCGCGGCGCTGGCGCAGCGCGTGGACGGCGGCTTCGTCGAGGCCGTGCGCCTGCTGCTGGCCTGCCGCGGCCGCGCGGTGGTGATGGGCATGGGCAAGAGCGGCCACATCGGTCGCAAGCTCGCGGCCACGCTGGCGTCCACCGGCACCCCCGCCATGTTCGTGCACCCGGCCGAAGCCAGCCACGGCGACCTGGGCATGATCACCGCGGCCGACGCCGTGCTCGCCCTCAGCAACTCGGGCGAAAGCCAGGAGCTCACCGCCATCCTGCCCTTCATCAAGCGCCTGGGCGTGCCCCTGATCGCCTTCACGGGTCGGGCCGATTCCACCCTGGGCCGCCACGCCGACGTGGTGCTCGACACCTCGGTGGCGCGCGAAGCCTGCCCGCACAACCTCGCGCCCACCACCAGCACCACGGCGCAGCTCGCCATGGGCGACGCGCTCGCGGTGGCCGTGCTCGACGCGCGCGGCTTCAAGGCCGACGACTTTGCGCGCTCGCACCCGGGCGGCGCACTCGGCCGCAAGCTGCTCACGCACGTGAGCGACGTGATGCGCAGCGGTGCCGACGTGCCGCGCGTGTCGCCCGACACCGGCCTCATGGACCTCATGCGCGAGATCAGCGCCAAGGGCCTGGGCATGGCCGCGGTGGTCGAGGGCGAACGCGCCATCGGCATCTTCACCGACGGCGACCTGCGCCGCCTGATCGAGCGCCACGGCAGCGGCGGCGACCTGCGCACGCTCACCGCGCGCGAGGTGATGCACGCCCGGCCCAGCACCGTGACCGCCGACGCGCTGGCCGTGGAAGCGGCCGAGCTCATGGAGGCCCGCCGCATCACCAGCGTGCTGGTGGTGGACGCCCAGGGGCGGCTGGTGGGTGCGCTCAACAGCAACGACCTCATGCGGGCCAAGGTGATCTGAGCATGAGCGCCGCCCTGCCGCCCGCGCTGCGTTTCGCGCCCGAACTGCTGCTGCGCGCCCAACCGGTGCGCCTGGCCATCTTCGACGTCGACGGCGTGCTCACCGATGGCAGCCTCTTCTTCTCCGACACCGGCGAGACCCTCAAGCGTTTTCACACGCTCGACGGCCACGGCCTCAAGCTGCTGCAGCGCCACGGCATCGTGCCCGCGGTGATCAGCGGCCGCGACAGCCAGCCGCTGCGGCTGCGCCTGGACGCGCTGGGCATCACCCAGCGGCGCCTGGGCACCGAAGACAAGCTGCCCGCGGCCCAGGCCATGCTCGAAGCGCTGGGCCTGGACTGGAGCCAGGTCGCCGCCATGGGCGACGACTGGCCCGACCTGCCGGTGATGCGACGCGCCGCCATTGCCTGCGCCCCGCCCGCCGCGCACGACGAGGTGCGGGCCATCGCCCATCACGTCACCGCGCGCGCCGGCGGCGAGGGCGCCGCGCGCGAGTTCTGCGATCTGCTGCTGATGGCGCGCGGCGCCTACGCGGCCGAGCTGGCCCGGGTCGGCTGAAGGCGCGCGGTGAACGCCGAAGACGACTTCGACCTGATCCCGGGGCTGGACCGCACCCCGGCGCCACCCGCGCGCCGCCGCCGCGCGCCCTGGTGGGACCGGCTTTCGATCTACCTGCCGCTGATCCTCATGGGCGTGCTAGCGCTGGGCTCGTACTGGCTGCTGCGCGCCACGCCCAAGGCCCCGGAGCCCGAGCCCGCCAAGCCCGCGAGCGGCGAGCCCGACTACTTCATGCGCCGTTTCTCGGTACGCAACTTCGACGCCAACGGCCAGCTCAGGGCCGAAGTGCAGGGCGACGAGGCGCGCCACCACCCCGACGACGACCGCGTCGAGATCGACCGCGCGCGCGTGCGCAACTTCGGCGACAACGGCTCCACCACCGTGGCCACGGCCCAGCGCCTCACCACCAACGCCGACAACACGCGCTTCGTGCTCGAAGGCAATGCCGTGGTGATCCGCGAAGGCGGGCGCGACGCCCAGGGCCAGCCGCTGCCGCGCCTGGAGTTCCGAGGCGAATACCTGCTGATCGAAACCGAGCCCCAGGAGCGCGTGAGCTCCGACCAGCCGGTCGAGTTGATCCGCGACGGCGACCGCCTCAACGCGCAGAACATGGTCTACAACGGCGAAACCGGCCAGGCCGATTTCAAAGGCCGTGTACGCGTGCAACTCCTGCCCAGGCCCGCCCCATGAACCCGCCCACCGACACCGCCACCCCGCTGGCCTTCATCACCGGTGCGTCCAGCGGCATCGGCCAGGCGCTGGCCGCTCGCTTCGCCCGCGCCGGCCACCGCCTCGCGCTGGTGGCGCGCCGCAGCGAAGAGCTGCAGGCCTGGGCGCAGGCCCAGGGATGGGGCGAGGACCGCTGCTGCGTCTACCGCGCCGACGTGGCCGACACCGAGAGCATCGTCGCCGCGGGTCGGGCCTGCCTGGCACGCCAGGGTGTGCCCGATGTCGTGATCGCCAACGCGGGCATCAGCGTCGGCATGGACACGGCCGAGCGCGACGACCTCGATGTGATGGCGCGCACCTTCGCCACCAACAACCTTGGCATGGCCGCCACCTTCCACCCCTTCGTGGCGCCCATGCGCGAGCGGGGTCGCGGGGCCCTCGTGGGCATTGCGAGCGTGGCCGCGATCCGCGGCCTGCCGGGCCACGGCGCGTACTGCGCGAGCAAGGCCGCGGTGGTGAGCTACTGCGAAAGCCTGCGTGGCGAGCTGCGCGCCAGCGGTGTGGCCGTGGTGACGCTGCTGCCCGGTTACGTGGACACGCCGCTCACGCGCGAGAACCGCTACCGCATGCCCTTTCTCATGACGCCTGCGGCCTTTGCGGACCAGGCGTTTTCGGCCATCGAGGCGCGTGCGAGCTACCGCGTCATCCCGTGGCAGATGGGTGTGGTGGCCAAGCTGCTGCGCGCGCTGCCAAACGCCTGGTTCGACCGCGTGCTGGCCGGACGGCCGCGCAAGCACCGCCAGGGCGAAGGCCGCGCCTGACGCGGCCTAGGGGTTTACCCGTGGCGTTGTGAAGCGCCCACGAAAAAGCCCCGGGGCGGGCTGCCTCGGGGCTTTCGAACCCGGGGGGTGGGGCGATCAGTAACCGCCGCGGCCACCGCCGCCATCGCGACGGCCGCCGTTGCCGTAGGGGCTGCGGAAGCCGCCGTCCTGGCCGCCGCCGTAGCCGCCACCGCCGCCTTCGCGACGGCCGCCACCGAAGCCGCCGCCACCGCTGCGCGGGGGACGGGCTTCCATCGGACGGGCTTCGTTGACCACCAGGCTGCGGCCGCCGAGCGACTGGCCGTTCATGCCCTGGATGGCGGCCTGCGCCTCGGCATCGCTGCCCATCTCGACGAAGCCGAAGCCCTTGGAGCGGCCGGTCTCGCGCTCCATCATGACTTTGGCGCTGTTCACCGAGCCGAAGGCCTCGAAGGCTTGTTGCAGGTCTTCGTCGCGCACTTGATAAGGCAGATTGCCGACGTAAAGCTTGTTGCCCATGAAAAGGGACTCCTCAAAACACTGATAAGAAGCGATGGAGCCCCGTCGTCCGGCACACGAATGCAGCGCGCGAAACCAACCGATCACTTGACATGCCGCCGCTCCAACGGCAGCCGGGGCATTATGCGCCGTTTGTCTAAAAGGGGGTGACAAATTTCCCGGCGGCGCCTTGCGCTGCCGGCCGCGATGCGCCGTTACAACAAGCGCCGCCGCTATACTGCCGCCTCAGCGCCGATTTGATTCCGGATTGCGGGCGCTCAACAAATGCCGCTAAAGGGGAGCTCGGAGATGCCCGGTCTGCCTTTTGGCGGCACCGGGTTTTTTGTTTTCTGGGCCTGCCTGGCAGGCAAACGCGCTTGATCGTCACCCCCGTCACCCACCGCTTCGACCAGCCGCTGCGCCTGCGCAGCGGGGCTGTGCTGCCGGCCTACGAACTGGTGGTCGAAACCTACGGCAGCCTCAACGCCGACAAATCCAACGCCGTGCTGGTGTGCCACGCGCTCAACGCCTCGCACCACGTGGCCGGCTTCCACGCCGACGCCAACGGCCAGCCGCTGGCGCGCAGCGAGGGCTGGTGGCACAACATGATCGGCCCGGGCAAGCCGGTGGACACCAACCGCTTCTTCGTGATCGGCGTCAACAACCTGGGTTCGTGCTTCGGCTCGACCGGGCCCACGCACACCAACCCGGCCACGGGCCAGGCCTGGGGCGCCGACTTCCCCGTGGTGACGGTGGAGGACTGGGTCGATGCCCAGGCCCGGCTGCTCGACGCCCTGGGCATCGAAACGCTGGCCGCGGTCATGGGCGGCAGCCTGGGCGGCATGCAGACGCTGTCGTGGACCCTGCAGTACCCCGAGCGCGTGCGCCACGCCGTGGTGGTGGCCAGCGCACCCAACCTCACCGCCGAGAACATCGCCTTCAACGAGGTGGCGCGCCGCGCCATCGTGACCGACCCCGACTTCCACGGCGGCCACTACCTGCGCGAAGGCACGCTGCCGCGGCGCGGCCTGCGCATCGCGCGCATGATCGGCCACATCACCTACCTCAGCGATGACGTGATGAACGAGAAGTTCGGCCGCACCCTGCGCGCGGCCGACGGCGCCGACCCCGCGGCCGTGGCCGAGCTCGCCTACCGCTACTCCACCACCGATGTCGAGTTCCAGATCGAGAGCTACCTGCGCTACCAGGGCGACAAGTTCAGCGAGTACTTCGACGCCAACACCTACCTGCTGATCACGCGCGCGCTCGACTACTTCGACCCCGCGCGCGACTTCGACGGCAACCTCAGCGCGGCGCTCGCGCGCGCGCAGGCGAAGTTCCTGCTCGTGAGCTTCAGCACCGACTGGCGCTTCTCGCCCGCGCGCAGCCGCGAAATCGTGAAGGCGCTGCTGGAGAACCGGCGCGAGGTGAGCTACTGCGAGATCGACGCGCCCCACGGGCACGACGCCTTCCTGCTCGACGACGCGCGCTACCACGCGGCCGTGCGCAGCTACTTCGACCACACCATCGGCAAGGGGCTGTGATGAGCGAACGCGACGTGCTCGAATCCATCGCGCGCCTGGTGCCCCCGGGCTCGCGCGTGCTCGACCTCGGCTGCGGCGATGGCGCCCTGCTGGCCCACCTGCAGGCCACGCGCGGCTGCACCGGCTACGGCGTCGAGATCGACGACGCCGAGGTGCAGGCCTGCCTGCGCCGCGGTGTGAACGTGCTGCAGCTCAACCTCGAAGACGGCCTGACCATGTTCGGCGACAACGCCTTCGACGTGGTGCTGCAGATCGACACCCTGCAGCACCTGCGCAATGCGGAGACCATGCTGCGCGAGACCGCGCGCGTGGGCCGCATCGGCATCGTGGCCTTCCCCAATTTCGCCCACTGGCCCAACCGGCTCGCGGTGCTGCAGGGCCGCATGCCGGTGACGCGGCGCCTGCCCTACCAGTGGTACGACACGCCCAACATCCGCGTCGGCACACACGCCGACTTCGAGGTGCTGGCGCGCCGCAACGGGCTCACCATCGAGGACAGCTTCGGCCTGCAGGCCGGGCGCGAGGTGCGTTTCCTGCCCAACCTGCTGGCCAGCACGGCGGTGTTCCGCTTCTCCAACTGAGCGCGGCGCGCGCCTCAGCCCGTGGCGTTCTCGCGCGCCGCGTCGGCCGCGAAATCGCCGTCGGGCGTGTGGCGGCCGAAGTCGCCGTAGACCTCGGCGAAGCTGCGCACGATCGCCTCCAGCGGCAGGTCGTCGAAGCTGCCGCGCTGGTTCACGTACTCCATGTGGCGCTGCCCCGCGCGGTCGTAGGGGTGGTACAGCGAATCGTGCACGCCGTCGAAGTCCAGCGGCAGCAGGCCGAACTTCTCGCACAGCGAAAGGTTGAAGGCGGGCGTCGCCTTGCGCCAGGCGCCGTCGATCCAGAGCTCGGTGTAGCCGTGCCAGACGAACAGATCGCTGCCGCCCATGGCCCGGCGCAGCTTTTCGGTGGACATGTGGTTCTTCACGTCGGCGAAGCCCAGCCGGGCGGGAATGCCCGCGGCGCGTGCCACCGCGGCCAGCAGCACCGCCTTGGGCACGCACCAGCCGTGGCCCTGCAGCAGGGCGGTGCTCGCGCACATGCCCTGGGGTGATAGGTCGATGCGGTAGGGGTCGTAGCGGATCCGGTCGCGCACGGCCAGGTTCAGGGCCACGGCGCGCTCGCGCACGCTGCCGCCCGGATCGTGCGCGCGCGCGAAATCGCGCACCGCGGGGTGGTCGCTGTCGATCGCCGGGGTGGGGTTCAGGTGCTCGGTCATGGGCGCACGGTAGCAGAGCGGCCGCCCCGCGCTGTGCATGCTTTGGTATTCCAGCCGCCCGCGAAGGGCCGCCTGAACAGCGTTCGGACCGCGTCAACGGTCGAAATGCCGGCCTTTTCCGGACTTCAGCCCAGGCGCTGCGCGCCGATAGTGCTGAGACCACCCCCATTTCGAGGACCGACCATGGACATGCGCAACGAAGCCACCCACATCGCCCGCCAGGACGGCGCCCGCGCCGCCAGCGCCCAGCAGGGCAGTGCCGAATTCCTGACCTTCCGCCTGGGCGCCGAGGAGTACGGCATCGACATCCTGCGGGTGCAGGAAATCCGCTCGTACGAAGAGCCCACCCGCATCGCCAATGCGCCGAGCTTCATCAAAGGCGTGGTCAACCTGCGCGGCGTCATCGTTCCGGTCGTGGACCTGCGCGTCAAGCTGGGCTGCGAGAAGGTGGAATACAACGGCTTCACGGTCGTGATCGTGCTCAACGTGCGCGGCCGCGTGGTCGGCGCCGTGGTCGACTCGGTGTCCGACGTGCTCGAGCTGTCGGGCGAACACATCAAGCCCGCGCCCGAGATGAACACCTCGGTCGACACCAGCTTCATCACCGGCATCGGCAGCGTGGGTGAACGCATGCTGATCCTCATGGATATCGAAGCGCTGATGTCCAGCGCCGACATGGGCCTGATGGACAGCGCCCAGGTCCTGCAATAAACCCATTCCCGGCGGCCCTGCGGAGGAGGCTTTCCCCATGACCCTTGCCAAGAACACCGTGTCGATCGCACGGCGACTGTCCCTTCAGGCCGTGGCCCTGCTGGCCGTCACGCTGGGCGTGATCAGCGTCGGCATGGCGCTGGTGGCCGAAGGCCGCTCGCGCGAGGCCGCGATGCAGGCCGCCGGCGACAAGGCTGCGGCCGTGGCCAATTCGGTCGACGCCTTCGACGCGACCGCGCGCCTGATGGCCGAGCGCGCCTACCGCCCGTTCCGTCAGAAGTTTGCCGACGTCTTCGAACTCGACTCGGCCAACAACATGCTCAAGCACTGGGGCATGCTGCTCAATGGCGACCACAGCGAGGTCGACAGCTTCAACAAGAGCAACGGTGGCGTGGCCACCATCTTCATGCGCAAGGGCGACGACTTCGAGCGCATCGCCACCTCGCTCAAGAAGGAAGACGGCTCGCGCGCCGTGGGCACCCTGCTCGCGCGCACCAGCCCGGCCTACCCGCTGATGGTCAAAGGCGAGTCGTACACCGGCCGTGCCGTGCTGTTCGGCAAGGCCTACATGACGCACTACGAGCCGGTGAAAGACGCCGCCGGCAAGGTCGTCGGCATCCTCTTCATCGGTTTCGACATCACCGACTTCCAGGCCTCGCTCGACAAGCTGGTGGCCGAGTCGACCTACTTCGAGAGCGGCGGCACGGTCATCATCGACCCGCGCAAGTCCAACGACGAAGCCGTGTTCATTTCGCACCCGCGCGCCGCGGGCAAGAAGGTGCTCGAGGTCTACCCGCAGGCCGGCCCCACGCTGGACGCGCTGCGCGGCGACGACAGCATGTCCGTGCACGACGCCGTGCCCCTGTTCAACGACGGCATGAGCGACCCCTGGCACGTCAAGCGCACCACCCGCGCGGGCGGCTGGTGGGTGCTGGCCGAGGTGTCCGAGGGCGAGGCCATGGCCCGCCACTGGCGCACCATGTACGTGTTCTGGGGCTTGCTGGCCGCGGCCGCGGGCCTGCTGGGCCTGGGCCTGTTCGTGCTGATCCGCCGCAACGTGAGCCTGCCGCTGCGCGAGCTCACCGGCGCGGTCACCAGCGTGTCGCAGGGCGACCTCACGCGCGCCTTCCACAGCGATCGCCGCGACGAGGTGGGCACCCTGGTGCGCGAGGTCGAGGCCATGCGCCAGCGCTTCCTCGACATGATGCGCAACCTGCGCAGCGCCGCCGACAGCATCGGCACCGCGAGCAGCGAGATCGCCAGCGGCAACCAGGACCTGAGCGCGCGCACCGAGCAGACGGCCTCGAACCTGCAGGAGACCGCGGCCAGCATGGAGCAGCTCACGAGCACGGTGCGCAACAGCGCCGATGCGGCGCGGCAAGCCAACCAGCTCGCGGCCTCGGCCGCGGAGATCGCCCAGCGCGGCGGCTCGGTGGTCTCGCAGGTGGTCACGACCATGGACGAGATCAACAGCGCGTCCAAGAAGATCAACGACATCATCGGCGTGATCGATGGCATCGCGTTCCAGACCAACATCCTCGCGCTCAACGCGGCGGTGGAAGCGGCGCGCGCCGGTGAACAGGGCCGTGGCTTCGCGGTGGTGGCCGGCGAGGTGCGCAACCTCGCGCAGCGCAGCGCGGAGGCGGCCAAGGAGATCAAGGGCCTGATCGGTGCGAGCGTGGAGAAGGTGGAGACCGGCAGCCAGCTGGTGGCCGACGCGGGCCAGACCATGGGCGAGATCGTGGCCTCGGTGCAGCGGGTGACGGACATCATCGGCGAGATCACGGCCGCGGCCGGCGAGCAGAGCGACGGCATCGGCCAGGTCAACGTGGCGGTGAGCCAGCTCGACCAGATGACGCAGCAGAACGCGGCGCTGGTGGAAGAGAGCGCGGCCGCCGCGCAAAGCCTCAAGGAACAGGCGAACCGCCTGGCCCAGGTGGTGCAGGTCTTCAAGCTCGACGGCCATGCCTTCGCGTCGGCCGCGAGCCCGGCCCCGGTGGTGCGTTCGGCACCCGTCGCGAGCGCGCCGAAGAAGGCGCCCGCAGGCCCGGCCAAGGCGCCGGCGGCCAAGCCGGTGGCTGTGGCGGCACCGGCGGCGGCACCGCTGCGCAAACCCGCCCTTGCCTCGGCCACCCGCGCCGAACCCGTCAGCAGCCCCGCCCGCGCCGCCGATGACGGCGAATGGGAAAGCTTCTGACCGCGCGCGTCCTACACAACGATCAGGGGAGATTCGCATGCAGAACTTCATGCGCCAGTTCACCATCCGCTTCCGCATGATCGGTGCCATCGCCGTGGTGCTGGCCCTGCTCGCCTCGGTGGGCGGCGCGGGCCTGTGGGGCATGTCGCGCCTGTCGGCCGTGGCCGACGAGTTCTCGCAACACGCCTTCCGCGAGACCACCACGCTGTCGCACCTCAAGGCCGCCATGGGCGAGATCGTCCGGCACGAGAAGGACATGGTCATCGCCTATGAAAAGCCCGAGCAGGTGGCCGCGGCCAAGGCCAAGTGGCAGGCCGCCTACGACGACGCCGCGGTGCAGGCCCAGGGCATGCTCGCGGGCGAAGAAGACGCCGACAACCCGCTGGTGCGCGAACTGCAGAAGGAACTCGAGGCCTACATGGCCGCGGTGGAGCCGGTGTCGCGCCAGCTCGCCGACGGCGGCTACGAGACCGCCACCATCGCCAACCGCATGCTCGGCCGCGCGCACGAGCGCTACAACACCGCGCTGCTCACGCTCGAACGCCTCGAGTCTGCGTTGGCCGAAGAGGTGAAGGCGCTCGAAGACGAAAGCGCGTCGGCCAACCGCATGACCGCCTGGGTGTTCGGCGTGGCGCTGGTGCTGGCCATGGTGATCGTGGTGCCCACCACGCTGGCCAACATGAGCAGCATCTGCGGCCCGCTCGACCGCGCGCGCCGCCTGGCCGACGCCATCGCCGCGAGCGACCTCACGCAGCGTGTGGACGACCAGGGCCGCGACGAGGTGGCGCAGCTCATGCGCGCGCTCGGCGCCATGCAGGGTTCGCTGAGCCGCATCGTGCACGAGGTGCGCAGCAGCACCGACAGCATCGGCACCGCGAGCAGCGAGATCGCCAGCGGCAACCAGGACCTCTCGGGCCGCACCGAGCAGGCCGCGAGCAGCCTGCAGCAGACGGCGGCCAGCATGGACCAGCTCAGCAGCACCGTGCGCCACAGCGCCGACTCGGCGCGCCAGGCGAGCCAGATGGCCGCGGCCAACGCCGACGTGGCCACGCGCGGCGGCCAGGTGGTGGGCCAGGTGGTGCAGACCATGCAGGACATCCAGCACAGCAGCCAGAAGATCGGCGACATCATCGGTGTGATCGATGGCATCGCCTTCCAGACCAACATCCTCGCCCTCAACGCCGCGGTGGAAGCCGCGCGTGCCGGCGAGCAGGGGCGCGGCTTCGCGGTGGTGGCTGGCGAGGTGCGCAGCCTGGCGCAGCGCAGCGCCGAAGCGGCCAAGGAGATCAAGGGCCTGATCGGCGCGAGCGTGGAGAAGGTGCACGCGGGCACCGAACTCGTGGCCCAGGCCGGCAGCACCATCACCGAGATCGTGGACAACGCCCAGAAGATCTCGAGCTTCATCGCCGACATCACCACCGCGGCCCAGGAACAGTCGCAGGGCATCGGTCAGGTGAACGCGGCCGTGGGCCAGCTCGACCAGATGACGCAGCAGAACGCGGCGCTGGTGGAACAGAGCGCGGCCGCGGCCGAAAGCCTGCGCGAGCAGGCCGGCCGGCTGGCCGAGGTGGTGCGGGTGTTCCGCGTGGCCTGAGGGCGCGCCACCCTGCGCCGCCGCGGCGCGGCCATCACGGCCCTGTCACGGTCTGCCTATACTTCTCCGGTCGGGTACCCGGGGGAGTGCAACCAGCGCTTGCCGGCCTCCCGCTCAGGAGATCGCCATGAACGCTCGCCTCCCCCAGCCCCTTCCCCTCGAGCCCGGCGCGCTGCAGGCGCACGTGGACACCGCCTGGCGCGAGCGCATCGTGCCGGCGCTGGTCGACTACATCGCCGTGCCGGCCAAATCCCCCGCGTTCGATGCCGACTGGGCCGCCCACGGCCTGCTCGAGCGCGTGCTGCAATCGGCCGCCGACTGGGTGGCGGCGCAGAAGGTGCCGGGCCTGTCGCTCGAGGTGATCCGCCTGAACGACGCACGGGGCAAGCCGCGCACGCCGGTGCTGTTCTTCGAATTGCCCGCCAGCGCCGGCCGCGACGGCACGCCGGCCCCGGCCTCGGGCCAGACCGTGCTGATGTATGGCCACCTCGACAAACAACCGGAGTTCACCGGCTGGCGCAGCGACCTGGGTCCCTGGACGCCCAAGATCGACGACGGCAAGCTCTACGGCCGCGGCGGCGCCGACGACGGCTACGCGGTGTACGCGAGCATCGCGGCCATCCAGGCGCTGCAGGCCCAGGGCGTGGCGCACCCGCGCATCGTGGGCCTGATCGAGACCTGCGAAGAAAGCGGCTCGGGCGATCTGCTGCCTTACGTGGACGCGCTGCGCCCGCGCCTGGGCGACGTGGGCCTGGTGATCTGCCTCGACAGCGGCGCCGGCAACTACGACCAGCTCTGGCTCACCACCAGCCTGCGCGGCATGGCCAGTGGCGTGCTCAAGGTCGAGATCCTCACCGAAGGCATCCACTCGGGCGACGCCTCGGGCCTGGTGCCTTCGAGCTTTCGCATCATGCGCCAGGTGCTCGACCGGCTCGAAGACAGCGCCACCGGCCGCCTGCTGCCCGCGAGCTTCCACTGCGAGGTGCCGGCCGAGCGCATCGAGCAGGCGCGCGCCACCGCGGCCATCCTGGGCGAAGAGATCTACAAGCGCTTCCCCTGGGCCCACCACGATTGCGGCGGCAGCACGCTGTTCGCGCTGCCCACCACCACCGACCCGGTCGAGGCCCTGCTCAACCGCACCTGGCGCCCCACGCTGAGCGTGACCGGCGCCGAGGGCTTCCCGGCGCTCAAGGACGCGGGCAACGTGCTGCGCCCCTACACCGCCTTCAAGCTCAGCCTGCGCTTGCCGCCGCTGGTGGACGCGGCGGCCGCGGTGCAGCAGCTCAAGGCCCTGCTCGAAGACAACGCGCCTTACCAGGCCAAGGTCACTTTCGCGGGCGAAGGCGCGGCCAGCGGCTGGAACGCGCCCGCCACCACGCCCTGGTTCGAGCAGGCGCTGCAGGACGCCTCGCAGGCGCACTTCGGTGCGGCCTGCGGCACCATCGGCCAGGGCGGCACCATTCCGCTCATGAACATGCTGAGCCAGGGCTTCCCGAGCGCGCAGATGATGGTCTGCGGCGTGCTCGGCCCCAAGAGCAACGCGCACGGCCCCAACGAGTTCCTGCACCTCGACTACGCGCGCCGCCTCACCGCGAGCGTGGCGCAGGTGATCGCGCGCATGCCCTGAACCCGGGCCTCCATGACCGACACCACCCAGGCCCCCTTCACCGCGCGCGACGGCTACAACCTCGCGCTCTACGACTGGCCCCTGTCTTCGCGCGCGCAGCCGCGCGGCGTGGTGCTGATCGTGCACGGTCTGGGTGAACACGCCTGGCGCTACAACGAGCTCGCGCAGCAGCTCAACGACTGGGGCTTCTTCGTGCGCGCCTACGACCAGCGCGGCCACGGCGACTCGGGCGGCGAGCCCGGCGTGCTGCCCGAGGACGACACGCTGCTCGACGACCTGTTCGAGGTGGTGGACGACACGCGGCGGCGGCTGGCCGAGCGCTGGAACTGCCCGCTGATCCTGCTCGGCCACAGCATGGGCGGGCTCGTGGCCTCGGCCTTCGTGCAGCGCGCGCTGGCGCCGATCGACCTGCTGGTGCTGTCTTCACCCGCGCTCGACACCGGACTCTCGGGCCTCAAGCGCGGCCTGATCGGGCTGATGATGCGCATCGCGCCCGACAAGCCGCTGGGCAACGGCCTGGACCCGGACAAGATCTCGCACGACCCCAAGGTGGTCGAGGCCTACCGCCGCGACCGCCGCGTGCACGACCGCATCAGTGCGCGGCTGGCGCGCTTCATCGACGAGAACGGGCCGCTCGTGGTGCGCGCCGCACCGCGCTGGACCGTGCCCACGCTGCTCATGTACGCGGGCGACGACCGCCTGGTGAGCCCCGCGGGCAGCGAGGCCTTCGCGGCGGCCGCCCCCGCCCAGGTGGTGCACGCGCGCCGCTTCGACGGCCTGTACCACGAGATCTTCAACGAGGTGGGCAAGGCCCCGGTGCTGTCTACGCTGCGGGCCTGGCTTCAGGTGCACGCGCCAGCCACCACAGCGCCGCGCCCAGCAGCGCCAGGGGCAGCAGCGACCCCAGGTTGAGCCAGGTCCAGCCCCGGGTGGTCACGAGCGCCCCCGAGGCGAAGGACGTGAAGGCCATGGTGGCGAACACGCCGAAGTTGATCGCGGCCTGTGCGCGGTCTTTCTCCTCGGGCCGCCAGGCCTTCAGCGCCAGCGTGGTGCTGCCGGTGAACAGGAAATTCCAGCCCACGCCGAGCAGGAACAGCGCCGCCAGGAACTGGTGCAGGTTCACGCCCGAGAGCGCGATGCCCACGCACGCGAGGTTGAGCGCCACGCCCACGCCCATCACCGGGAGCGCGCCGAAGCGGCGGATCAGGTGGCCGGTGAAGAAGCCCGGCGCGAACATGCCGATCACGTGCCATTCGAGCACCAGGGCCACGTCTTCGAAGGGCAGGCCGCAGACCTGCATGGCCAGCGGCGTGGCGGCCATGAGCAGGTTCATCACGCCGTAGCCCAGCGCGGCACCCAGCGCGGCCACGATGAACACCGGCTGCCGCGCGATCACCGACAGGGGCCGGCCGCTGTCGCCCGCGCCGCCGCGCGGCGGCGGCGGGGGAAAGCGCAGCAAGGCCATCACGCCCATGGACAGCACGGCCAGCACCGCGAGCGCGAGGTAGGCGCCCGCGAACGGCGCCGCGGTGAGCGCGCGCGTGTGCACCGCGAGGTTGGGCCCCAGCACCGCGCCGACCAGGCCCCCCGCGAGCACCAGCGACACCGCCTTTTCGCGGTCGGGCGGCGCGGCGAGCTCGGCCGCCGCGAAGCGGTAGAGCTGGCCGTTGGCGCTGTAGTAGCCCGCCACCAGCGTGCCCGCCACCAGCAGCCAGAAGCTGCCGACGAACACCGCCGCGGCGCAGACCAGCGAGGACAGCAGGGCCACCAGCAGGCCGAGCTGGAACGAGCCCTGGCGCCCCAGCCGCTGCTGCGCGCGCGCCACCAGCGGCGTGCTCAGCGCCCCGCCCACCACGTAGCCCATCACCGGCAGCGTGGCCATCCAGCCCAGCGGCGCCAGCGACAGCCCGACCAGGCCGTTGATGGTGATGAAGACCACGTTGTTGGTCAGGAACAGGCCTTGCGCGGCGGCAAGCAGCCAGAGGTTTTTGTTCATAAGTGGGCGTTTATACAGAACAAGTCCGCCCTCAAGACGGCCGGGGATCATCCGAAATTGACGCATCGCAGCACGCCGCTGCCCACCGCTCTGGAGATTCGATGAACTGGCTTTCCCGCATTTCCGTGCGCGCCAAGCTCGCGCTGCTGCTGGCGCTGTGCGCGCTGGGTATCGTCACCGTGGCCGTGTCGGCCCAGATCAGCCTGGACCGCGCCGTGGACGCGAGCCAGCGGCTGGTGCGGGTCGAGGTGGCCGCCCTGCGCGCGCTCGGCGAGGTGCGCGCCGACGTCGGCAACATGCGCCGCTTCGAGAAGGACCTCTTCCTCAACATGGCCAACGAAGACGACCTGCAGCGCTACCACGGCACCTGGTCGAAACAGGTGGCCACGGGCCTCGAGCGCCTGCAGGCCCTGCGCCCCGCCCTGCAGGCGCCGGAGCAGGCCGCGCTCGACCGCATGGCCGCCGGGCTCGCGAAGTACCGCGACGCGGTCAACGCCATCCACCAGGCGATTGGCCGCGGCGAGATCAACGACCCCTGGCGCGCCAACCAGGCCATGGAGCCGGCCAAGGCGGACGTGCGCGCCGCCGACGCGGCCTTCAACGAGATCAGCGACGCCGTGGGCGCGCGCGTGGACGCCATGGTGGACGGGCTCGGGGCGCTGCAGCGCCGCGCCATGTGGGTCACGGGCGTGGCCGCGCTGGCCGTGCTGGTGCTGGCCCTGGGCCTGGGCGTGGTGGTGAGCGGGCGCATCACGCGGCCGCTGGACGAGGCCGCACGGGCGATCGAGCGCGTGGCCTCGGGCGACCTGAGCGCGCGCGTGCACAGCGTGGGGCGCGACGAGACCGCGCGTGTGCTCGCGGGCATCCAGCGCATGCAGGACGGCCTGGCGCGCATCGTGGGCGACATCCGCCTCGGGGTGGACAGCATCGGCACCGCGAGCAGCGAGATCGCCAGCGGCAACCAGGACCTGAGCGCGCGCACCGAGCAGACGGCCTCGAACCTGCAGGAAACCGCGGCCAGCATGGAGCAGCTCACGAGCACGGTGCGCAACAGCGCCGATGCGGCGCGGCAAGCCAACCAGCTCGCGGCCTCGGCCGCGGAGATCGCCCAGCGCGGCGGCTCGGTGGTCTCGCAGGTGGTCACGACCATGGACGAGATCAACAGCGCGTCCAAGAAGATCAACGACATCATCGGCGTGATCGATGGCATCGCGTTCCAGACCAACATCCTCGCGCTCAACGCGGCGGTGGAAGCGGCGCGCGCCGGTGAACAGGGCCGTGGCTTCGCGGTGGTGGCCGGCGAGGTGCGCAACCTCGCGCAGCGCAGCGCGGAGGCGGCCAAGGAGATCAAGGGCCTGATCGGTGCGAGCGTGGAGAAGGTGGAGACCGGCAGCCAGCTGGTGGCCGACGCGGGCCAGACCATGGGCGAGATCGTGGCCTCGGTGCAGCGGGTGACGGACATCATCGGCGAGATCACGGCCGCGGCCGGCGAGCAGAGCGACGGCATCGGCCAGGTCAACGTGGCGGTGAGCCAGCTCGACCAGATGACGCAGCAGAACGCGGCGCTGGTGGAAGAGAGCGCGGCCGCCGCGCAAAGCCTCAAGGACCAGGCGGGCCGGCTGCGCGAGACCGTGGCGGTGTTCCAGCTCGCAGCGCAGCCCGCCTGAGCGGGCCCGCTCAGCCCAGCGCGAGCGTGAGGGCCGCGATCGCCGCGGTCTCGGCGCGCAGCACGCGCGCGCCCAGGGCCACGGGCGCGAAGCCCGCCGCGCGCGCCTGCGCGTCTTCGGCCGCCGACAGCCCGCCTTCGGGGCCGATCAGCACCGTCAGGGCCTCGTCGCCGGCCAGGGCCTCGCGCGCGGGCACGGCGCCCTCGGCCAGCGAGAGCACGGCGCGCCGGCCCGTGGCCTCGCGCAGGAATGTGCCCAGGTCGCGCACCGCGTCCACCACCGGCACGCGGTTGCGGCCGCACTGCTCGCAAGCGGCCTGCGCGATGGCCTGCCAGTGCGCCTGCTTTTTCTGCGCGCGCTCGCCGCTCAGGCGCAGCACGCCGTGCTGGGTGTGCAGCGGCGCCAGGCGGACTGCGCCGAGCTCGGTGGCCTTCTCCACCAGCCAGTCCATGCGCTCGTTGGCGGGCATGCCGATGGCCAGCGTGACCGCGCGCGCGGCCTCGCGCTCGACGGCCTCGTGCGACTGCACCTGCACCACCACCTCGCTGCGGCCCATGCGCCGCACCGTGGCCTGCCACTGGCCACCCTGGCCGTTGAACAGCGTGATGGTGTCGCCCGGCTGCGCGCGCAGCACCTGCACGTGGCGTGCCGCGCCGGGCGGCAGCGCGAGCTCGGCCCCGGGGCCGAGGGCGGCGTCGCAGAAGAAGCGCGGCATCAGGCGCGTCCGAAGGACCAGCCGCTGGCCGCCTGCAGGCCCTCGACCTCGTCGACCAGGCGCAGCAGCGGCGCGAGCTCGCGGTAGCGGTGCGCGGTGGCGCGGATGTAGGCGATGAAGCGCGGCGCGTCGGCCAGGTACTTGGGCTTGCCGTCGCGCAGCGTGAGCCGCGCGAAGATGCCCGCGACCTTGAGGTGGCGCTGCAGGCCCATCCACTCGACCGCGCGGTAGAAGGCGCCGAAGTCGGCGTGCCAGTCTTCGAAGTCCATCAGGCCGAGCTTGCGCGCCTGCTCCCAGTAGCGCACGGTCACGTCGATCACGAAGTCTTCCTCCCAGCTCAGGAAGGCGTCGCGCATGAGGCTGGCGATGTCGTAGGTGACCGGGCCCATGAGCGCGTCCTGGAAGTCGAGCACGCCGACCTGGGTGGCCGGCGTGTCGCCGCGCTCGCGCAGCACCATGAGGTTGCGCGGCATGAAATCGCGGTGCACGTAGACCGTGGGCATGGCGAGCACGCGCTGCACGATCAGGTCGAAGGTTTTCTGCAAGGTCTGTTGCTGGCTGTTGCTCAGCGCCAGGCCCTTGTGCTGCGTGAGGTACCAGTCGGGAAAGAGCTGCAGCTCGCGGCGCAGCACCGCCTCGTCGTAGGGCGGCAGCACGCCCGGGCGGCTGGCCTGCTGCCAGGGCAGCAGCGCGGCGAGCGCGTCGCGGTACAGGTCGGCGTTGGCCTGCGGGCGCTCGGGGTCGATCACGTCGAGCAGGGTCTGCGTGCCGAGGTCGTCGAGCAGCATGAAGCCCAGCGGCGCGTCCCAGGCCAGCACCTGCGGCACGCGCAGGCCGGCGTCGCGCATGAGGCCGGCGATGCGCACGAAGGGCTCGCTGTTTTCCTTGTCGGGCGGCGCGTCCATCACGATCGCGCTGCCGCCGTCGTGTGTGTCCAGGCGCAGGTAGCGGCGAAAGCTCGCGTCGGCCGAGGCCGGGCGCAGGCTGCCGGGGCGCAGGCGGTGCTGCGTGGCCAGCGGAGCCAGCCAGGCGTGGAAAGCCGCCTCGCGCTGCGGGTCGGCCCACGCGACGGTCGTCGGTGACGGGGTCATGGTGGGGGTGGGCTGGGAATGCGCGTGCGGGCCGCCGGGGCCTTGGCGCAGGGGGGCCATGGAATAATCCGGCGCATTCTACAACCGCCCCTTCGACGCAGTGCGCGGCCCGCCCGCCGCCGGGCCCGACCTTGAAACGCCGACCGACCCCTTCCCGCCCCGCGCCCCGCCTTGCGCTCGCCCCCCTGGCCGCGGCCGTGGTGGGCGGTCTCACGGCACTGGCGGCGCAGGCCCAGTCCGAAGGCCTGGCGCTGCGGCCCAGCCTGCGGCTGCAGGAGAACCTGCCTGCCGAGGCGCAGAAGGGCGCGTCGGCCTTCGTGTCGGGCCAGCGCATCGAGGGCAAGACCGGCGGTGTCACCACCATCGAGGGCGAGGCCGAGGTGCGCCGCCACGACATGGTGATCCGCGCCGACCGCCTGACCTACGACGAGAACACGGGCGAGGCCACGGCGCAGGGCAACGTGCTCATCAACCGCAACGGCGACCGCTACAGCGGCCCCTCGCTGCGGCTCAACGCCGACACCTTCATCGGCAGCTTCGAGCAGCCGCAGTTCGAGATCCTGCGCTCGGGCGGCCGCGGCGACGCGGCGCGGCTGGACTTCCTGGGCGAAGACAAGGCCAGCGCCCACCAGGCCCGCTACAGCACCTGCCCGCGCGTGCCCGGCGCCGACTGGATGCCCGACTGGCTGGTGCGGGCCAAACGCATCGACTTCGACAACGTGGAGCAGACCGGCGCCGCCACCAACGGCGTGCTCGAGTTCAAGGGCGTGCCCATCCTGGGCGCGCCCTACTTCACCTTTCCGCTCACGGACGAACGCAAGTCGGGCCTGCTGCCGCCATCCATCAACCTCGACAGCCTGAGCGGCTTCGAGTACACGCAGCCCTACTACCTGAACCTCGCGCCGAACTACGACCTCACCCTGTACCCCACGGTGATGACCAAGCGCGGGATCGACTTCGGAGGCGAGTTCCGCTACCTGCGGCCCGACTACAGCGGCCGGCTGCGCGGCTCCTTCATGCCCTCGGACCGGCTGCGCAACGACGACCGCTGGGGCTACACCTTCCAGCACAACCAGACGCTCACCGACGCGATCAACCGCCTCGGCGGCGGCGGCAGCACGGCACTCAATCTCAACATCAACCGCGTCAGCGACGACAACTACTGGCGCGACTTCCCGCGCTCGGGCGCCACGCTCACGCAGCGCCTGCTGCCCGCCGACGCGCAAGTGAGCTGGACACAGGGGCCCTGGTCGCTGGTCGCCGGGGCCTACACCTGGCAGACCCTGCAGGACATCGACGCGCCCATCATCCCGCCCTACGACCGCGTGCCCGCGCTGTCGCTTTCCTACCAGCGGGGCGACCTGGGCTGGGGCATTCCGGGCGACACGCAGCTGCTGCTGTCGGGCGGCTACACGCGCTTCGAGTCGAACCCCTTGCTCACAGGCCAGCCCAATGGCGAACGCGCGCTCGCCATCGCCCAGTTCAGCCACCGCTGGCAGGCGCCGGGCTGGTTCGTGGAGCCGCGTGCGCGCCTGCACGCCACGCAGTACCGCTACGACAGCGCACTGGCCAATGGCCAGACCAGCGCGTCACGTGCCCTGCCGACCCTGAGCCTGGACAGCGGCCTGGTGTTCGAGCGCGACGCGAGCTACTTCGGCCGCGCCTTCACGCAGACGCTGGAGCCGCGCGCCTACTTCACCTGGACGCCCTACCGCGACCAGAGCCTGCTGCCCAACTACGACTCGGCCGCGACCGACTTCAACTTCGCGACCATCTACTCGGACAACGTCTTCACGGGCAACGACCGCATCTCCGACACGCGCGCGCTCACGCTGGGCGTGAGTTCGCGCCTGCTCGACCCGCGCACCGGCGCCGAGATCGTGCGCCTGGGCATCGCGCAGCGCTACCTGCTGCGCGACCAGGACGTGACCCTGCCCAACGCGGCCGGCCTGCCCGGCGGCGACCCGGTCACCGAGCGCTTCAGCGACGTGCTGATCGGCGCGCGCGTGCAGTGGAGCCCGCGCTGGCTGTTCGACACGAACTTCCAGTACAACCCCACGAGCCAGGAGTCGGTGCGCACCACGCTGAGCGCGCGCTACATGCCCGGCCCCTTCCGCACGCTGAGCGCCGCGTGGCGTTTCCAGCGTGGCAACTCCGAGCAGCTCGACCTCGGCTGGCAATGGCCGCTCAGCGGCCTGTTCGGCACCGCGCCCGCTGCCGTGCCCGGCCGCGCGCTGGGCGAAGGCCAGTGGTACAGCGTGGGCCGCATCAACTACAGCGTGCCCGACCGCAAGATCGTCGATCTGGTGGCCGGCTTTGAGTACGATGCCGGCTGCTGGATCGGGCGCATCGTGCTCGAGCGGCTGCAGCGCAGCGCGGCTTCCGCGAACCAGCGCATCCTGTTCCAGCTCGAATTCACGGGCTTCTCGCGCATCGGCTCCAACCCGTTGCAGACCCTCAGGGACAACGTGCCGCGCTACCAGTACCTGCGCGAAGAAATCACCCCGCCGAGCCGCTTCGAACGCCATGACTGACCGCTTCCTGCTCTCCTCCCTGGCCCTGGCGGTCGCGCTGTCGGCCCTGCCCGCCTCGGCGCAAAACGCCTTCCCCACGCCGCGACCGCCCAGCCTGAGCCTGCCCGCGGGCACGGGCAGCGCCAGCAGCAACCGCACGGCCGACTTCATCGTTGCGCTGGTCAATTCCGAGCCCATCACCAACCACGACGTGCGCCAGCGCCTGCGCCAGGTCGAGCAGAACATTGCGCAGCGCAACATCGCCAACGCGCCGCCGCGCGCCGAGCTCGCGCGGCAAGTGCTCGAGCAGCTCATCAACGAACGCGCGCAGATCCAGTTCGCCACCGAATCCGGCGTGCGCGTGAGCGAGAGCGATATCGACCAGACCGAGCAGAACATCGCGGCGCAGAACCAGCTCGGCCGCGAGGAGTTCCGCCGCCGCCTGGCCAGCGAGGGCATCGAGATCAACCGCTTCCGCGCCGAGCTGCGCCAGCAGCTGCTGCTGCAGCGCGTGCGGGAACGCGAGGTCGATTCGCGGCTGCGCGTGAGCGACGCCGACGTCGACGACTACATCCGCGAGCAGCAGAACGGCAACGACATCACCAGCCTCGAGCTCAACCTCAGCCATGTGCTCGTGAGCGTGCCCGAGAACGCCAGCGAAGCCCAGGTGGCCGAGCGCCAGGCGCGGGCCCAGCGCGTGGCCGATCGCGCCCGCGCGGGCGAGGACTTCGCCACCCTGGCGCGCGAGTTCTCCGACGCGCCGGAGCGCGTGAACGGCGGCCAGTTCGGCTGGCGCCAGGCCACGCGCCTGCCCGACCTGTTCGTGAATTCCACGCGCGCGCTCGCGCCCGGCGCGATCGCCGGGCCGGTGCGCAGCCTCGCGGGCTTTCACGTGCTCAAGGTCAACGACAAGCGCGGCGGCGGCCTGCCGGAGATGGCGGTCACGCAGACCCGCGTGAGCCACATCCTGCTGCGGCCCGGGCCGCAGCTCACGCAGCAGGCCGCCCAGGCGCGCCTGAACGAATTCCGCCAGCGCATCGCGTCGGGGCAGGCCAGCTTCGAGGCGTTGGCGCGCGAGAACAGCCAGGACGGCTCGGCCGCGGGCGGCGGCGCGCTCGGCTGGGCCTCACCAGGCATGTTCGTGCCCGAGTTCGAGCAGGCCATGAACGGCCTGCAGCCGGGTCAGGTGTCCGAGCCGGTGGTGTCGCGCTTCGGCGTGCACCTGATCCGCGTGGACGAGCGCCGCACCGTGCCGCTCGACGAGCGCGAGCGCCGCGAGCGGGTGCGTGGCGTGGTGCGCGAGCAAAAGCTCGAGGAAGCCCTGGCCCTGTGGGCCCGCGACGTGCGCGCGCGCGCCTACGTCGAGATCCGCGAAGAACCGCAGCTGTGAAGCACATCGCGCGCAAGCGCTTCGGACAGCACTTCCTGACCGACACCGGCGTCATCGACGCCATCGTGCGCGCCATCGATCCGCGGCCCGGCCAGGTCATGGTCGAAATCGGCCCGGGCCTGGCCGCGCTCACGCAGCCGCTGGTGGAGCGCTTGGGCCGCCTGCGCGTGATCGAACTCGACCGCGACCTGGCCGCGCGCCTGCGCGGCCACGGCCAGCTCGACGTCACCGAGGCCGACGTGCTCACGGTGGATTTCTCGGCCCTGCCGGGCGCGGCGCCGGGCGCGCTGCGCGTGGTGGGCAACCTGCCCTACAACATCTCCACGCCCATTCTTTTTCACCTGCTCGCCCACGTGGCCGTGGTGCAGGACCAGCACTTCATGCTGCAGAAAGAGGTGATCGACCGCATGGTGGCCGCGCCGGCCACGGCCGACTACGGGCGCCTGTCGGTGATGCTGCAATGGCGCTACGCGATGGAGAACGTGCTGTTCGTGCCGCCCGGGTCCTTCGATCCGCCGCCGCGCGTCGACAGCGCGGTGGTGCGCATGGTCCCGCTGGCCGATCCGCCGCGGATCGACGTGGCCCACTTCAGCGCGCTGGTGCAGACCGCGTTCAGCCAGCGCCGCAAGATCCTGCGCCACACGCTGGGCCAGTGGCTGGAGGCGCGCAAGGCTTCGGGCGACTTCGATTTGCAGCGCCGTGCGGAAGAGGTCGCTGTGAGCGAGTACGTCGGCCTGGCGCTGCGAACGCAGGCATGAAAAAGCCCCGACGGGTGTCGGGGCTCATCCGGTGGCGCGGCGCGGGGCCGCTCAGGCTGCCGCGAGCCAGTAGCCGGCGTTGAAGGGGCTGCTCATGCGCAGCGCCTGCGGGCTCACGTCGAGGATCTTGTCGGTGGGCATGGGCTCTTCGCTCTGCACCTCGATCGGCTCTTCGCCCTTGGGCGTGCGGGCCACCGAGAACGAATAGAAGCAGCGGAACGGCACCTTGCGGTCGCTCCAGTACTCGGCGGTGTCGCGGAAGATGTCGAGCAGTTGCTCGCGCGCTTCCTTGTCGAACTTGCTGTGCGCCGGGATGTGCTCGAGCACGACGATGAAGCCGGTTTGCGGGCCCGACTTGTGGACCATGTCGGTCATGCAGTCGTAGAGCGCGTCGAAGTTCTTGCCGAAGTGCGGCGGCAGCGTGTACTGGGCGGCGATCAGCTCGAGCACGTCCTGCTTGCTCTGGGCCTTGGCCAGGTTGGCATAGAGGAAGTGGTGACCCAGTTGCTCCGCGGCCGCTTGCAGGTCTTTCACGCCGAAGGCGCGAATCGACTGAACGATGTTGGGTCGCACATTACGAAGTGGCGTGTCCATCTCCGCGTCTCTTTCCACAGTCAAAGTTGAATAACCGAACGCTCTTGTGAGGCTCACTGCACGATGCGGCGAAAGCTCGCGTAGTGGTCCTCGGTGTAGTAACAGGCATCAGGCACCCTGGGTTGCTCACCACCGCACACGATCCGCCTGGCCCCCCGGTGGCCCAGGCCTGGGGTGGGCACGGTGTATTCACGGTAGTAGCCACGCTTTTGACGGGGCAGCAGGCCTTCGCGGTTGAAAAAGACGGTGCCGTCCTTTTCGTAGCGGAAGGGGCCTCCTGCCGAGATCTGGCCCATGACTTGCTGACCCTGAACAGGCAGGGCGGTGACCGACACGGCCGCCGTGGTGGCAGGAAGGGCCGATGGGTCGGGCCCGCGCGCTTGCACCAGAATGGTGCCTGTTGCGCTGACCGCGGCGGCAACCACTGCCGCCAGCAACCCGGCTTTCCCTTTGCCCCAACGCTGGCGAATCCGCCGCAAATCCATGAGCTTGGATGGCTCCTGATGCGGGTTAACCCATGTCCGTGACGCTGGGGTTAACCCTCAAATACAAGCGCGGGAGTGTGCCCTAACCCGGGTCAAAAAGCAAGCCAATGCCCAAAAAATGGGCACTGGCAAGGGGCACTACAGAAGCTGATAAGTTAGCGCCCGCTATGGTGCAAAGCTTCAGCGACCGACGTTTGCGTCGGCGACGGTGAGGGCCGTCATGTTGACGATGCGGCGCACCGTGGCGCTGGGCGTGAGGATGTGCACCGGCTGGGCGGCGCCCAGGAGCACGGGGCCGATCGCGATGTTGCCGCCCGCCGCCGTCTTGAGCAGGTTGTAGGCGATGTTGGCGGCGTCGATGTTGGGCAGCACCAGCAGGTTGGCCGCGCCCTTGAGGGTCGAATTGGGCATGAGGCGGTGGCGGGCCTCGGCGTCCAGCGCCACGTCGCCGTGCATCTCGCCGTCGACCTCCAGCCAGGGCGCCTGCTCCCGCAGCAGCTCCAGGGTGCGGCGCATCTTGACGGCCGAGCCTTCGTTGGAGGAGCCGAAGTTGGAGTGCGACAGCAGCGCGGCCTTGGGCTGGATGCCGAAGCGCAGCATTTCCTCGGCGGCCATCACGGTGATCTCACACAGCTCCTCGGCCGTCGGGTCGACGTTGACGTGCGTGTCGACCAGGAAGACCTGGCGGTTGGGCAGCATCAGGCCATTCATGCACGCGTAGATGCGCACGTCCTGGGCGGTGCTGGGGCTGCCGCCGGCGCGCTTGCCGATGACCTGGTCGATGTACTGCAGGTGGCCCTGGGTGCTGCCCCAGGTGCCGCAGATGAGGCCGTCGACCTCGTTCTTGTGCAGCAGCATGGCGCCGATGAGGGTCAGGCGGCGGCGCATCTCGATCTTGGCGAGCTGCTGCGTGACGCCTTTGCGCTCGGTCATGCGGTGGTAGGTCTGCCAGAAGTCGCGGTAGCGGTCGTCCTGTTCGACGTTGACCACGTCGTAGTCGAGGTCCTGCTTGAGGCGCAGACCGAACTTCTCAATGCGCTGGGCGATGATGGCCGGGCGGCCGATCAGGGTGGGGCGCGCCAGGCCCTCGTCGACCACGATCTGGCAGGCGCGCAGCACGCGTTCCTCTTCGCCTTCCGAATAGGCCACGCGCTTGCGCGTGGCCAGCTTGGCGGCCGTGAAGATGGGCTTCATCACGGTGCCCGAGGCGAACACGAAGCCTTGCAGCTTTTCGCGGTAGGCGGCCATGTCGGCGATCGGACGCAGGGCCACGCCGCTGTCGGCCGCGGCCTGGGCCACCGCGGGCGCGATCTTCATCATCAGCCGAGGGTCGAAAGGCTTGGGGATCAGGTACTCGGGGCCGAAGGCGAGCTTCTCACCCGCGTAGGCGGCGGCCACCACCTCGCTCTGCTCGGCCTGCGCGAGTTCGGCGATGGCGTGCACCGCGGCGATCTCCATCTCGTCGGTGATGGTGGTGGCGCCCGAGTCGAGCGCGCCGCGGAAGATGTAGGGGAAGCACAGGACGTTGTTGACCTGGTTCGGGTAGTCGGTGCGGCCGGTGGCCATGATGGCGTCGTCGCGCACGGCCCTGACCTCTTCGGGCAGGATCTCGGGCGTGGGGTTGGCCAGCGCCATGATCAGCGGCTGCTTGGCCATGGACCTGACCATCTCGGGCTTGAGCACGCCGCCGGCCGACAGGCCCAGGAAGATGTCGGCACCCGCGATGACCTCGGCGAGCTTGCGCGCGTCGGTCTTCTGCGCAAACTGCACCTTGTCCTCGTCCATGAGTTCGGTGCGGCCCTGGTAGACCACGCCCGCGAGGTCGGTCACCCAGATGTTCTCGCGCGGCAGGCCCAGCTTCACGAGCAGGCCCAGGCAGGCCAGCGCCGCGGCGCCCGCGCCCGACGTGACGAGCTTGACCTGCTTGATGTCCTTGCCGACCACCTTCAGGCCGTTGAGGATGGCCGCACCGACCACGATCGCGGTGCCGTGCTGGTCGTCGTGGAAGACCGGGATCTTCATGCGCTCGCGCAGCTTGCGCTCGACATAGAAGCAGTCGGGGGCCTTGATGTCTTCAAGGTTGATGCCGCCGAACGTGGGTTCGAGCGCGGCGATGATGTCGACCAGCTTGTCCGGGTCTTTCTCGGCGATTTCGATGTCGAAGACGTCGATGCCGGAGAACTTCTTGAACAGCACGCCCTTGCCTTCCATCACCGGCTTGGCGGCCAGCGGGCCGATGTCGCCGAGCCCGAGCACGGCGGTGCCGTTGGTGATCACGGCCACGAGGTTGCCGCGCGCGGTGTAGCGGAAGGCGTTGGCCGGATCGGCCACGATCTCTTCACAGGGCGCGGCCACGCCGGGCGAATAGGCCAGCGCCAGGTCGCGCTGGTTCGACAAGGGCTTGGTGGCGGCAATGGCCACTTTGCCGGGCACCGGGCGCTCGTGGTAGTCCAGGGCGGCCTGGCGCAGTTCGGCGCGCTTGTTCTCGGGGCTGTGGGATGCGGTCATGCGTGTCTCCGGCCGTGTTGCTTTCTGCCATGCGAAAGGCGAATTCGCATTCTAAATGTGGCCCTGCGCCCGGACGGCCCATGGCCCAGCGGGCCGATGGGTGTAGGCCTTGTGAGAAAAACAGGGGGAATCGGGGGCCGCGCGCGGCGGCCGGGGCTCAGGCCGTGGCGGCCAGGCGTGCCTGCTCGGGCGTTTGCAACTGCAGGTGGGCGACGGCGTGGCCCGGGGCGCACTCGGTGAACACCTGGCGCGCGCAGCCCTCGCAGCGACCGCACTGCGTGGCCACACCCAGCTCGAGCTGGATGTCGTCGAACGCCATGCCCGAGCGCGCGCATTGGGCGATGGTTTTGTCACTGACGCGGCGGCAGACGCAGACGATCATGGGCTTGAGCGGAATGAAACGCCTGCAAATGATAATGGCTCGTATTCATTGCGCAATGCCCCCAGGGCACCGCCCGACGGGCGGTGCCGCGTCCGATCGCGATCAGCTCACGGAACCCATCTGGCTCTGCAGGTAGTTCTGCAGGCCGACCTTGCCGATCAGATCGATCTGGGTTTCGAGGAAGTCGATGTGCTCCTCGGTGTCGTCGAGGATGCCCTGCAGGATGTCGCGCGAGACGTAGTCGCGCACGGATTCGCAGTGGGCGATGCCGTCCTTGATGGTGGCCTGGGCGCCGCGCTCGAGCTGCAGGTCGCAGTTGAGCAATTCGGGCACGTCTTCGCCGATGTGCAGCTTGCCCAGGTCCTGCAGGTTGGGCAGGCCGTCGAGCATGAAGATGCGGTCCATGAGCTGGTCGGCGTGCTTCATCTCGCCGATCGACTCGTCGTATTCCTTCTTGGCCAGCTTGTCCAGGCCCCAATGCTTGAGCATGCGGTAGTGCAGGAAGTACTGGTTGATGGCCGTCAGCTCGTTCTTGAGCTGGGCTTGCAGGTGTGCAATGACTTTTTCATCGCCTTTCATGGCTGCTCCTTTCGCGGTGAGGGGAGGCGGCATTGTGGGCCGAAGCCCACGGCCGCCGCGGGGTGGCTTGCTTGCAAATAAGAATTGTTCTCATATGATGGTCCCCAGTCACTGCTGGAGCACCCATGAAAACCGATCCGATGCGCCCGTCCGATGAGGAGTACACGCTGCCGCCGACCGAGGCCCTGCTCGCCGGCACGCTCGCGCTCATGACGGGTTGCGCGCAGCACACCGGGCCGGTGCGGCAGCGCGAACTGATGGTGGGCAAGGTCGTGAGCAACCTCACCGAGCTGTCGCAGCACCCGGCCTTGTCGGCACCGATGCGGCTGCTGCTCGGTCGCCTGAGTGCGCGCTGGCTGCTCGAACTCGGCAGCGCGGCGGCGCCGTCGCCGGGCCTCACGCCCATGCCCGAGCACCGCACGCTGCAGTGAGCCTCAGCCGCGCATGAGCGATTCAATCGCGTCGGGGTCCACCGGCACGTCGCGCGTGATCAGTTCGCAGCCACTTTCCGTGACCACCGCGTCGTCCTCGATGCGGATGCCGATGTTCCAGAAGCGCTCGGGCACGCCGTCGGCGGGGCGGATGTAGAGCCCGGGCTCGATCGTGAGCACCATGCCCGGCCGCAGCACGCGGCTGGGCCGGTCCTTGATGGTCTCGCCCGACAGCGGGTCCTTGCGCTCGCTCACCTTGCCCACTTCGGAAGGCTCCACGTAACTGCCGCAGTCGTGCACGTCCATGCCCAGCCAGTGGCCGGTGCGGTGCATGTAGAACTGGAAGTAATGGCGGTTGGCGATCACGTCGTCGACCGTGCCCACCTTGGCCTTGTCGAGCAGACCCAGGTCGAGCAGGCCCTGCGACAGCACCCTGACCGTGGCTTCGTGCGGGTCGACGAAGCGCGCGCCGGCCCGCGTGGCCGCCACCGCCGCGTCCTGGCTCGCGAGCACGAGCTCGTACACGGCGCGCTGCGGCCCCGTGAAGCGGCCGTTGGCCGGAAACGTGCGCGTGATGTCGCTCGCGTAGCCGTCGAGCTCACAGCCGGCGTCGATCAGCACCAGCTCGCCGTCGCGGATCGGCGCGGCGTCGGCGCGGTAATGCAGGATGCAGGCGTTCGCCCCCGCGGCGACGATGCTGCCGTAGGCCGGGTACTGCGAGCCGCCCTGGCGGAACTCGTGCAGCAGCTCGGCGTCGAGGTGGTACTCGCGCACGTCCTGGCCCGCGCGCAGCATGGCCGCGCTGCGCTGCATGGCGCGGATGTGGGCGCGCGCGCTGATCTTCGAGGCGCGCCGCATGATGTCGAGTTCGTGCGCGTCCTTCACGAGCCGCATTTCATCGAGCAGCGTGCACAGGTCGCGCTGGGTCTCGGGGCACAGCGCGCCGTAGCGCACACGCGCACGCACCTTCTGCAGCCAGCCGTCGATGCGGCCTTCGAGGCCCGTGTGGGTGGCGAAGGGGAACCAGACCACCGCGCGGTTCTCGAGCAGGCGCGGCAGGCGCTGGTCGAGCTCGGTGACCGCGAAGGCCTCGTCCACGCCGAGCGCGGCGGGCGCGGCCTCGGGTCCGAGGCGGATGCCGTCCCAGATTTCGCGCTCGAGGTCCTTGGGCTGGCAGAACAGCGTGGTGCGCCCTTCGGCCGTGATCAGCAGCCAGGCCTGGGGTTCGGTGAAGCCGCTCAGGTAATAGAAATAACTGTCGTGGCGGTAAAGGAAGTCGGTGTCGCGGTTGCGCGGGCGTTCCAGCGCGGTCGGCACGATGGCAATGCCCCCGGGGCCGAGTTGCGAGGCCAGGCGCGCGCGGCGCTCGGCATAAAGGCGGAAATGGGTCGAGGCGTCCATCGCGGCATTCTCCCGTTTATGCATTCAGTTCGGCCAGGCGTTCGGGCGTGCCCACGTCGGTCCAGGGGCCGGTGTAGAGCTCGGCGCTCACGCGGCCCGCGTCCATGGCGCGGCGCAGCAGCGGCGCCAGCGGCTCGGCCGTGCCCTGCGGGTTGCCCGGGTGGATCTCGCACCAGGGCGGCTCGAACAGCTCGCGCCGGTACAGCCCGATGGTGCTGTACGTGAAGCGCTCGGCCCCGCCGTTGAGGGCCAGCCCGCCGGGGCCGAGTCCGAAATCGCCCCGCGGGTTGTGCGCCGGGTTGGGCACCAGCCACAGGTGCGCGAGGCGGTCGCTGCGCGCGAAGCGCTCGAGTGCTGCGGGATCGAAGGGAAAGCCCGGCGCGTACACGTCGCCCGCCACCACCCAGAACCGCGCATCCAGCAGCGGCAGCGCGCGCGCGATGCCGCCCGCCGTTTCGAGCGCGTAGCCGAAGTCCTCGCCCTCGGCCGAGTAGGCGATGGTCACGGGCCGGCCCGCGCTGCTGTGCGGTCGGGGCCCGAAATGCGCGGGAATCTGCTCGCCGAGCCAGGCGGTGTTGATCACAAGCCGGTCCACGCCCGCGTCGGCCAGCGCGTCCACGTGCCAGCGCAGCAAGGAGCGGCCCTGCACCGCGAGCAAGGGCTTGGGCACGCGGTCGGTGAGCGGGCGCATGCGGTTGCCGCGGCCGGCGGCAAGGACGATGGCTTGGGCGGTGGAGACCATGGTTGAAGCCCCCACTGTAGCCGGCGTTGCGCCCCGGCTGCACGCAGTGGCCCCCACCCCGTTGGGTATCGCGAGACCGGGGGACCGGAGCCCAGCCGCTAAAATTCTGGGTTTCTACCCAGGCCGGGCCGTGCACGACGGTCTGCGCCGCGCCCGCGTCCCCACCTGAGGTCTCCATGAGCGACTCTGCCGTCGTCACCGCTTCTCCCCTGGTTCTGGCCAACGCCATCCGCGCCCTCGCGATGGACGCCGTTCAGGCCGCCAACTCCGGCCACCCGGGTGCGCCCATGGGCATGGCCGACATGGCCGTCGCGCTGTGGGGCCGCCACCTCAAGCACAACCCGGTGAACCCGCACTGGGCCGACCGCGACCGCTTCGTGCTGTCCAACGGCCACGGCTCGATGCTGATCTACGCGCTGCTGCACCTCACGGGCTATGCGCTGCCGATCGAGGAGCTCAAGAACTTCCGCCAGCTGCACAGCAAGACCGCGGGCCACCCCGAGGTCGGCATCACCCCCGGCGTGGAAACCACCACCGGCCCGCTGGGCCAGGGCATCACCAACGCGGTGGGCATGGCGCTGGCCGAGAAGCTGCTGGCCGCCGAATTCAACCGCCCCGGCCACACCATCGTCGACCACCACACCTATGTATTCCTGGGCGACGGCTGCCTGATGGAAGGCATCAGCCACGAAGCCGTGGCCCTGGCCGGCGCCTGGAAGCTCAACAAGCTGGTGGCGCTGTACGACGACAACGGCATCTCGATCGATGGCAAGGTCACGCCCTGGTTCATCGACAACACCGCGCTGCGCTTCGCGGCCTGCGGCTGGAACGTCATCGGCCCCATCGACGGCCACGACGTGGACGCGGTGGACCGCGCCATCGCCGACGCCAAGCGCCACGCCGACGCGCCCAGCCTGGTGATCTGCAAGACCCACATCGGCAAGGGCAGCCCGAACCGCGCCAACACCGCCAAGGCGCACGGCGAGCCGCTGGGCCCCGACGAGATCAAGCTCACGCGTGAAGCGCTGGGCTGGTCGCACGAGCCCTTCGTGATCCCCGACGAGGTGTACGCCGGCTGGGACGCCAAGGCCGCCGGCCTGAGCGCCGAGGCCGACTGGAACACGCGCTTCGATGCCTACCGTGCCGCGCACCCCGAACTCGCCGCCGAGTTCCTGCGCCGCATGAAGGGCGAGCTGCCCAAGAACTTCGCCCAGGTGGCGGTGGACGCGGCGGTGCAGGCCCACAGCAAGGCCGAGACCGTGGCCAGCCGCAAGGCCAGCCAGCTCGCACTCGAACTCTTCACCGCCGCGCTGCCCGAGCTGCTGGGCGGCAGCGCCGACCTCACCGGCTCCAACCTCACCAACACCAAGGCCACGCCTGCGCTGCGCGTGGACCTCGCGGGCGAGGTGGTGCGCGACGAGCAAGGCCGCCTGGGCCGCCACATCAACTACGGCGTGCGCGAGTTCGGCATGGCCGCCATCATGAACGGGGTGGCGCTGCATGGCGGCTACATCCCCTACGGCGGCACCTTCCTCACCTTCAGCGACTACTCGCGCAACGCCATCCGCATGGCCGCGCTGATGAAGCAGCGCGTGATCCACGTGTTCACGCACGACTCCATCGGCCTGGGCGAAGACGGCCCCACGCACCAGTCGATCGAGCACGCCGCGAGCCTGCGCCTGATCCCCAACCTCGACGTCTGGCGCCCTGCCGACACCGCCGAGACCGCGGTGGCCTGGGCCGTGGCGCTGGAGAACCGCGACAAGCCCACCGCGCTGCTGCTGTCGCGCCAGAACCTGCCCTACGCGCCGAAGAAAGACCTGAGCGACATCGCCAAGGGCGCCTACGTGCTGGCCGAGCCCGCCGAGGTGGGCCTGAAGAAGAAGGCCCAGGCCGTGATCATCGCCACCGGCTCCGAGGTGCAGCTCGCGCTCAAGGCGCAGGAGCTGCTCGCCAAGGCGCACGGCATTGCGGTGCGTGTGGTCTCCATGCCCGGCACCAACCGCTTCGACCGCCAGAGCGCGGCCTACAAGAAGGCCGTGCTGCCCGCCGGCCTGCCCCGCGTGGCGGTGGAAATGGGCGTGAGCGATTTCTGGTGGAAGTACGGCGTGTCCGCCGTCGTGGGCATCGACACCTACGGCGAGTCGGCCCCGGCGCCGGTGCTGTTCAAGCACTTCGGCTTCACCCCCGAGAACGTGGCGGACACGGTGCGCGCCGTGCTCACGCAGCAGTGATTCCCTTTCGATTCAAACCCTGGAGATGACAGCATGACGATCAAGGTCGGTATCAACGGTTTCGGGCGCATCGGGCGCATGGTCTTCCGCGCCGCGGTGGCGAACTTCAAGGACATCCAGGTCGTGGCGATCAACGACCTGCTCGAGCCCGACTACCTCGCCTACATGCTCAAGTACGACAGCGTGCACGGCCGCTTCGACGGCGACGTGAAGGTCGAGGGCAACCACCTGATCGTCAATGGCAACAAAATCCGCCTGACCGCGGTGAAGGACCCGGCCGAGCTCAAGTGGGGCGAGGTCGGCGCCGACGTGGTGATCGAAGCCACCGGCATCTTCCTGGACAAGGCTGGCGCCGAGAAGCACCTGGCCGCGGGCGCCAAGAAGGTCATCATGTCCGCGCCGAGCAAGGACGACACGCCCATGTTTGTCTATGGCGTCAACCACGACACCTACGCCGGCCAGGCCATCATCAGCAACGCCAGCTGCACCACCAACTGCCTGGCCCCGGTGGCCAAGGTGCTCAACGACAAATGGGGCATCAAGCGCGGCCTCATGACCACGGTGCACGCCGCCACCGCCACGCAAAAGACCGTGGACGGCCCGAGCAACAAGGATTGGCGCGGCGGCCGCGGCATCCTCGAGAACATCATCCCCAGCAGCACCGGCGCGGCCAAGGCGGTGGGCGTGGTGATTCCCCAGCTCAACAAGAAACTCACCGGCATGAGCTTTCGCGTGCCCACCAGCGACGTGTCGGTGGTCGACCTGACCGTGGAGCTCAACAACCCCGCGACCTACGCCGAGATCTGTGCCGAGATGAAGGCCCAGAGCGAAGGCGCGCTCAAGGGCGTGCTGGGCTACACCGAAGACAAGGTGGTGGCGACCGACTTCCGCGGCGACGCGCGCACCTCGATCTTCGACGCCGACGCCGGCATCGCGCTCGACGGCACCTTCATCAAGGTGGTGAGCTGGTACGACAACGAGTGGGGCTACTCCAACAAGTGCCTGGAAATGGCGCGCGTGGTGGCGAAATAAGCCGCTTCACCGGTCCGCACGGGAGGCGCCTTCGGGCGCCTTTTTCGTGGGCGGGTCTCAGTGGCCAGCGGTTTTCGAGAACAGGTTGATCACGAGCACGCCCGCGATGATCAGACCCATGCCCAGCAGCGCGGCCGCGTCCAGCGTCTGCCGGTACACCAGCCAGCCCAGCAGCGACACCAGCACGATGCCCACGCCCGACCAGATCGCGTACGCCACGCCCACGGGCAGGGTGCGCAGCGTGAGCGCCAGGCAATAGAAGGCGATCGCGTAGCCGATCACCACGCCGATGCTGGGCAGCAGGCGGGTGAAGCCGTCGGAGGCCTTGAGTGCGGTGGTGGCGGCCACCTCGGCAACGATGGCGATGCCGAGGTAGAGGTAGGTGGTGGCGGACATGGGCAGGCGTTGGGGTGGCGGGCAAGGCGTGGGCCCCCGGGCCGCCGATTCTGCGCCGTCCCGCGTCGCGGGCACGACAGCGCACCCCGGATTGCGACTTGACGCTAGACCGATCGGTCTAGAGAATGCCGCGCATGCCCGCTCCCCCGCCCTTCGAGCCCGCGCGCGAACGCCTGATCGCCGCCATGACCGACGCCCTGCGCCGGCGTGGCCTGCACGGCATCGGCCTGACCGAGCTGCTGCAGGCCGCGCAAGCGCCCAAGGGCGTGCTGTACCACCACTTCCCGGGCGGCAAGACCGCGCTCGCGGTGGCCGCGATCGACGCCGTGGTCGAGCGCATGAGCGACGGCCTCGACCGGCTGCTCCAGGCCACGCCCGACCCGCTCGACGCCCTGCGTCTGTGGATGTCGCGCGCCACCGGCCGGCTCAGCGAGAGCGGCTTCGAGGTCGGCTGCCCGCTGGCCACCGTGGCGCTCGAATCCACCCCGGCCGACCAGGCCCTGCGCGACGCGCTCGCCCGGGCTTTCGCGCGCATCCGCGAGCGCATCGCCCAGGGCCTGCGGGCCGCGGGCATGCCCGCGCCCCGCGCAGAAGGCATCGCGGCCCTGGTGGTCGCGGCCTACGAGGGTGGCCTGCTGCAGGCGCGCGTGGCGCACAGCACCGAACCGCTCGACCGCATCGCCGACACCCTGCTGAGCCTGCTGGCCGTGCCCGAGTCCCCCGCCCCTTCGAAGGAGCCCCTGCCATGACCGCCTCCGCCGCCGACGCCATTCGCGCCGAACCCCTCACCCTGCACGCCGCCGACGGCTACCCGCTGGCCGCGCTGCGCTACCGCAGCCCCATGCCGCCGCGCGCCCACCTGGTGGTGGGCGGCGCCACGGCCGTGCCGCAGGGCTTCTACAAGCGCTTCGCCCAGCACGTGGCGGCCCAGGGCGTGGACGTGCTCACGCTCGACTACCGCGGCATCGGCAGCTCGGCGCCCAAGACACTCAAGGGCTTTCGCATGAACTACCTCGACTGGGGCCGGCTCGACCTGGCCGCAGGCGTGGCGGCCATGCGCGCGCCGGGCGTGCCGCTGTGGCTGGTGGGCCATTCGTACGGCGGCCATGCGCTGGGCTTGCTGCCCCACCCCGAGCAGGTGGACGCCGCCTACACCTTCGCCACCGGCGCAGGCTGGCACGGCTGGATGCCGCCGCTCGAGCGCCTGCGCGTGCAGTTCATGTGGAACGTGCTCGGCCCGGTGATGACGCGCGTGGCCGGTTACCTGCCCTGGAGCCGGCTCGGCATGGGCGAAGACCTGCCGATCGACGTGTACCGCCAGTGGCGCCACTGGTGCCGTTTCCCGCGCTACTTCTTCGACGACCCGCAGATGCGCGAGGTGACCTCGCGCTTCGATGCCGTGCGCTTTCCCATCGTGGCGGTCAACGCGATCGACGACGCCTGGGCGCCGCCGGCATCGCGCGACGCCTTCATGGCCGGTTACCGCAACGCCCCGGTGCGCGCCGTCACGCTCGATTCGCGGCGCAGCGGTCTGGGGCCGATCGGGCACATGGGGTATTTCCGGCCGCGCGCCCAGCCGCTGTGGAACGAGGCCCTGGCCTGGTTCGACGCCCTGCCCGTCCGGTCGCCGGCCTGATGCGCGCGTCGGACGGCGTTCCGTCCGCGGGCAAATCCCACGCGTTGGTGCTGTTGCGGGGATCGCCATTAAGGGGTGCGTGCTAAAAACCCCTCCCATGTATCGAGCCCTGCTGCGGCTGTGCCTGCTGGCCTCCAGCCTGATCGTCGCCCTTCCCCTTTTTGCGGCTGCGCCCGACGCGCCCGCCTTTGGCGTGATCGTGGGCTACCGCGACGCGGTGAACCCGCTGTCGCGCGAGGAGACCGACCGCGGTCCCTGGGCCGACGGGCGCGCCCGTGCCCAGGCCGCCTGGATGCGCGCCGCGCTGCGCTCGCGCGAACTCACGGCGCGCGTCGCACGCGAGGCCGGGGTCCGCGGCGAGGCCGCGGGCGAAGCCGGCCGCGCCGCACTGCTGCGCTTCCAGCGGCCGCTCCAGGGCCGTGCGCTCGATGACGCCATGCGCCGCCTGCGCTTGCACCCCGACGTGGCCTGGGTCGAGCCCAACGTGCTGGTGCAGCGGCAGGCCGTTCCCAACGACGCTCTCTATGCCAGCCAGTGGCACCTCAAGGCCCCGGGCGCTTTCGGCGAGCCCGCGGGCCTGAACATGGAGAACGCCTGGGACCTGAGCGTGGGCTCGCCCAGCACCGTGGTGGCCGTGGTCGACAGCGGCATCCGACCGCACCCCGATCTCGCGGGCCGGGTCCTGCCGGGATACGACTTCGTGAGCGAACTGCTGGTCGCCAACGACGGCGACGGCCGCGATGCCGACCCGAGCGACCCCGGCGACTGGGTCTCGTTCAGCGACGTCGCGAACCAGCCGCTGTTCGCGTCCTGTTATGTCGACGACAGCTCCTGGCACGGCACCTTCATCGCCGGCCAGATCGCGGCGGAAACCGACAACGGCCAGGGCGTGGCCGGCCTGAACTGGCGCGCGCAGATCGTGCCGGTGCGGGTCTCGGGCAAGTGCGGCGCGCTGGTGTCCGATCTGATCGACGGCGTGCGCTGGGCCGCGGGCCTGCCGGTGGCGGGCGCGCCGGTCAACCTCAACCCCGCGCGGGTCATCAACCTGAGCTTCGGCGGCAGCGCCGCCTGCAGCCCGGCCTACCAGAGCATGGTCGATGACGTGAACGCCGCGGGCGCCCTGCTCGTGGTCGCCGCGGGCAACCGCGCGCGCAGCCTCACGCGTCCGGCGGATTGCGATGGCGTGATGGCCGTGGCCTCGGTGCGCCGCGACGGCGCCAAGACCGACTACTCGAGCTTCGGCCCCAACGTGGCCCTCTCGGCGCCCGGCGGCTCGTGCGACGCGCCCACCTGCGACCGGCGCTTCATGTACACCGGCCTCAACGGCGGTGACCGGCTGCTGCTCAGCACGTCCAACAGCGGGACCACCACCCCGGCGGCAGACAACTACGGCTACGAAGAGGGCACCAGCTTCGCGGCGCCGCAGGCGGCGGGGGTGGCCAGCCTCATGCTCGCGCTCAACCCCTCGCTCACCCCCCGCGCGCTCATCGAACGCATGCAGGCCGGCGCGCGCCCGCACCTCAGCCCCGTGGGCACCACCTGCGCCGGCACCAGCGCCGGCGTGTGCAACTGCACCACCACCACCTGCGGGGCGGGCCTGCTCGACGCGCAGGTGTCGCTGCAGCTGGCCACGCGCCCCGCGGCGGTCATCCGTCCCGTGGGAACGGTCGTGCCGGGCGCCAGCATCACGCTGGACGGCCGCGGCAGCGTGGCGCTGCCCGGCTCCAACCTGGTGGCCTACCGCTGGACGCAGGACAGCGGCCCCGCGGTGGCGATTCCGGCCGACACCGCGTCGCTCACCAGCCTGACGCTGCCTGGCGTGGAAGGCCGCTGGGTGTTCCGCCTCACCGTGACGGACAACAACGGCGTGAGCGGCAGCGACGCCATCATCGTGCGCGGCGTTGCGCCGCCCGCGCCCGCACCCACCGGCGGTGGCGGCGGCCCCGTGGGCTGGATGACCGGTCTGGTGCTGCTCGCCGCCGGCATGGGCCTGCGCCGCGCGCGCAGGCGCGCCTGAACCGATCGCGCCTCAGCCGCAGCGCTGCAGCGGGCGGCCGGCGGTGGCCGGGCCGAGTCCGTCGATGCGCTGGCGCAGCGCGTCGGTGATGGCCGGCAGCCGCAGGGTGTAGCTCAGGCTCTCGGCGCGCTCCTGCACCACGCGCGCGGTCCGCACGCCCCGGCGCTCGGCCTGTTGAAGCGCTTCCTGCGCCGCCGCCGCGCTCGAAAAAGTGCCGAGCGCGATGCCGGGCGCCAGGCCCGGTGTGTTCACGTCGCGCGTGTCCAGGCCCATGCCGCGCAATTCGGCCTTCTTGCGCGCCGCCTGCTCGGCATTGTCGTAGCGGCCCATGTAGACGATCCAGCGGCCCGCGCTGCGCACCTCGCCGAGCTGCCAGGCGTTGTCGGCCAGGCCCAGCAGGCGCAGCTCGGCGCGCAGCAGCTCGGCCTGCTCGGTGCTGAAGCCCGCGGCCTGCCAGCACGCGGTGGCGGCGGCCGCAGCGGGCTCGGGCGCCGGCGCCGCTGCCGGGGCAGGCACGGCGGCGGGCACAGCCGCCGCAACGGCCGGCGCAGCGGCGACCGGCGCTGGCGGGTTCTGGCCGGTGGCGGGCGTCAGGGGATCGGCGCCGCGCGCGCCGTTTAGCAGCCGCAGGCGCTGCGGCTCCACCTGGCGCTCAAGCCGCTGGGGCTCGCGCTGCTCGTGCGCCGACGGCCACCCCAGCGGGGCGAGGTGTCCATGCACGCCCGCGTAATACACCGCGTTGGCCGCGAGCAGGGCGACCACCAGCCACCTCAGCATGGGCGCACGCTCACCTCGGCGCTGTCCACGCGCCGCAGCCGCCCGTCCACGCGCACCATCAGGGCGCCGTCGTCGGCCACGCCGGCGGCCCGGCCGCGGGTACCGTCGCTGAGCGTGACGGCGCGCTCGCGCAGCGCGTCGCGCGCCGCGAAGCGCGACACGAAGGGGGCGAAGCCCTCGGCTTCGAAGTGCTTCACGTCGGCCACCAGCGCTGGCACCAGGCGCGCCAGCCACTCGGGCGCGGTCACGCCCATTTCCACCTCGGCCAGGCCCGCCGGGGGCATGGGCGGCAGCGCCCCGCCCGGCACCTGCTGCACCGCGGCCTCGGCAGGCCGGGCCACGTTCAGGCCCACGCCGATGACCACCGCGCGCGCGGCATCGGGCCCGTCGACCAGGCCCGCGGTTTCCACCAGAATGCCGCCGAGCTTGCGTTCCATCAGCCAGAGGTCGTTCGGCCACTTCAGGCGCACATCGGCATGCAGCCGTTCGGCCAGGCTCACGCCCACCACCAGCGACAGGCCCGACCAGCTGCGCGGGCGCAGCGTGAGGCCCAGCGAGAAGGTGAGCGAGTGGCCCGGCTGGCTGTGCCAGCCGCGGCCCAGGCGGCCCCGGCCCGCGGTCTGCTGCTCGGCCACCAGCAGCACGGGGTCGAGCGGCGCGGCGCGCGCGCGCCGCATGAGTTCGGAGTTGGTCGAGTCGATCTCGGGCACGACCTCGACCGTGAAGCCCGGCAGCGTGGGGGCGACCGCGAGCCAGATGGTTTCGGCGCTGGCGGCCAGCGTGGCCGCGGCCGCCACCCCTTCGGGCCTGCCGCCGGACTGCATGTTCAGCCCAGCTTGGTGGCGCGCCCGCCCTTGGCCGGCGCCAGCAGCGTGCCGCGGCACTTCTTGGCGCCGCACCAGCACGGGTACTGGGCCTTGAGTTTCGGCGTCAGGGGTTCGTCGATGACCAGGCCGTAGTCGTAGAACAGTTCTTCGCCGGCCTGGATGTCGCGCTTGCTGCGGATGAACACGCGGCCGTCTTCCACGTCGGCCTCGCAGTTGGGCTTGCAGCTGTGGTTGATCCAGCGCGACGAGTTGCCCCCGTACTTGGCATCGATCACGTGGTCTTCGTCGATGTGGAAGTAGAAGGTGTGGTTGGGGTCGTTCGGGTCGTGCGGGTGGCGCTCGAGCGCCTCGGCCCAGGTGATGATCTCGCCCGTGTACTCGATGAGCGTCTCGCCCGCGGGGATGTCCACCAGCGCGTAGACGCCTTTGCCGTGCACGCCGGAGCGCCGGGTCTGGATGCGGCGCGCGTCGCCGGCCTTGGGGGCTTTCACGGCTTTGGCGGGGCGCGTGGACGTCGTCCGGGCGGTTTTCGTCACGTCGGATTTCTTTGGTAAGGTTGTTTTGTGCGGGTGCGCGCGTGGGTGCGCGCACGACAAGCGCGCGCACGTATGCATGGGCGCGCCCGCGCGTGGGAGCGGATTGTAGAGATGAAAACCGACGGTTCTTCCAAAACACTGGTCATTGCCGAGAAGCCTTCCGTGGCGCAGGACATCGTGCGCGCGCTCACGCCCGTGGCGGGCAAGTTCGACAAGCACGAGGACCACTACGAAAACGAGCGCTACGTGGTCACGTCCGCCGTGGGCCACCTGGTGGAGATCGCGGCGCCCGAGCAGTTCGACGTCAAGCGCGGCAAGTGGAGCTTCGCGCACCTGCCGGTGCTGCCGCCGTACTTCGAGCTCAAGCCCATCGACAAGGCCAAGTCGCGCCTGAACGCGGTGGTGAAGCTGGCCAAGCGCAAGGACGTGGGCCAGCTCATCAACGCCTGCGACGCGGGCCGCGAGGGCGAGCTGATCTTCCGGCTGATCGAGCAGTACGCGGGCGGCCTCAAGAACGGTCAGTACCAGGGCCTGGGCAAGCCGGTGCAGCGGCTGTGGCTGCAGTCCATGACGCCGGCCGCCATCCGTGAAGGCTTCGAGCGCCTGCGCAGCGACGCGCAGATGCGCGGCCTGGCCGACGCGGCGCGCAGCCGCTCCGAGGCCGACTGGCTCGTGGGCATCAATGGCACGCGCGCCATGACCGCGTTCAACTCGCGCGACGGCGGCTTCTTCCTCACCACCGTGGGCCGCGTGCAGACGCCCACGCTGTCCATCGTGGTCGAGCGCGAAGAGAAGATCCGCGCGCACCGCCCGCGCGACTACTGGGAGATCCACGCGAGCTTCCTCGCCGAGGCCGGCGAATACCCGGGCAAGTGGTTCGACCCCCATTTCAAGAAGCCCACGGGCGAAGACGCCGACGCCGACCTGCGCGCCGACCGCGTGTGGGATCTGAAGCAGGCGCAGGCCATCGTCGAGGCCGTGCGCGGCAAGGCGGCCAGCGTCACCGAAGAAAGCAAGCCCACCACCCAGGCCAGCGGCCTGCTCTACGACCTGACCAGCCTGCAGCGCGAGGCCAACGGCCGCTTCGGCTTCTCGGCCAAGACCACGCTGCAGCTCGCGCAAAGCCTGTACGAACGCCACAAGGCGCTCACCTACCCGCGAACCGATTCGCGCGCGCTGCCCGAGGACTACCTGGGCACCGTGAAGCAGACCTTCGAGATGCTCGCCGACAGCGGCATGAAGCACCTCGCGCCGCACGCGCTCACCGCGCTCAACAACGGCTACATCAAGCCCACCAAGCGCGTCTTCGACAACAGCAAGGTCTCGGACCACTTCGCCATCATCCCCACGCTGCAGGCGCCCAGCGGCCTGAGCGAGGCCGAGCAGAAGCTCTACGACCTGGTGGTGCGCCGCTTCCTCGCGGTGTTCTTCCCCAGCGCCGAGTTCATGGTCACCACGCGCATCAGCACCGTGCTCAACCACCACTTCAAGACCGAAGGCAAGGTGCTGGTGAAGCCGGGCTGGATGGCCGTGTACGGCAAGGAGGCCGCCGAAGAGGTCGAGGGCGCGCAGCCGGGCGACAAGGGCCAGAACCTGGTGCCCGTGCGCGAGGGCGAAACCGTGCGCACCGAGTCGGTCGAGCACAAGGGCCTGAAAACCCGCCCGCCAGCGCGCTACAGCGAAGCCACGCTGCTCGCGGCCATGGAAGGCGCGGGCAAGCTGGTGGAAGACGACGAGCTGCGCGAGGCCATGAGCGAGAAGGGCCTGGGCACGCCGGCCACGCGCGCGGCCATCATCGAAGGCCTGCTGGCCGAGAAGTACATGCTGCGCGAGGGCCGCGAGCTCATTCCCACGGCCAAGGCCTTCCAGCTCATGACGCTGCTGCGCGGCCTCGAGGTGGAGGAACTCTCCAAGCCCGAGCTCACCGGCGAGTGGGAATACAAGCTCTCGCAGATGGAGCACGGCAAGCTCTCGCGCGATGCCTTCATGGCCGAGATCGCGGCCATGACCGAGCGCCTCGTGAAGAAGGCCAAGGAATACGACCGCGACACCGTGCCCGGCGACTACGCCACGCTGTCTTCGCCCTGCCCCAACTGCGGCGGCGTGGTGAAAGAGAACTACCGCCGCTTCGCCTGCACCGGTGTCGACGGCAACAGCGAAGGCTGCGGCTTCTCGTTCACCAAATCGCCCGGCGGCCGCACCTTCGAAACCGCAGAGGCCGAGGTCTTCCTGCGCGACAAGCACATCGGCCCGCTCGAGGGCTTCCGCTCCAAGGCCGGCTGGCCCTTCGTGGCCGAACTGGTGCTCAAGCACAGCGAGGAAGACCGCAACTGGAAGCTCGAATTCGACTTCGGCGACGACCGCAAGGACGAAGAGACCGGCGAGCTCGTGGACTTCACGGGCAGCGAGAGCCTGGGCGCCTGCCCCAAGTGCGGCGGCGCGGTGCACGAGCACGGTGCCAACTACGTGTGCGAGCGCTCGGTGCCCACGGCGCAGCAGCCCACGCCGAGCTGCGATTTCAAGAGCGGCAAGATCATCCTGCAGCAGCCGGTGGCGCGTGAGCAGATGGCCAAGCTGCTCGCCACCGGCAAGACCGACCTGCTCGACAAGTTCGTGTCCATGCGCACGCGCCGCGCGTTCAAGGCCTTCCTGGCCTGGGATGCCGCCGCCGGCAAGGTGAACTTCGAGTTCGAGCCGCGCGACAGCAAATACCCGCCGCGCAAGACCGCGGCGCGGCCCGCGGCCAAGGCGGCGCCCGCGAAGAAGGCGGCGGCGGCCAAGAAGGCCCCGGCCGCCAAGAAAGCGCCGGCCGAGAAGAAGGCCCCACGCAAGACCACCGCCGCCACCGGCAAGCAGCCCAGCGCGGCGCTGGCCGCGGTGATCGGCGAGGGCGTGGTGTCGCGCCCCGAGGTGGTCAAAAAGCTGTGGGACTACATCAAGGCCAACGGCCTGCAGGACGCCAAGGACAAGCGCCGCATCAACGCCGATGCCAAGCTGCGCCCCGTGTTCGGCAAGGACTCGGTGACCATGTTCGAGATCGCAGGCCTGGTGGGCGACCACCTGAGCTGATTACCCTTCCAGAACCTTCAAGGAGACTGTTCGATGAGCCTCAAGCTGTACTACGCCTCGGGCGCCTGTTCTTTCGTGCCGCACGCGGCCCTGGAACTCGCGGGCGCCGCGTTCGAACCCGCCCCGATCAAGCTGCACCGTGGCGAGCAGCGCTCGCCCGAGTACCTGGCGATCAACCCGCGCGGCCAGGTGCCCGTGCTGGTCGATGGCGACGAGGTGATCACGCAGATCACCGCCATCGCGCTGCACCTGGACGCGATGTTTCCCCAGGCCCATCTGCTGCCCGCGGGCGGCGTGGCGCGCACGCGCGCGCTGCAGGTGCTGGCGTGGATGAACAACACCGTGCATCCGACCTTCACGCACGTGTTCATGCCCAACAAGTTCACCAGCGACGAAGCGGCGCAAAAGGCCGTGAAGGCGCATGCGGTGGAGACCTACCGGGGCCTGCTGCAGGAGATCGAAGCCCTGGCCGCCAAGGCCTCGCCCTGGCTCGGCGGCGAGCACCCGGGTGTGCTCGATGCCTACGCGCTCACGCTGCTGCGCTGGGGCGGTTTCGCAGGCATCGATCCGCAGACCCTGCCCCAGACCTGGGCCCTGGTGCAGCGCTTCGCGGCGCTGCCAGCGGTGGCCAAGGTGATCGAGCGCGAGCGCCTCGAACTCAACGTCTACAAGCCTTGAGCCCCCAGGCTCCCCGCTGCGCGGGTCGCTGCCCCCCGAGGGGGCGCGGCCTCGCCCTGGGGCGGCCCGGCAGCGGGGCCTGAGCCCCCACGCGCCGCGCTTCACTCGGGGCGCGTGAAGCGCACCGAGATCCGCAGCCCGGGCCGTGAGCGCTCGGGGTGCGCGTCTTCCATCAACAGGGTCGCGCCATGCTGCTGCGCGATCTCCTGCACGATGGCCAGCCCCAGGCCCGAGCCGTCGACGTTGGTGCCCAGCGCGCGGTAGAACGGCTGCAACACCAGCGCGCGTTCGTTCACCGGAATGCCCGGCCCGTTGTCTTCCACCTGCACCAGCTGCACGCCACTGAAGCGGTCGACGAGCACGCGCGCCGTCACCACGCCGCCCTGGCCGCTGTAGGCGATCGCGTTGTCGAGCAGGTTGCGCACCATCTCCTGCAGCAGTGTCGGATTGCCGGTGATGAGCATCTCGGGCGGGACCTCGCTCACGCCTTCGAGACCGATGTCCACGCCGTGCTCCAGCGCGCGCGGCACCGAGTCCTGCACCACGCCCGCGAGCAGGCGCGCGAGGTCGACCTGGGCGTTGGGCAGCGCGCGGCCCGTGGTTTCGGCGCGCGCGAGCGCGAGCAGCTGGCTGACGGTGTGGTTGGCGCGCACGGTCGAGCGCGCGATCTGCTGCAGCGAGGCGCGCAGGCCCGCGGGGTCGGCCTCGCGCTGCGCGAGCTCGGCCTGCATGCGCAGGCCCGCGAGCGGCGTCTTGAGCTGGTGGGCCGCGTCGGCCAGGAAGCGCCGCTGCGTGTTGAGCGAGGTCTTCAGGCGCGCGAGCAGGTCGTTGATCGAGGACACCAGCGGCGCCACCTCCTGCGGCACGTCCATCTCCTCGATCGGGCTCAGGTCGTCGGGCCGGCGGGCACGGATGCGCTGTTCCAGATCGGACAGCGGCCGGATGCCACGCACCAGCGCCATCCACACCAGCAGCACCGCGAGCGGCAGGATCACGAACTGCGGGACCATCACGCCCTTGATGATCTCGTTGGCCAGCGTCGAGCGCCGGCCTGTGGTTTCGGCCACCTGCAGCAGCACCGGGCGTGCCGGGTCGGGCCGCGCGAGCCAGGTGTAGGCCACGCGCACCGCGTCGCCGCGCATCACGTCGTCGCGCTGGCGCACGCGGCCGACCTCCGGGGTTTCGTCGGTGGGCGGGCGGGGCAGGTCGGCCTCGCCGCTGAGCACCGTGCCCCGCGCATCGACCACCTGGTAGAACACGAAATCGCTGTCGTCGGCGCGCAGCAGCTCGCGCGCCTGGCGGTTGAGCTCGAAGCGCGGCCGGCCCTCGTGCACGTTCACGAGCTGCGACAAGGCCTGCAGGTTGAACTCGAGCGCGCGGTCGAAGGGCTTGTTGGCGATGCCCTGCGCCACGATCCAGGTGAGCGCGAGCGACAGCGGCCACAGCAGCAGCAGCGGCGTCAGCATCCAGTCGAGGATTTCGCCGAACAGGCTGCGCTGCTCGCGCTGGAACAGCCCGAAGCCGCCCGGGCCGCCGCCGCGGCGTTCGGCGGGCGGTGCGGCCTCGGCCGGCGCCACGGAGCCGCTCTCGCCGCTGCGTGGCTGCGCCGCCGGAAGGGTCACACCTTCTCCAGGCAGTAGCCCAGGCCGCGCACGGTGGCAATGCGCACCGGGCCCTTTTCGATCTTCTTGCGCAGGCGGTGGATGTAGACCTCGATGGCGTTGTTGCTCACCTCTTCGCCCCATTCGCACAGGCGCTCGACGAGCTGGTCCTTGCTCACCAGGCGGCCCGCGCGCTGCAGCAGCACCTCGAGCAGGCCGAGTTCGCGCGCCGAGAGCTCGACCATCTTGCCGTCGATGGTGGCCACGCGGCCGGCCTGGTCGTATTCGAGCGGGCCGTGGCGGATGACGTTGGTGCTGCCGCCCATGCCGCGGCGCGTGAGGGCGCGCACGCGGGCCTCGAGCTCCTGCAGCGAAAAGGGCTTGGCCATGTAGTCGTCGGCGCCGAGGTCCAGGCCCTTGACGCGCTCCTCCACGCCGTCGGCGGCCGTGAGGATGAGCACCGGCATCGCCGAGCCGCGCGACCGCAGCCGTTTGAGCACTTCCAGGCCGTGCAGCTTGGGCAGGCCCAGGTCCAGGATCAGCAGGTCGAACTCGTTGTTCGTGAGCAGGGCCGCGTCGGCTTCGGTGCCGCTGGCCACGTGGTCCACGGCGGCGCCGGCCGATCGCAGGCTGCGCAGCAGGCCGTCGGCCAGGACCTGGTCATCTTCGGCGATCAGGATGCGCATGGCAGGTCTCCTCGAAGTGTGGGTTCATTGTAGGTTTGCCCCCTTCGACCAGGCTGACAGAACAGGCCGTCTGCTCAGGTCTGTGCATACGCCTCCAGACCGAGCACGACGACGGTGGCCACCTCGGGGCCCACCTGGGTCGCGAACTCGGCCTCGGCCTGCGCCACGGCGCGCCGGAAGGCGTCGAGCCAGAGCAGGCCGTCGGGTGTGAAGGCGATGCGCCGGGCCCGCGCGTCGCGCGGGTCGGGCTCGCGCCGCACCAGGCCCCAGGCCTCGCACTGCGCCACGAGATCGCCCATGGCCTGCTTGCTCATGCCCGCGTTGTGCGCGAGCTCGGTCAGCCGCGAGCCGCGCAGCGAGAGGTGGCGCGTGATGTGTACGTGCGCCGCGCCCACCTGCTGGCGCGCGGCGAGGTTGGACAGCGCCAGCGGGACCTCGGGGTCGTGGGCCATCAGGTGCAGCACGCGCGCGTCGAAACGGCGCAGCGATTCGCCCAGCCAGCGGCCCAGGTGGCCGCCGCGCCAGCGGTCGTCGGGGGTCGTGTCCATGGCGTCAGATCGTAAGGCAAACTGACCAAAAATCGGCTTTTGACGCGGCAATGCGCCGCTACACTTCTGGGCATGCATCCAGTGCTGGATGCCGAAACAGGTCGGAAGACCTGCCGTGAAGTCAACACCCACTCACCGCTCAGGAGCCACCCTATGGACGCACCCGTCAAAAACGCCGCCCTCAACAGCGAAAAGGCCAAGGCCCTGCAGGCCGCGCTTGCCCAGATCGAAAAGCAGTTCGGCAAGGGCACGATCATGAAGCTCGGCGAAGGCGAGCAGATCGAGGACATCCAGGTGGTGTCCACCGGTTCGCTGGGCCTGGACATCGCGCTGGGCGTCGGCGGCCTGCCGCGAGGCCGGGTGATCGAGATCTACGGCCCGGAATCGTCGGGCAAGACCACGCTCACGCTGCAGGTCATCGCCGAGATGCAGCGCCTCAACGGCACCTGCGCCTTCGTCGACGCCGAGCACGCGCTCGACGTGCAGTACGCACAGAAGCTCGGCGTGAACCTGCCCGAGCTGCTCATCAGCCAGCCCGACACCGGTGAACAGGCGCTTGAGATCGTCGATTCGCTGGTGCGCTCGGGCGCGGTCGATCTGGTGGTGATCGACTCGGTGGCGGCGCTCACGCCCAAGGCCGAGATCGAAGGCGAAATGGGCGACCAGCTGCCCGGCCTGCAGGCGCGCCTGATGAGCCAGGCGCTGCGCAAGCTCACCGCCACCATCAAGAAGACCAACTGCACGGTGATCTTCATCAACCAGATCCGCATGAAGATCGGCGTGATGTTCGGCAGCCCCGAAACCACCACCGGCGGCAACGCGCTCAAGTTCTACGCCTCGGTGCGCCTGGACATCCGCCGCACCGGCACCATCAAGAAGGGCGACGACGCGATCGGCAACGAAACCAAGGTCAAGGTGGTCAAGAACAAGGTCTCGCCCCCGTTCAAGACGGCCGAGTTCGACATCCTGTTCGGCGAAGGCATCAGCCGCGAGGGCGAGATCCTCGACCTCGGCGTGCTGCACCGCGTGGTCGAGAAGTCGGGCGCCTGGTACGCCTACAACGGCGAGAAGATCGGCCAGGGCCGCGACAACGCGCGCGAGTTCCTCAAGGAGAACATCGAACTGCGCTTCGAGATCGAGAACAAGGTGCGCGAAGCCCTGGGTGTGCCGCTGCTGCCCTCGGACTTCGCCGACGGCGAAGAGGCCGCGGCCGCGCCCGCCAAGGGTCGCAAGACCAAGGCCAAGGCCGACGCCGAAGACGCCACGGACGCCTGAGCGCCGTGGGCTTCGAGAAGCCCTCCCTCAAGGGCCGCGCGCTGCGCCTGCTGGCGCAGCGCGAACATTCGCGCGCCGAGCTGCAGCGCAAGCTCGCGCCGCACGAGGAAAACCCCGGTGAACTGAAGCAGGCGCTCGACGAGCTCCAGGCCAAGGGTTTCATCGACGAGCAGCGCGTGATCGAGTCGGTGGTGTACCGCCGCGCGGCCCGCCTGGGCGCCTCGCGCGTGCGCCAGGAACTGCAGGCCAAGGGCTTGCCGGCCGAGGCGGTCGCGCAGGCGGTGGAGGCCTTGCGCGGCAGCGAGACCGAGCGCGCGCGCGCGGTGTGGCGCAAGAAGTTCGGACGGGCCCCGGCCGACGCCGCCGAACGCGCGAAACAGATGCGTTTCCTGGCCGCGCGCGGTTTCGGGGGCGAGGCCATCCGGCGCGTGGTGGCCGGGGCCGACGACGAGGCCGACGGGCTTTAAAGCCCCAGCATCAGCTTGAGGTTCTGCACCGCGGCGCCGCTGGCGCCCTTGCCCAGGTTGTCCAGGCGCGCCATCAGCACCGCGTGGCGGTGCGCCTCGTTGGCGAACACGCGCAGCTCGATCAGGTTGGTGTCGTTGAGCGCGGTGGCGTCGAGCTTGCCGTCCTCGGTGGGCGGCAGCACCTTCACGAAACCGCCCGCGGCCGCGCTCGCGGCGTAGTGCTTCAGGAGCGCGTCGTGCAGGTCGGCGGCCTTGGGCTGGCCGGGCAGGCTGTCGAGGTGCAGCGGCAGTTGCACCAGCATGCCCTGGCGGAAATTGCCCACGGCGGGAATGAAGATGGGCCGGCGCTTGAGGCCCGTGAGCGCCATGATCTCAGGCAGGTGCTTGTGCGACAGGCCCAGCGCGTAGGCCTCGAACAGCGGCGCGGTGCCGGCCTCGTAGGCCTCGATCATCGAGCGGCCGCCGCCCGAGTAGCCGCTCACCGAGGGCAGCGCGAGCGGGAAGTCGGCGGGGATCAGGCCGGCGTCGACCAGGGGGCGCAGCAGCGCGATGGCTCCGGTGGCGTAACAACCCGGGTTGGCCACCCGGTCGGCCTGTTTCACGGCCTGGGCCTGCGTGGCCGTGAGTTCGGGAAAACCGTAGACCCAGCCCGCAGCGGTGCGGTGCGCGGTGGAGGCGTCGATGATGCGCGGCTTGCGGCCGGGCAGGGCGTCGACCATGGCGACCGATTCGCGCGCGGCATCGTCGTGCAGGCACAGCACCACGAGATCGGCCTGCGCCATGAGCTCGCGTTTGGCTTCGGGATCTTTGCGGCGCTCGGGCGCGATGCTGAGCAGCTGCACGCCGGGCTCCTGCAGCAGCCGCTCGCGGATCTGCAGGCCGGTGGTGCCGGCTTCGCCGTCGATGAAGATCTGGTGGGCCATGCGCGGTCCTCGGGTCTCGTGGTGCGGGGCCGCCAGGGGCGTGCGCCGCCGCGTTTCAAATTGGTGCGTTGCACCATGATACAGTCCCCGGTTGCTCGTTCCCAGAGCACGCACGTCTCCCGGCGACCGACCGCAGCCGCGCCGGACACACGACCCATCCCTGAGAGAGACCTCATGAAGATTCACGAATACCAAGGCAAGGAAATCCTGCGCCAGTTTGGTGTGCCCGTGCCGCGCGGCATTCCCGCGTTCACGGTGCAAGAAGCGGTGGAAGCCGCGCAGAAGCTGGGCGGACCCGTGTGGGTCGTCAAGGCGCAGATCCATGCCGGTGGCCGTGGCAAGGGCGGTGGCGTGAAGGTGGCCAAGAGCATCGATCAGGTCAAGGAACTCGCCGGCCAGATCCTGGGCATGCAGCTCAAGACGCACCAGACCGGCCCCGAGGGCCAGAAGGTCCGCCGCCTCTACATCGAAGACGGCGCCGACATCCAGAAGGAGTACTACCTGTCCGTCGTGACCGACCGCGGCACGCAGAAGGTGGCCTTCATCGCCTCGAGCGAAGGCGGCATGGACATCGAGGAAGTGGCGCACGCCACGCCCGAGAAGATCATCAAGGTCTTTGTCGATCCGCTCACCGGCCTGACCGACGCGCAGGCCAAGGAACTCGCCCAGGGCATCAACCTGCCGGCCGATTCCGAAGCGCAGTTCACCGACGTGTGCAAGAAGCTCTACAAGTGCTACATGGACACCGACGCTTCGCTGGTCGAGATCAACCCGCTCAACCGCGACAGCAAGGGCAACATCATCGCCCTGGACGCCAAGTTCAACTTCGACTCGAACGCGCTCTTCCGCCATCCCGAGATCGTGGCCCTGCGCGACCTCGATGAAGAAGACCCGGCCGAAATCGAGGCCTCCAAGTTCGACCTCGCCTACATCAGCCTCGACGGCAACATCGGCTGCCTGGTGAACGGTGCCGGCCTGGCCATGGCCACCATGGACACCATCAAGCTGTTCGGCGCCGAGCCGGCCAACTTCCTCGACGTGGGCGGCGGCGCCACCCCCGAGAAGGTCACCGAAGCGTTCAAGATCATGCTCAAGAACGACAAGGTCAAGGCCATCCTGGTGAACATCTTCGGCGGCATCATGAAGTGCGACACCATCGCCACCGGCGTGATCACCGCCTGCCGCGCCGTGAACCTGAGCGTGCCGCTCGTGGTGCGCATGAAGGGCACCAACGAGGAACTGGGCAAGAAGATGCTGGCCGAATCGGGCCTGCCCATCATCAGCGCCGACTCCATGGCCGAAGCGGCCCAGAAGGTCGTCGCCGCCGTCAAAGCCTGAGCCCCGGAGAAACCACATGTCGATCTACATCAACAAGGACACCAAGGTCATCACCCAGGGCATCACGGGCAAGACCGGTCAGTTCCACACCGAAAAATGCCAGGAATACGCGAACGGCAAGCACTGCTTCGCCGCCGGCGTGAACCCCAAGAAGGCCGGTGAGTCGATCTTCAACATCCCGATCTACGCGTCGGTGAAGGAAGCCGCCCAGCAGACCGGCGCCACCGTGTCGGTGATCTACGTGCCGCCCGCGGGCGCTGCCGCCGCGATCTGGGAAGCCGTCGAGGCCGACCTCGACCTGGCGATCTGCATCACCGAGGGCATTCCCGTGCGCGACATGCTCGAGGTGCGCAACAAGATGAAGGCCAAGGAAGCCGCTGGCGGCAAGAAGACCCTGCTGCTCGGCCCCAACTGCCCCGGTCTGATCACGCCCGACGAGATCAAGATCGGCATCATGCCCGGCCACATCCACCGCAAGGGCCGCATCGGCGTGGTGTCGCGCTCGGGCACGCTGACCTATGAAGCCGTGGCGCAACTGACCGAAATCGGCCTGGGCCAGTCCAGCGCCGTGGGCATCGGCGGCGACCCCATCAACGGCCTCAAGCACATCGACGTCATGAAGGCCTTCAACGACGATCCCGACACCGACGCCGTCATCATGATCGGCGAGATCGGCGGCCCGGACGAAGCCGAAGCCGCGATGTGGTGCAAGGCCAACATGAAGAAGCCCGTGGTGGGCTTCATCGCTGGCGTCACCGCGCCTCCCGGCAAGCGCATGGGCCATGCCGGCGCGCTGATCTCGGGCGGCGCCGACACCGCCGATGCCAAGCTCGCCATCATGGAGGAGTGCGGCTTCAAGGTCACGCGCAACCCGTCCGAGATGGGCAAGCTGCTCAAATCGCTGCTCTGAGCCTCGGGCTCGGGTGTGAAAAAGGCAACGCATGCGTTGCCTTTTTTTATGGCCGATTGCGCCCGTCGCGTCCGCCGTGACGCCCGTCACCCGCGGCGCTTGCGGGCCGCGCGGATGTTGAAACAAAATGCAACTCCGGCTGGGCAACCGCCGTTGTCCTCAATCGCGCTCCCGCGAAGCCGATGACCAAGGGTCGGCCCGCGCCTTCTTGCGAGCCCTGGAAAGCCCCTGTGACCCCTGACGTCCCCTCCCTTCCCGCGCGGCGCCGATCGCGTTGGCGCTTCCTTGCCGACGCATTGACCGCCGCCGGCGTCTTCGTGGTGGTGGGATTGCTGCACGCGGGCACCGACATCGTGGCTTCGCTCGAGCGGCACTTCTACGACCACGCCAGCACCGCCTCGGAACGCCAGCCGGGCGACCGCATCGCCATCGTCGCGATCGACGATGCGAGCGTCAGCGCGATCGGCCGTTGGCCCTGGGATCGCGAGGTGCACGCCCAACTGATCGACCGCCTGCGAGCGGCCGGCGCGCGCACCATCGCGCACACCGCCTTCTTCTTCGAGCCCGAGTCCGACCATGCGCTGCAGCCGCTGCGCGAACTTCGCAGCCGCCTCGAAGGGGGCGATCTGGCCACGATCGGCCTCAGCCCCGACACCCGCGACCGGCTGGTCGATGCCCTGCAGGAACTGCAGGCCAAGCACGATGGCGATGCCCAGCTCACCAACAGCGTCATGGCCTCACGGCGGGTGGTGCTGCCCTCGGTGTTCGAACTCGGTGAAGCCCGCGGGCGGCCGGACGCGCCGCTGCCGGCCTTTGCGCGCCGGCTCGCGGTGCCTGACGAAGCGGGCTTCGGCCTGCCGGCCCAGCGCTCGCTGCAGCCCTTGGCCGAACTGGGTGAGGCCGCCGCGGCCGTGGGCCACCTCAACCAGTGGCTCGACCCCGACGGCTCGGTGCGCCGCGAACCCCTGCTGGTGCGCTTTGATGGCTGGGCCGTGCCCTCGCTCTCGCTGGCCATTGCCGCCCACAGCCTGAACCTCGGCCCCGGCGATATCGAACTGCTGCCGGGCGCCGGCCTGCGGCTCGGTCCGGCCTTCGTGCCCACGGACGCGGCGGCGCGGCTGCTGCCGCAGTTCTACCGCGCGCACAACGGCCAGAGCGCGTTTGCGACCGTGTCCTTTCACGACGTGCTGGCCGGCCGGGTATCGCCCGACACCTTCCGCGACCGCATCGTGGTCATCGGGGCCACCGCCGCCGGCGTGGGCACGCTGTTCACCACGCCGGTTTCGCCCGCGATGTCGCCCGCCGATCTGGTGGCGAACAACACCGCGAGCCTGCTCAACGGGCACTTCATCGTGCAGCCGGCCTGGGGTGGCCTGGCGGTGGTGGGCATGGCCCTGCTGATCGGCCTGTATCTGGCGTTCGGGCTCGGTCGGCTGTCGGCGGCCTGGGGCGCGGGGGTCACCGGCGTGGTGCTGCTCGCCATGCTGAGCACCGAATACCTGCTGCTCTCGCGTGCCGCCCTCTGGGTGCCGCTGGTGCTGCCCGCGGTGCTGCTGCTCGCCGGGCACCTCGCCCTCACGACGCGGCGCTTCCTCATCACCGAGGCGCGCAAGCGCGCGTCCGATCAGGAGTCGGCCGAGACCAATCGCATGATGGGCCTGGCGCTGCAGGGCCAGGGGCAACTCGACATGGCGTTCGACCGCTACCGCCGCGTCCCGTACAGCATGGCCCTGATGGACAACCTCAAGCACCTGGCGCTCGACTTCGAGCGCAAGCGGCAGTTCAACAAGGCCGAGGCGGTCTACGAGCACATGATGCAGCTCGATCGCACCGATCCCGCTCTGCAGACCCAGCGCCTGCGCGCGCAGTCGTTGGCGAAAACGGTGGTGCTCGGGGGCGGCGCGGCCGCGCACCCGGGCGGCACGCTGGTGCTCGACCGGCCCGGCGTGGAGCAGCCCATGCTGGGCCGCTACCGGGTGGAAAAGGAACTGGGCAAGGGCGCCATGGGCGTGGTCTACCAGGGCCGCGATCCGAAGATCGGCCGCACGGTCGCCATCAAGACCCTGGCGCTGGCCGCCGAGTTCGAGGGCGACGAGCTCGAAGAAGTGCGCCAGCGCTTCTTCCGCGAGGCCGAAACCGCCGGCCGCCTGCAGCACCCGGGCATCGTCACCATCTTCGACGCCGGCGAGGAACACGACCTGGCCTACATCGCGATGGAATTCCTGCCGGGCCACGATCTGCAGGCACACACCCGCCCGGGCAGCCTGCTGACGCTGGCGCAGGTGCTGAGCGTGGGTGAGCAGGTGGCGCTGGCGCTGGACCATGCGCACCGCCAGAACGTGGTGCACCGGGACATCAAGCCCGCCAACGTCATGTTCGACCCTGGCTCCGGCCAGGTGAAAGTGACCGATTTCGGCATCGCCCGCATCACCGACAGCAGCCGCACCAAGACCGGTGTGGTGCTGGGCACGCCCAGTTTCATGGCGCCCGAGCAGCTCGCCGGCCAGCGTGTGGACGGCCGGGCCGATCTGTACGCGCTCGGCGCGATGCTGTTCCAGATGCTCACGGGCGCGCTGCCGCTCAAGGGCGAATCGCTCTCGGCCCTGATGTACCAGATCGCCAACGTGGCGCCGCCCGACGTGCGCACGCTGCGCCCGGATGTCCCCGACGACCTGGCCGATCTGTTGCAGGCGCTGCTGGCCAAACGCGCCGAAGACCGGCCCGCCAGCGGCGCCGAGGTGGCCGCGGTTCTGCAGCGGCTCGGCCGAAGCGTGACCGATGTCGCCTTCGAGGCCACGCAAGTGCTTCAATCGTCCGCCGGCGTGCGAACCAACCCCTCCATCCCGGTTTAAATCCACTCCCATGAATTTCGAGCTGCATGCCCTGACCGATCCGGGTCTGGTCAGGGACAACAACGAAGACTCGGTGTCGCTGGACACCGACAACGGCATCGCCGTGCTGGCCGACGGCATGGGCGGCTACAACGCGGGCGAGGTGGCCAGCGCGATGGCCACCACCTTCATCAAGACGGAGCTGGGACGCTGGCTGGCCGAAGGCGGCCACGAGTCGAGCTCGCGCGAGCTCAAGCGGGCGATGGAGATCTGCATCGACAACGCCAACCGATCGATCTTCAACGCGGCCAACGCCAACCCGCAGTACGCGGGCATGGGCACCACCCTGGTGATGGGGGTGTTCCTGGACGGGCGCGTGATGATCGGTCACGTGGGCGATTCACGCTGCTACCGGCTGCGCCGTGGCGAGTTCGTGCAGATGACGCGCGACCACTCGCTGTTGCAGGAGCAGATCGACGCCGGACTGATCTCGCTCGAGCAGGCCCAGTACGCCACGCACCGCAACCTCGTGACGCGGGCGCTGGGCGTGGAAGATGCGGTGTTGCTGGAAGTCAACGAGTACCGCGTCGAGGACGGGGATCTCTACCTGTTCTGCTCCGACGGCCTCAACGACATGCTCAGCGACGAGCGCATCGCAGCGCTGCTCGTCACCGCCGGCACGCTCGAGGAAAAGGCCATGGCCCTGGTGGAAGCCGCCAACGCGGCCGGCGGCCGTGACAATATTTCGGTGATACTGGCATTTGCTCGCGCCAAAGCCACGCGGCGTGGCTTGTTATCGCGAATGCTCGGTCAATAATCCCGTTCCGCCCAGCACCCGTATCCGCGCACAAGGAACCCCAAGAGGAGTCGGCCATGCCGAAAATGATCGTTTCCATCGATGGCGTCGTCATCAAGGAAGTCCAGCTCACCAAGGACCGCACCACGCTGGGCCGCCGTCCTTACAACGATGTCGTGATCGACAACCTGGCCGTCAGCGGTGAGCACGCCGTCTTGCAGATGTCGGGCTCCGACGTGTTCCTGGAAGACCTCAACAGCACCAACGGCACCTACGTCAACGGCAAGGCGATCAAGAAGCAGCAGCTGCAGGGTGGCGATTCGATCGAGATCGGCAAGTACAAGATCAAGTTCGTGCACGAAGGCGGCGGTGCCGCCGGCGGCAGCGATCCCTACGAAAAGACCATGGTCATCAACGCCGGCGCAGTCGTCGGCGCGGCCGACGCGGCGCCGCTGGCACCCGCGGCCATCAAGGTCATCAGCGGCTCGGCCGCCGGCCGCGAGGTCGCCCTGACCAAGGTCGTGACCACCATCGGCAAGCCCGGCGTGGCCGTGGCCGCCATCACGCGCCGCCCGCACGGTTACGTGGTCGCCATGGTCGAGGGCACGGTCAAGCCCACCATCAACGGGGCGCCGCTGGGCACCGACGGCAAGGACCTGCGCCACGGCGACGTGCTCGAGCTCGCCGGCACCCAGATGCAGTTCGTCCAGGACTGATCCCTGCCGCCCGCCGTTGGTAACGCCCCGATACGGCGGGCCGGCGCGCGAAAAAAGTCACAGCCCGGGGCGCGGCCCCCGGGTACCCTGCGGCCTGTGTCCATGCCGCCCTCCCACCACCTGCGCGTCCGAGTTCTCGGCTGCTCCGGCGCCATCGCCCAGGGCTGCCGCACCACCGCCTTCCTGCTCGACGACAACGCCCTGATCGACGCCGGCACCGGCGTGGGCGACCTCAGCCTGGAAGAGATGCTGTGCATCGACCATGTGCTGCTCACACACGCCCACCTCGATCACGTCGCGGCCCTGCCGCTCATGATCGACGCGGTGGCCTCAGGCCGGCTCGCCGCCGGGGTGCCGCCGCTGCAGGTGCATGCCCTGCCGGGCACCATCGAGGCCCTGCGCGCTCACCTGTTCAACGACACCATCTGGCCCGATTTCACCGCGATACCCAGCGCGGGTTCGCCGCTGATGCGCTTCGTGCCCTTCGAGATCGGCGACGTTCTGGCGATCGGCCACCGCCGCATCGAGGTGCTGCCCGCGGTGCACACGGTGCCGGCCGCCGGCTTTGCGGTGGCCGCGGATGAAACGGCCCCGCACTGGGTGTTCAGCGGCGACACCGGCCGCAACCCGGCCTTCTGGGCCCGCGTGAACCAGCTCGACGTGGCCCACCTGGTGATCGAAACCGCCTTCAGCGACCGGGAGACCGACCTCGCGCTGCGCAGCCAGCACCTGGCGCCTTCGCTGCTGGCCGGGGAGCTCGCGCAGCTCGCGCCCAGTCGGCGCCCGCTGATCCACATCACGCACACCAAGCCCGCAGAAACGGCGCTGATCATCGAAGAGATCCACCGCATGGACACCCAGCCGCGCCGCGACATCCGCTGGCTGAGCGCCGGGCAGGTCTTTCAGCTGTGACAAATTTTGTCTTCTGAGCGGGGGGCGACGTTTTTTGTCGCTTGATGGGGGACCGAAAGGCCACATTTCGTCGCCGCTCGACCGGCTGTCCCGGCAAACCGCGCATTCATCCTCTCGCTCAGGTTGGCACGCTGTCTGCACTACGCACTGCGTACCAACCCAACCCCTGCTGAGGAGTTTCCATGAAGATGAAGCGCGCAATCCAAAAAGGTTTCACCCTGATCGAACTGATGATCGTGGTGGCCATCATCGGTATCCTGGCCGCCGTGGCGCTGCCGGCGTACCAGGACTACACGACGCGTGCCCGCGTCTCGGAAGTGATGCTCGCGGCGTCGGCCGCCCGCACCGCCATCAGCGAAGCCACGCAAACTGCCGGCTCGATGCCGCCCTCGGCCAGCGCCGGCGACCTGTTCGACAGCCAGACCTCGACCTACGTGCAATCGGTGACCTACGCGCAGACCTCGTCGTCGATCGGTGTCATCACCGCGACGGCCAAAGGCGACCCGGCCATCGACACGAAAACCATCACGCTGACCGGCACCATGGGTGCCAACGGTCAAGTGACCTGGGTGTGCTCGGGCACCATCCTCGCCAAGCACCGCCCCGCTTCCTGCCGCCCCTGAGCGCCATCACGGTAACGCGATCGCATGGAAAGGCCCCGATGGGGCCTTTTCTTTTTCACCCCGCCCCGCATGAAGCACCTTCCCATCTGGACACCGCTGGCATCCGTGGCCCTGGCCTTCGCCTGGTTGCTGCCGAATGCCAGCCCACCCTGGCTGGCGTTCCACAAGGACGCCTGGATGGCCTCGGTGCTGCTGGTGGTGTTTGCCGTGATGGTCTTCAAGACCCGCCGCCACCCCCTGTCGCCGACGGCCATCACGCCGCTCCCGGCGGTGCTGTTGTTGCTGGCGGGCGGCTGCGTGCTGCAGTGGGCGACGGGTGAGGTCTATTCGATCGGCCATGCGCTGCTGGGCGCGGCCTACTTCCTCGGTGCCGCACTGTGTGTGGTGCTGGCCCAGCGCTGGGAGCAGGTGAAGCCCCATGCCGTGGGCGATTTCCTGTTCTCGGCGGTTCTGGTGGCCGCGCTGGTCACCTCAGCGCTCATGCTCACCCAGTCCCTGCGGATGTCGGATTGGGAGGTGTGGATCCAGCCGGTGCCGCTGACCAGCCGGCCCTTTGGCAACCTCATCCAGCCCAACCACGCGGCGACCTTGCTGGCCTTGGCCATGGTGTCCATGCTGTGGTGGGTGTACCGGGGCAAGGCGCGGCCATCCGTGGCGCTGCTGGGGGCGGGCTACTTCGGCATGTTCGTGGCCATGAGCGGCTCGCGGGTGGCCCTGCTGGCGCTGGTCACGGTGGAGGCGATCGCCCTGATCCTGCTGCTGCGCGCTCGCCAGCCCGCCCGCTGGATCGTGCTCCTGCTGGTCCAGATGCTGTTGTTGTGGCTGGCGGTTTATTACTTCAACAAAGACTGGGGGCCGACCGGGACGGTGGCCTCGCTGACGCCGGGCGGCGCGTTCCATCGGGACCTGACTTCGGTGCGGCAGCAGGTGTACCTGGGTTATCTCGAGGCCGTGTGGCAGCGCCCCTGGCTGGGCTATGGTTTCGCCCAGACGGTGCTGGCCCAGGCGTACCTGGGTTCGATCGGTGTGGAGCTGCCCGGCCTGTTCACCTGGGCGCACAACGCCTTTCTCGACCTCGCGCTGTGGTTCGGTTTGCCGCTGTCGATGCTGGCGGTGGTGGCCGTGGGCTTCACCTTGTGGCGGCTTCTTTGGGCGCCGCGCAGCGCCGGTCGCTGGATCTACCTCGCGGCGATGTGGGTGATCTTCCTGCACGGCATGGTGGAGTTGCCGCTCGCCTACGCCTACTTCCTGTTCCCCCTGGCATTGCTGGCCGGTGCCGCACAGGCGGGCGCGCGGCTGCCTGGTTGGCGGGCCCCCGAGAAGGCGTTGGTGGGGGCCTTGTTGGCGATGGGCGTGTACCTGGCGATGCTGTGGCACGACTACCTGCGGATCGAAGAGGCCTTCAACATCTGGCGGTTCAAGCAAAGCAACATCGGGACGTACCACCCCAAGGACATTCCTCGCACGCAGGTGCTCGATCAACTCGAGGCCTTGCTCACCGGGCTCAGGGCCGACGAGACCCTGGAGCCCGAGCCGCTGGAGGCGTTTCGCAACGCGGTCTTGCTCAATCCCTCGGCGGCCGCCTTGCAGCAGCTCGCGGAGCTCCAGGTGCGCGGTGGTGAGATCCAGGCGGCCCAGCAAACCGCGGATCTGGCCTGGTTGCTGTCGAGGCCGGATGTCCGCTTGAACCTGGCGCGCCGCTGGCATTACCTGGCGAGCCAGAACCCGGCTTACCGGGCCGTCACCTGGCGGGCGGAGTGAGCGGGTCGGCGCTGAAGTGGCCGCTTTTGCCGCCCCGTTTCTCCACCAGCCGCACCCCGTCCACCACCATCCCCCGATCCACCGCCTTGCACATGTCGTACACCGTGAGCAAGGCCACCGAGGCGGCGGTCAGGGCTTCCATTTCCACGCCGGTCTGACCGGTGCAGGCCGTGGTGGCCCGACACAGCACGCTGTTCGTGCCGCGGTCGATCTCGAAATCCACCGCCACGCGCGTGAGCGCGATCGGGTGGCACAGGGGGATCAGGTCGCTGGTCTTCTTGGCGGCCATGATGCCGGCCAGGCGCGCCACACCAAGCACGTCGCCCTTCTTGGCCGTGCCCGACTCGATCAGCGCCAGGGTGGCGGGTTGCATGGTGATGCGGCCCTCGGCCACCGCGATGCGGTCCGTACTGGCCTTGGCGCCGACATCGACCATGTGGGCCTGGCCCTGGGCGTCGAAATGGGTGAGCGGGGAGCCCGTGGGGGCGGCGGGAGTTGACATGGTGTAACCGCGGTTCACCGGCGGTTGACGCGCCGGTGGGCTGAACTGGTGGGGGTTGGCGGCATCATACGGGCATGGATTTCCTCCCTCCCTCGCCGCCGCGGGCGGTCTGGCTGGCCGTCGGGGCGCTCGCCCTGGCGCTCTGGGCGCCCGCGCCCGATGCGGCCCGGGCGCAAAACAACGCGCCACACGCCGCAGGCCATGCGCACAACCTGCCCAGCCTCGGCGATGGCGAAAGCCTCACGGTCTCGGCCGAGCGCCGGCTCGGCGACCGCATCGCGCGCAGCATCTACCGCGACCCCGACTACCTCGACGATCCGGCCCTGGGCGACTACCTGCAGCAGATCTGGCAGCCGCTGCTGGGCGCGGCGCGCCAGCGCGGCGAGGTGCCCGCCGAGCTGTTCGAGCGCCTGGCCTGGGAGCTGATGATCTCGCGCGACCGGCGCGTGAACGCCTTTGCCCTGCCCGGCGGTTACCTGGGCGTGAACCTGGGCCTGCTGGCCGTGACCGAGCGGCCCGAAGAGCTCGCGTCGGTGCTCGCCCATGAACTGAGCCACGTCTCGCAGCGCCACATCGCCCGCATGATGTCCAACGAGCAGCGCATGGCGCCGTGGATGATCGCCGGCATGATCCTGGGCGCGCTGGCCATGGGCTCCAACCCCAATGCGGCCGGCGCCGCGATCGCGGGCAGCACGGCCGCGGCCGCCCAGCAGTCGCTCAATTTCTCGCGCGACATGGAGCGCGAGGCCGACCGCATCGGCTTCGGCGTGCTCACGGGCGCGGGCTTCGACGGGCAGGGTTTCGTCGGCATGTTCGACAAGCTCCAGCAGGCCTCGCGCCTCAACGACGACGGCGCGTTTCCCTACCTGCGCAGCCACCCGCTCACGAGCGAGCGCATCGCGGACATGCAGGCCCGGCTGCCCAGTGCCGGGCCGGCGGCCATGGGCCCGCGTGCGGACGCCCCGCAGCGCGCCGCCGCGGGGCTGCCGTCGGCGGCCCTGCACGCCCTGGCCGCCGCGCGCGCACGCGTGCTCGCCGAGCGCAACAGCACGCGCTGGAACGCCTGGGTCGAGCAGGCCCAGCCCGCCATCGCCAGCGCCCCCGCGCTGTACGCCGGGGCCTTGGCGGCGCAGCGCCTGGGCCAGTCGGCGCGCGCCGCCGAACTCGTGGGTCGGCTGCGCCAGGCCACGGCGGGCAGCGATGCGCGCGGCTTTGCCGACGCGCTGGCGCTGGAGATCCTGCTGTCACCCGGCGCCACACCCAATCCCGCGCTGCTCGCCGAGCTGCGCGACGCCGCGCTGGCCGCGGACGCGCGTGCCATGGTCCTGCTCGGCGCGCAGGCGGCCCTGGCCACCGGCCAGGCGCCGCGCGCGGCTTCCCGGCTGCAGACCTGGGTGGTGGATCACCCGCGCGACGCCCTGGCCTGGCAGCTGCTGTCGCGGGTGCAGCAGGCCCAGGGCCAGACGCTGCGCGCGGTGCGCGCCGATGCCGAGGCGCGTGCCGCGCAGTACGACTGGGACGGCGCGCTCGAGCGCTTCAAGGCCGCGCAGGCCCTGCCGCCGGCGCAGCGCAACGCCGATCCGATCGAGCTGGCCATCGTGGACAGCCGCCGGCGCGACGTGGAGCAGCGCCTGAAGGACCTGATGCGCGAAGAGAAGGAGCGCTGAACGCCGCGGTCGTTCAGCGCACGCGGCTCAGCGCCGCATCGACCACGATCATGAGGGCCGAGTAGATGAGCGAGCCCAGCAGGGCCGCCCCGAAGCCGCGCACGTGAAAGCCGTCGAGCACCGAGGCCGCGGCCCAGAACAGCAGCGCGTTGATCACGAACAGGAACAGCCCGAGCGTGACCAGCGTGACCGGCAGCGTGAGCAGCACCAGCACCGGCCGCAGGATCAGGTAGAACAGGCCGATCACCGCGGCGGCGATGAGCGCGGACGGGAAGCTGCGCACCTGCACCCCGTCGTACAGGTAGGCCACCAGCAGCAGCGCACAGGCCGCGAGCAACCAGCGCAGGAGCAGCTTCATGGGGCGGTCCTCAGGCCTTGCCGGCGCCGCCCGTGCGCTGGGCCACGCGGCGGTTGTGCAGGTAGCCCAGCGTCAGGATGGCGACGATGGTCAGGCCCACGAAGCCCCAGTAGGCGGCCTGCTGGGCGAACTCGGGGCCCTTGAACCAGGGCGCGAGCAGCTTCTCGTTGACGACCATCTTGCCGGCGGTGAAGGCCAGCACACCCGCGCCGATGTACATGATCGCGGGGTACTTCTCGACCAGCTTGAGGATCAGCGTGCTGCCGAACACCACGATGGGGATGCTGATCAGCAGGCCGATGACCACGAGGTCGAACGAGCCCTGGGCCGCGCCGGCCACGCCGAGCACGTTGTCGATGCCCATCACCGCGTCCGCGATGATGATGGTCTTCATCGCGCCCCAGAAGGTGGTGGCGGCCGGGCCGTGCTCGTCGCCGTCACCCTCGTCTTCGGCGATCAGCTTGTAGGCGATCCACATCAGCGCAATGCCGCCGATGGCCATGAGGCCGGGGATCTTCAGCAGCCACACCACGACCAGCGTCATGGCCGAGCGCACGATGATGGCGCCGACCGTGCCCCAGACGATCGCCTTTTTCTGGTGCTCCTTGGGCAGGTTGCGCGCGGCCAGCGCGATCACGATCGCGTTGTCGCCGGCGAGCACGAGGTCGATGAGGATGATGGCGAGCAGGGCCGACCACCACGCCGCGGACATGAATTCCATGAAATGGCTCCAAAGAAGGGAATGGTTCTCCGAAGGTCTTGCCCGGCCCCACGTTGCCGTGGTCCAACATGCCGGGCGCCGCTGGGCGACGCCGTCCTGACGACACATTGACGGGCGCAGCAGGCCCTCCGGGGGGAAGGAGCAGCCGCCGCGCCTGGGAGCTACTCCCCTTCCGCGAAGGCCGGGATTGTATGCGCGCGGACAAAAGTTCCACATGCGTGGTTCCCGCAAGTCGCCGAGGCGACGCGCGGCCGGGCCTTCTACGCACTACCACGCACGACCCGGCGACGGCCCCTGCCTACACTGCGCGGCTCGGCCATCCGCCCCCTCCCACCCACACCGCACCACCATGGAAATGCTCTCGAGTCCCCAGTTCTGGCTGGGCCTGGGCCAGATCATCTGGATCAACATCATCCTCTCGGGCGACAACGCGGTCGTGATCGCGCTGGCCGCGCGCGGCCTCGATCCCAAGCGCCAGAAGCAGGCGATCTTCTGGGGCACGGCGGCCGCCGTGGTGCTGCGCGTGGTGCTCACCGTCGTGGCGGTCAAGCTCATGCAGCTGCCCTGGCTGCAGCTCATCGGTGGCTTGCTGCTGTTGTGGATCGGCGTGCAGCTGCTCAACGGCGGCGACGACGACGAGAGCGACAAGGGCGAGGCCAAGGGCGGCCTGCTCGCCGCGATCCGCACCATCCTCGTGGCCGACCTCGTGATGAGCCTGGACAACGTGATCGGCGTGGCCGCCGCGGCCAACGGCAATCTCACGCTGCTGGTGATCGGTCTGCTGATCGCCATCCCCATCGTGGTCTTCGGCAGCACGCTGATGATCAAGCTCATGGGCCGCTTCCCGGCCATCGTCACGCTCGGCGCGGCCCTGATCGGCTGGGTGGGCGCGGAAACCATCGTGTCCGACAAGATGATCGAGCCCCTGGTGCCGCACCACTCGGTGGGCTTCTACGCCGCGGCCGCCCTGGGCGCCGTGCTGGTGGTGCTCACCGGCAAATACCTGCAGCGCCGCAACGCGCCGGCCAGCGCCGACTGAGCGACCCGGCGCCCCGGCGGGGCATGGGCCGGCCCCGCCTGCGGGGCCTGGAGGGGGCGCTTATCATCGCCCTCCCCATGGCTGGCATCCACATCACCGACATCGAGGCGGCCATCAACTGGTGGCGCGATCGATCGCCCTCGCCCGACGGCGTTTCGCTGCCCGCGGCCACGCGCGCGCTGGCCGAGGTGTACGCGCTGATGGTCTATTTCCACGAGACCGAGGCCGACGAGAACAGCCTGCCCGACCAGGCGCGCGAGGCCTGGCTGGCCTGGTACGCGACCACGCCCGACACGCCCTGCATCGCGATCTGCTCCACCAGCCAGGGCGACCCCCTGTGCAAGGGCTGCGGCCGCACCTTCGACGAAGTGCAGCGCTGGACCGAGATGTCGCCCGGCGAAAAGCGCGCCAGCTGGCGCCGCATCACGCTCGAAGGCGACGCCTGGCGCTTCAACCGCTACAAGGAACGCGCCCTCTAGCGCCCGGGCCGGTCTGCCTCAGGACCGGCGCGCGAGTTCGGCGGCCTTGCCGGTGTAGCTGGCCGGCGTCATGGCCAGCAGGCGCTGTTTCTCCGCCTCGGGAATGTCGAGCGAGCGCACCAGGCCGTGCAGGTCTTCGGCGCGCACCGTCTTGCCGCGCGTGACCTCCTTGAGCTTCTCGTAGGCGCCCTGCACGCCGTAGCGGCGCATCACGGTCTGGATCGGCTCGGCCAGCACTTCCCACGAGGCGTCGAGGTCGGCCGCGGTGGCTTCCTCGTTGAGCTCGAGCTTGTTCAGGCCCACGCCCAGCGCGTGGTAGGCCAGCACCGCGTAGCCCAGGGCCACGCCCATGTTGCGCAGCACGGTGGAGTCGGTGAGGTCGCGCTGCCAGCGGCTCACGGGCAGCTTCTCGCTCAGGTGGCGCAGCAGCGCGTTGGCCAGGCCCAGGTTGCCTTCGGCGTTCTCGAAGTCGATCGGGTTGACCTTGTGCGGCATGGTCGACGAGCCGATCTCGCCGGCCTTGAGCTTTTGCTTGAAGTAGCCCAGGCTCACGTAGCCCCAGATGTCGCGCGCGAGGTCGATCAGGATGGTGTTGGTGCGCGCCACCGCGTCGAACAGCTCGGCCATGTAGTCGTGCGGCTCGATCTGGATGCTGTAGGGCTGGAAGCTCAGGCCCAGGCCCAGCGGTTCGGCGGTTTCCACCACCTTGCGGCTGAAGCCTTCCCAGTCGAAGTCGGGCCAGGCCGCGAGGTGCGCGTTGTAGTTGCCCACGGCGCCGTTCATCTTGCCCATGAGCTTCACGGCCGCGATGCGTTCGCGCGCGGCCACCAGGCGCACCACCACGTTGGCGATCTCCTTGCCCACGGTGGTGGGGCTGGCGGTCTGGCCATGGGTGCGGCTGAGCATGGGCACCTCGGCCATGGCGTGCGCCATGTCGCGCAGCTTGGTGATCACGGCGTCGAGCGCGGGCAGCAGCACCTGCTCGCGTGCGCCCTTGAGCTGCAGCGCGTGGCTGGTGTTGTTGATGTCTTCGCTGGTACAGGCGAAGTGCACGAACTCGGCCGCGCGCTCGAGCTCGGGGCGGGCCTCGAACTTCGACTTGATCCAGTACTCGACCGCCTTCACGTCGTGGTTGGTGGTCTTCTCGATCGCCTTGATGGCTTCGCCATCGGCCTCGCTGAAGTTCTTCACCAGGCCCAGCAGGTAGGTGCGCGCGCCGGGCGACAGCGGCTTGAACTCTTCGAAGCCGGCGTCGGACAGCGCGATGAACCAGGCGATCTCGACCTGCACGCGGCGGTGCATGTAGCCCAGTTCGCTCATGTAGGGGCGCAGCGGTGCGAGGCGGCCCGCGTAGCGGCCGTCGAGCGGCGACAGGGCGGAGATGGGGGAGAGGTCGGCGCCGGCGGGCGCGGGGGAGGCAGGGGTCGGGCGCATCCCGCGATTGTAGGAGTGGCCCGCGCCGGGCCCGCCCCATCGCGGGCGCGCCCGGCGAAGACCCGGGGGCGCTGGCTAAAATCGCCGGCCGATCCGCCAAGCCCACAGACCATGAAACTCATCGGTGCCATCACCAGCCCCTACGTTCGCAAAGTGCGCATCGTCATGGCCGAGAAGAAACTGGATTACCAGTTCATTCTGGAAGACGTCTGGTCGGCCGACACCACCATCGGCTCTTCCAACCCGCTGGGCAAGGTGCCCTGCCTGGTGATGGAAGGCGGCGAGGCGGTGTTCGACTCGCGCGTGATCGTCGAATACCTCGACGGCCTGTCGCCCGTGGGCAAGCTCATTCCCCCGAGCGGGCGCGAACGCGCCGAGGTGAAGACCTGGGAGGCGCTGGCCGACGGCCTGCTCGACGCCGCCATCCTCGCGCGCCTCGAAGCCACCTGGCCGCACCGCAGCGCCGAGCAGCGCAGCCAGGCCTGGATCGACCGCCAGATGGGCAAGATCCACGGCGCGCTCAAGTCCATGAGCCAGGGCCTGGGCGACAAGGCCTTCTGCTCGGGCATCCACTTCAGCCTGTCCGACGTGGCCGTGGGCTGCGCGCTCGGTTACCTCGATTTCCGCTTCCCGGTGATCAACTGGCGCGACGACTACCCCAACCTCGCCCGCCTGAGCGACAAGCTCTCGCAGCGCCAGAGCTTCATCGATTCGAAGCCGGCCTGACCGGCGCGCTGCGCCCGGGTCTCAGCCGTTCGCGCGGCGCTTGAGCCAGCGCATCAGGGCGCCCACCAGCGGCAGCTTTTCGTACAGCTCCTCGGCCGCGTCCCAGTAGTCGCGGTGCTCGCTGATGCGGCCATCGGCCGCCAGCCGCAGGTGCGAGCCGCCGCGCGCCACCTGCTCGGTGGCGGTGTCGAAACGGCGGAAGCGGAAACGGAACTCCCACACCAGAAAGCACTGGTCGCCGTCGACCATGCGCTGCGTGACCACGAAGCGCGGCGCGTGCAGGTTCGCGTACATGTGCTCGAAGATGCCGCGGATCGCGGGCACGCCCTGCACCTCGTTGAACGGGTCCTTGAAGCGCGCGTCGTCGGTGTAGAACGCGCCCAGGTCCGCCAGCGACGCGGGCGAGAGCGCTTCGTAGAAATCGGCGATGCGCTGCACCGCCGCGCGCGGATCGGCCGGCGCGCTCACAGGCCGGTGGCGCGGCGGACCAGCGCGAAGAAGGGCCGGTAGGGCAGCAGGCGCAGCAGCTTCATGGCGCGCGTGAAGCGCTTGGGGAAGTGGATGTCGAAGCGGCCCCGCGCCCAGCCGTCGAGCATGTCGGCGGCGGCCCGCTCGGGCGTGATGAGGGCGGGCATGGTGAAGTCGTTCTGCGCGGTCAGCGGGGTCTGCACGAAGCCCGGGTGTACCACGCTCACGCCCAGGCCGCGCGGCGCGAGGTCGAGGTAGAGCGTTTCGGCCAGGTGCGTGAGCGCGGCCTTGGTCGGGCCGTAGGCCAGGCTCTTGGGCAGGCCGCGAAAGCCCGCCACGCTGCTGATCAGGCTGATGTGGCCGCTGCCGCGCGCGAGCAGCGCGGGCAGGAGCGCATGCACCACGTGCAAGGCGCCCAGGTAGTTGATGTCGAGGTGGCGCTTGAGGTCGGGCAGGTCCAGCGCGGTGGCGCGCATGCCGTGGTAGTGGCCCGCGCAGTACACCACCAGATCGATCGGCCCCTGGCCCAGCAGGGCGCGCGCGCTGCGCGCCACGGCGGCCTCGTCGGTCACGTCGAGCGGCCAGGCCTGGGCGCCTGGGTGGTCGAGCACGAAGCGTTCCAGCGCCTCGGCGCTGCGCGCCGACACCAGCACCTGCGCGCCCTGCGCGTGCAGCGCGTGGGCTACGGCCGCGCCGATGCCGCTGGACGCGCCCACCAGCCACACGCGGCGGCCGCGCCAGTCCGTCATGGGCGGGTTCATGGGGCCGAACAGGCCGGGGCGGCGCACCGGTTCGAGCGCGGCGCCGCCGTCGCGGAGCGTGAGGGGCGGTGTGCTCATGCTGCGCGCCTCACGAAGCTCAGCGTGACCTCGCCGAGCCGGATACCGAACTTGCTCATGGTGGCCTTGTTGAGCATCACGTGGCGGTCCATCAGGTACATCCAGTCGTCGAACTGCACCTCGTAGGTCTTGCCGTCCACGGGCAGCAGCAGCGTGTAGTTCCAGCGGAAGGCGTTGCCCGAGGTCTGGCCGCGCGCCTCGCCCTTGACGTCGTCGGCCGTGCCCACGTAGGCGCCGTCGCCCAGGTGCCGCAGGCGCCAGATGCGCTTTTGCTTCTCGCCGTCGGAGTAGACGAAGTCCTCGTCGAGCACGCCCTGCTCGCCGTTCCAGCTGCAGCGCATCACCACGGTGAAGCGGCGCACCACCTTGCCCGAGCGGTCGGTGAACACGCCGTAGGCGTCGAGCACGCCGTTGAAGTATTCGCGCAGGTCGAGCACCGGTTGCTGGCCGGCGTAGTCCTTGACCTGCGGGCCGGCGCAGCCCGCGAGGGCGGTGGCGCCGGTGGCCACGGTGGCGGTGAGCAGCAGTCGTCTTTGCATGGGGTTACCTCAGAGGGATGCGGTGCGCAGCGCAGCGGGCTGCGGGCCGCGGATGACCAGGCCGTGCAGCGCGGCGGCCGCGATCAGCTTGAGCGCGCAGGGCAGCAGGCAATACGCGGCGCTCAGGGTCTGCAAGGCCTGCGGATCGCGCGCGCCGGGCTGGTAGCCGAACCAGCCGAGCAGCGGCAGCGCCAGGCCCGCGGCGAGCGCCAGGTTGAACTTGGTGGCGAAGTTCCACCAGCCGAAGTACGCGCCTTCGCGGTGGCCGCGTTCGCCGAGCTGGCCGATCAGGCCCGCGAGCAGCGCGCCGGGCAGCGTGAGGTCGGTGCCCACCGCGATGCCGGTGATCGCGCACACGAGCAGGAAGGGCACGGTGTCGCCCGCGCCCAGCGTGGCGGCCCAGACGAAGCCCAGCACCGCGAGCAGCATGCCCACGAGCCAGGTGCGCGCCAGGCCCAGGCGCGGCACCAGTCGCATCCACAGCGGGATCGCCAGCGCCGCGCTCAGGAAGTAGGTGAGCAGAAAGAGCGGCTCCCAGGCCGCGGGGGCCTGCAGCCGGTCCTGCACGAAGAACAGCACCAGCGTGGCGGGCACCGCGCTGGCGGTGCCGTTCACCACGAACACCGCGAGCAGGCGCAGGAACGCGCCCTGGCGCAGTGGCGAGCGGCCCGCGTGCGGCATGGCGATGCCCGGGTTCAGCGGCGCGAGGCTGCGCGCCCAGGCCCACCAGCCCAGGGCCAGCAGCACAGCGAAGGCCGAAACGGTGGCGCCCAGCCCGGCCACCGTGGGCAGCACCGAGGCCAGCAGCACGCCCACCAGCGACAGCGCTTCGCGCCAGGCCACCACGCGCCCGCGCTGCGCCTCGTTGCCGCCCAGTCGAGCGCCCCAGGCCTGGTGCGCCACCGACACCACGCTGAACGCGGTGCAGGTGAACGCCATGCCCACGCCGGCCCAGGCCAGCAGCGCCGTGGCGCCTTGCGCGCGCACGGCCGCGGGCGGGAAGAGCAGGGCCCACAGGCCCAGCGCCAGCAGCACGGCCGCCAGCGCCGCCGCCAGCAGCAGGCGGCGCTGCGAGCGCGCGGCGAGGCGGTCGCACCAGCGGCCGATCAGGGGGTCGAGCACGGCGTCGACGGCGCGCGCCGCGAGCAGCACGCCGCCGAGCGCGGCCAGCGGCGCGGCGAACTCGCGTGCGTAGTGGTTGGGCAGGAGCACGTAGAGCGGCAGCGCCACGAAGGCCAGCGGCAGGCCCAGCAGGCCATAGCCCAGGCCATGGCGCCAGCCGCCGGGTGCGGTGAACGCGGCCGCGGGGTCGGGCAGGGCGGCGGGCTGGTTCATGGCGTGCGGGCGGCCGCGGCCTGCAGCAGGGCCGCGCGCATGGCGGGCTGCGAGGTGCGCGGCGACAGCCAGATGCCGAAGAACTGGCGCGAGAACGCGGGGTCGTCCACCGCGCCGAGCCATCGGCCGTTGAGGTAGAAGCGCGCGCCAGCCTCGGGCACGTGCACGCCGGTGATGCGGTCGCCCGCTTTCACGTTGGGGAACAGGGCCTTCATGGCCGCAAGCCAGCGCTGGGCGCTGGCCTCGTCGACCGGGCCCAGGCCGCGCATCTCGTCGAGCGAGCGCTGGGCGATGTCGGCGCCGTCGAAGTCGCGCAGGTAGGCGAGCTCGAGCGCGAAACGCTGCTCGCCGAAACGCTGGGCGTCGAAGCCGGGCCGCGCGTAGAGCGTGGCGTCGTAGACGCTGAAGCCCCACACGCGCAGCCGCGTCTGGCCCAGCACGCTCTTGCCCTGCAGCGCGTCGGCGAGCGCGGGCGCGGGCTGGGCGTGCACCGCCGGGGCGGCGCACAGCGCGAGGGCGAGCAACAGGGTGGCGCGGTGCATGGCGGGCGCGGCGGGGTCAGCCGGGTTTGCGCAGCGTGTACTGCACGACGTCGGTGCTGCCCTCGGCGAAGGCGGCCTCGCAGTAGGCGAGGTAGAACTCCCAGGTGCGGATGAAGCGCTCGTCGAAGCCGAGCTGCAGCACCGCCTCCTGCTCGTGCATGAAGCGCTCGCGCCAGCCGCGCAGCGTGCGCGCGTAGTCGCGGCCGAAGGCGAACTCGTCCACCACCTCGAGGCCGGCTTGCGCGGCCTGCTCGCGGAAGGCGCTCGGGCAAGGCAGGCAGCCGCCCGGGAAGATGTATTGCTGGATGAAGTCGGTGCCGCGGATGTAACGCTCGAAGTGCTGGTCGGCGATCACGATGCTCTGGATGCAGGCCTTGCCGCCCGGCTTGAGCAGGCGCGAGACGGTGCGGAAGTAGGTCGGCCAGTAGGCGCGGCCCACGGCCTCGACCATCTCGATCGAGCAGATCGCGTCGAAGGGCGCATCGCCGATGTCGCGGTAGTCCTGCAGTCGCAGGTCGGCGCGCTCGGCGCTGCCGATGCGCTGCATGCGCTCGCGCGCGAATTCGAGTTGCTCGGTCGAAAGCGTCACGCCCACCACCGAGGCGCCGAATTCGGTGGTGGCCTTCTCGGCCAGCGCGCCCCAGCCGCAGCCGATCTCGAGCACGCGGTCGCCCGGGCGCACACCGGCCAGCTGCAGCGCGCGGCGCACCTTGGCGTGTTGGGCTTCTTCTTCCGACAGCTCGGGCGTCTGGAACCAGGCCGACGAGTAGTTCATCGTGCGGTCGAGCCAGCGCTCGTAGAAGGCGTTGCCCAGGTCGTAGTGGGCGTGGATGTTCTTGCGGCTGTTGGCCTTGCTGTTGTGGTTGAGCAGGTGCTGCACGCGGTAGGCCAGCCGGCCCAGCCAGCTGCCGTGGATCACGTCTTCCAGCGCGCGGCGGTTGAGCAGCATGAGCTCCATGAGCGCGACCAGGTGCGGCGTGTGCCAGTCGCCGGCCATGTAGGTTTCGGCGAAGCCGATGTCGCCCGACTTGAGCACCGCGCCGCACACGTTCCAGTTGTTCAGGCGGATGCTCGCGTGCGGGCCGTCGACGCGGCCGAAGCGCTGCACGCTGCCGTCGGGCAGGGTCACGGTGAGGCTGCCGTGCGCCAGGCGCTGCAGCAGTTGCAGCACGGTGCGCGCGGCGGCAGGGGCGTTGCGCGGCAACACGAAACCGGTGGCGGGGTGGGAGGCGGTGGTGCTGTTCATCGCTCGATGGGCATCAGGTGGGCATCGGGGGTGGTCCGCTGGACCGCGGGGGTGACGAATCGGGCCGGCGCCGGGGGCTGCCGGAAAAAGGGCGCGCGCTTGAACAGCCACAGCCGCAGCGCCTGCCAGTGGATGCGCGCGACGATGGCCAGGCCCAGCAGCGGGTGCGACCAGAGCGCGCGGCGCACGCTCGCGCCGGTCAGCGCCTGCAGCTCGCCGCTCACGCTGGTCTGCAGCAGCGCGCCGGCCTGCGCCTCGTCGAAGTAGTCGATGCGCACCACGGTGCGCGCGCGTTCGCCGGCGGTGCGCATGAAGGTGAAGCGGTAGCGCCCGCGCACCGGGCAGAAGGGCGAGACGTGAAAGACCTTGTCGGCCTCGCAGGGCACGCCGTAGCGTGGGGCGTCGAGCAGGTACACGTGGCGCTCGCCGAAGGTGTTGTTGACCTCGGCCAGCACCACGCGCAGGCTGCCATCGCGGCGGTGGCCGTACCAGAAGCTCACGGGCTTGAAGGCATGGCCCCAGACGCGCGGGTAGGTGTGCAGCCAGACCTCGCCGTCGGCGTCGCCGATGCCCTGCTCGCGCAGCAGCTCGTCGAACCAGGCCAGGCAGTCGGCGCGGCCGTCGCCGTGGTCGCGGTCGTGAAAGCTCAGCAGCGCCGCGCGGTTGCGCGCCAGCGCGCCCGGGCCGCTGCGCTGCAGGCTGCGCAGCGGCAGCATGAGAAAGGCCGTGGGGTAGGCGAAGGCGTTGCGGCGCGGGCGGGTGCGCGTGTGCCGCACCTGCCCGAAGCCGAGCTGGGCCTGCTCGTTCATGCCAGCACCCCGGGCAGCGCCGCGCGGCGCGCTTCGCCGGCGCCGGCCTTGGGCACCAGGCCGAAGTGGTCCATGAGGCCGCGCGCCGCGTGCAGGCCGGCCTTGAGGCCGTCTTCGTGGAAGCCGTAGCCGCACCAGGCGCCCGCGAACCAGGTGCGTTGCTGGCCCTGCATCAGCGGCACGCGCGCCTGGGCGCGGATGGCGCCGAGGTCGAACACCGGGTGGTCGTAGTCCCAGGCGCCGAGCACGTGCTGCGGCGCGATCTTGCGCTGCGGGTTGAGCGACACCACCACCGGCTGGCGCACCGGCAGCGGCTGCAGGCGGTTGAGCAGGTAGTGCAGGCACACGCGCGCCGACTCCTGCTCGCGCTGCGGCGCGCGCTCGTAGTTCCAGGCGGCCCAGGCGCGCGTGGCCGTGGGCAGCACCGAGGTGTCGGTGTGCAGCACCGCGCGGTTGGCCTGGTAGCGGATCGCGCCGAGCAGCTCGCGTTCGAGCGCGCTGGCGCCGTCGCCGAGCAGGCGCAGCGCCTGGTCGGAGTGGCAGGCCAGCACCACCGCGTCGAAGCGCTCCACGCTGCGGTCGGTGGCGATGCGCACGCCGTCGGGCTCGCGCACCAGGTGGCGCACCGGCGTGGACAGGCGCGCGTCGTGTACGCCGGCCACGATCTTCTGCACGTACTGGCGCGCACCGCCGGCCACGGTGAACCACTGGGGCCGGTTGGCCACCTGCAGCAGGCCGTGGTTGTGGCAGAAGCGCACCATGGTGGCCACCGGGAACTGCAGCATCTGGTCGGTCGGGCAACTCCAGATGCAGCCCAGCATGGGCAGGAAGTACCAGTCGCGGAATTCGTCGCTGAACCCCTGCTCGCGCAGGAAGTCGCCCAGCGGCTGCAGCAGCGGGCTGTCGGGGCGCAGGTCGTCGCCGCGTTCGGCGAGCGCGGTGCACACGCCATTGAAGCGCACGATGTCGCGCAGCATGCGCCAGAAGCGCGGGTTCACGAGGTTGCTGCGCTGCGCGAACACGGTGGACAGGTCCGAGCCGCTCCATTCGAGCGACTGTCCGCGCGGCCCGTGGCCCGGCACCTGCACCGAGAACGACATGTCGGACTTGGCCAGCGGCACGCCGAGCTGCGCGAACAGCGCGAGCAGGTTGGGGTAGGTGCGCTCGTTGAGCACCAGGAAGCCGGTGTCCACGCCGAAGGTGGTGGGCTCGCCGCGCGCATCGGGCAGCGTCACGTCCACCGTGTGGGTGTGGCCGCCGAACCACTCGCCGGCTTCGAACAGGGTCACCTCGGCCAGGCCCTGCAGCGTGTGGGCGGCGGCCAGGCCGGCAATGCCGGAGCCGACCACGGCGATGCGGCGCTGGAGGGTGGCGGCGGAAGGGTTGGGGGACAGGTACATGCCGGTCCCCTCAACCGCGGCCGGCCGGCGCGGGCCGGCGGCGGGCTGGACAAGATGCTGCGAAGCGCCCCGAAACGAACAAGGGAGGGAGGGAGGAGGAGGAGAAGCGCCCCGGGATTGCATCCGGACCCTGTCGGGCCGGAAGGCTTCGCAGCGAAAAACGGTGGTTGCAGATCGACTCCCTCGCGCAACCGCAGGATGAGAGCAGGGCTTTCATGGGGAAGTTCCCTGGAGATCGCGGTGAAAACGGTGGGCGCATGGGAGCGGTTGGCTTTGATTTGAACTCATCGGTTGAAACGTGACTATTCGGTATAAATCGGCAACCGTCAAGTCATTTTTGCCCTGACAAGCGGCTCGGGTATGCCGTTGGCCACGGTCTTGCGCAGAATCCAGGCTCCTGAAACACGAGTACATGACCGATCCATCCCCGCCAGGCTCGCACGGGCACAGCATTGCCGACGTCGAGCGCGACACCGGTCTGGCCAAAGACACCTTGCGCGTCTGGGAGCGCCGCTACGGCTTTCCGAGCCCGGCGCGCGACCCCCAGGGTGAACGGCGCTACAGCGACGACGACCTGGCCCGGCTGCGCCACGTGCGCCGCCTGCTCGACGCCGGGCACCGGCCCGGTCGCGTGGTGGCTTTGCCCCTGGCACAACTGCTGGCCCTGGATACGCAGCCGTCTGCCGGCCGGATGCACGCGCCGGCGGAAAACGGCTGGCCCGAGGGCGCCGACTGGCTCGCGCTCATGCAGCGCATGGACGCCGCCGGCCTGCGCGACGCGCTGCAGCGTTCCCTGGCCGAGCGCGGCCTGGCGCGCACCGTGACCGACACCGTGGCCCCGCTGTCCGTGCAGGTGGGCCTGGCCTGGCTCGACGGCCGCCTTGCCGTGCCCGAGGAGCACCTGTTTTCCGAGGCCGTGCAGCAGGTGCTGCGGCCGGCGCTGGCGCAGGCCATGGCGGCGCGCCCGTCGCAGCCGCCGCGTGTGCTGCTCACCACCGTGCCGGGCGAGCCGCACAGCCTGGGCCTGCTGATGGCCGAATGCCTGCTGGTGCTCGAAGGCTGCGAGACGGTGCCGCTGGGGGTGCAGACGCCGCTGGTCGACATCTCGCGTGCGGCGGTGGCCGCGCGCGCCGACGTGGTGGCCCTGGGCTTTTCGGCCATGCAGTCGGCGCGCGAGGTGCAGACCCAGCTCGCGCGCCTACGCGCAGCGTTGCCGCCCGAGGTGGCGCTGTGGGCCGGCGGGCGGGGGGTGGCGGGCCGCCGGCCGCGCCTGGCCCCGCGCGCGCACTGGCCCTTGCCGCGGCTGCAGGACATTGCGGTGGCGGTCGCGCGCTGGCGCGCCGAGGCCGCGCAGCGCGCATCCGGCGCGGCCCGCACCGCGTAATCCTTAATCGGCCACGCGGCCGTCGGGCTTCTCGCCCGGCGGGATACCCCCACGCCTACAATGTCGCCCGTTTTTTGCGTCCCTTTTGCGCCCCCCCGGCGCCCGTACCGCGAGACCGCCATGCTCTATCCCGAACTCTTCAAGCAACTCGAGTCCGTCCGCTGGGACATGGAGAAGGACATCCCGTGGGCGCAATTCGATGGCACGCAACTCAGTGACGAGCAGGCGCAGACCATCAAGATGAACGCCATCACCGAGTGGGCGGCGCTGCCTGCCACGGAGATGTTCCTGCGCGACAACCGCGACGACTCCGATTTCTCGGCCTTCATGTCGATCTGGTTCTTCGAGGAGCAGAAGCACTCGCTGGTGCTCATGGAGTACCTCAAGCGTTTCCGGCCCGACCTCGCGCCGACCGAGCAGGAGCTGCACGACATCCGCTTCGAGTTCGACCCCGCGCCCGCGCTCGAAACCCTGATGCTGCACTTCTGCGGCGAGATCCGCCTGAACCACTGGTACCGCCGCGCCGCCGAGTGGCATACCGAGCCGGTCATCAAGCACATCTACACCACGCTGAGCCAGGACGAGGCCCGCCACGGCGGCGCCTACCTGCGCTACATGAAGCGCGCCATCGCCAAGTTCGGCGACGAGGCGCGTTCGGCCTTCGCCAAGGTCGGCGTGCTCATGGCCAGCGCGCGCCGCACCGCGCAGGCGCTGCACCCGACCAACCTGCACGTGAACAAGGCGCTGTTCCCCAACGACACCATCCAGAGCCGCCTGCCCAACCCCGAGTGGCTCGAGCACTGGCTGGACAAGCAGATCGCGTTCGACGCGGTGTGGGAGAACAAGGTGGTCGAACGCATCCTGCACAACATGAGCCTGCTGATGGACAGCAGTTTCAAGTCGGTGCAGGAGCTCAACCGCTTCCGCAAATCGCTGGCGACCGGCGCCGGCCCGGCCCCCGCCGCGGCCTGAGCCCGGGCGCCCCGGGTCACGCGGCGCTCGCGTGGCCCAGCACCTCCTGCCACAGCCGCCGCACGGTGGCGGCCTCTTCCTGCAGCTCGGCGGGGTCCACCTGCGTCGGTGCTTCGTCCAGGCGCGCGCGGTGCTGCACCTGGCGCAGCCGGCGGTAGGCGCGGCCGCTGGCCTCGCCCAGGCCCGGGCTCAGCAGGCCCGCCGCCTCCGCGCGCCGCAGCAGGGTGATGTTGCCGCTGTTGGCGCGCAGCTCGGGGTGCGCCTGCGAGTGCAGCAGCACCAGGTACTGCACCACGAACTCCACGTCGACCATGCCGCCCGCGCTGTGCTTGACGTCGAAGCGCTCGCCGCGCACCGGGTGCGCCGCGCGCACCTTGGCGCGCATGGCCACGATCTCCTGCGCCAGCGCCGCGGGGTCGCGCGGCGCGGTGATCACGGCCTCGCGCACGGCGTCGAAACGGCCGGTGAGGCTGGCGCTGCCGAGCACGAAGCGCGCGCGCGTCATGGCCTGGTGCTCCCAGGTCCAGGCGGTGTTGCTGCCGCGCTGGGTCTGGTACTTCTCGTAGGCCTCGAAGCGCGTCACCAGCAGGCCCGAGTTGCCATTGGGCCGCAGCGCGGTGTCGATCTCGAACAGGTCGCCCTCGCCGGTCTTCACCGTGAGCCAGTTGATCATCTTGCGCACGAAGGCGGCGTAGATCTCGCCCGCGTTCTCGTGCTCGTCCTCGTAGACGAACACGATGTCGAGGTCGCTGCCGTAACCGAGCTCCTTGCCGCCGAGCTTGCCGTAGCCCACGATGCCGAAGGCCGGTGTCTCACGGTGGCGGTTCTTCAGCCGCGACCAGCACCAGCGCGCGGTCAGGCGCAGCACGGCATCGGCCAGCGCCGAGAGGTCGTCGGCCACCTGCTCCACGGTGAGCGTGCCCTCGACGTCGCGCGCCAGCGTGCGGAAGGTTTCGGCGTGGTGCGCGCGGCGCAGCAGGTTGAGCAGGGCCTCTTCATCGTCTTCGCCCGTGGTGCGCAGCGAGGCGCGGCGCGATTCGCAATCGGCCTCGAAGGCCTCGGCGTCGAAGCGTTCGGCCAGCAGTTGCTGGCTCGCGAGCTCGTCGATCACGCCCGGGTGCTGCATGAGGTAGCGCGCGGGCCACTTGGCCGCGCCCAGCAGGCGCAGCAGCCGCTCGTGCACCGAGGGCCGCTCCTGCAGCAGCGCGAGGTAGCTCTCGCGGCGCAGCAGCGGCTCGATCCAGTCGGTCATGCGCAGCGCGGCGAGTTCGCTCACGCGGCCCTCGTCGATCCAGGCGCCGGTGCGCTGCACCAGCCGCACCAGGCGCTGGCGTGTGTCTTCGCGCAGGGCCTGCACGCGCGGGTGCTCGCGCCACTGTTGCACGCGCGCGGCGAAGGCCTGGGGCAGGCTGGCGAGCGCGCTGGCCAGATCTTCGTCGGCGCTGCGTGCGGCGCCGTTGCAGCCCTTGCCCTTGCAGCTGCCTTGCGTGCCACCGCCGAGCAGGATGTCGAACTCCTCGGCCACCACCTCGCGGTGCGCATCGAGTGCGTGCAGGAACGCGCAGGTGTTGGCGAAGCCCATGCTCGCGGCGAGCCAGTTCAGGTCCTCGTCGCGCTCGGGCATGACGTGGGTCTGCTGGTCGTCGAGGTACTGGATGCGGTGCTCGACCTGGCGCAGGAATTCGTAGGCGCGCGCCAGCGCCTCGGCCTTGTCGGCCGGCATGAGGCCGGCCTTGGCCACGCGCTGCAGCGCGTCCAGCGTGGGCCGGGTGCGCAGCTCGGGAAACTGGCCGCCGCGCACCACCTGCAGCAGCTGCACGGTGAACTCGATCTCGCGGATGCCGCCGCGCGAGAGCTTCACGTCGTTGGCGCGGCCCGGGTTGCCCGCGGCGCGCTTGGCCGCGTGGTCGCGGATCTGGCGGTGCAGCACGCGCAGCGACTCGAACACACCGTAGTCGAGGTAGCGGCGGAACACGAAGGGCAGCACGGTGGCGCGCAGCGCCTGCATGCCCGCGGTCCGCAGCACCGCGTCGGGCGCGATCACGCGGCTCTTGAGCCAGGCGAAGCGTTCCCACTCGCGCCCCTGCACGAGGAAGTACTCCTCGAGCGCGCCGAGCGAAACCACGCTGGGCCCCGAGTTGCCGTTGGGCCGCAGCGCGAGATCGACGCGGAACACGCAGCCGTGTTCGGTGGTTTCGCCCACCGTCTGGTAGATGTGCTTGACCGCCTTGGCGAAGTACTCGTGGTTGCTCAGGCGGTTGCGCCCCTCGGCGTTGCCCGCGGTCTCGCCGTCGTGGTCGTAGACGTAGATCAGGTCGATGTCGCTCGAGACGTTGAGCTCGCGCGCCCCGAGCTTGCCCATGCCGATCACCCAGAGCTCGGCGCGCGCGCCGCTGGCGGCCAGGGGCGCGCCGTGCAGCGCGTCGAGTTCGGCGAAGGCCAGGCGGCAGGCCTCGTCGAGCGCGAGCTCGGCGAGCTCGGTGACCGCGCGTGTGACGGCCTGCAGCGGCGCGCCCTGCTCGGCGTCGATCACGGCCAGGCGTTCGAGCACCAGCTGACGCAGCACGCGCAGCGCCGCGGGCCGGGCCAGGCCGCGTTCGCCGGCCAGTCGCTCGAGGCAGGCGCGCATGGAAGCCTTGTCGGGTGCGCCGGGTGCGAGGCAGGCGAGTTCGTCGGCGTAGCGCCGCCGCACACGCTGCACGAAGCGGGAATGGTCGGCACGGCGTTCGGCGGCGCCGAACGGGGAAGCGGAGTTCACATTCGTTGACAAGAAGCGCTCACCGATGTCGGAACCCGGGCAGGGGTGCCCCGTCATAATTCGCGATGGACATGATGCGATCCCAACAGGCCAACACCGCGCGCGACGACGGCGCCGTCACGGCCGGCCGTCTGCTGCGGCTTTGGGCCATGGCCACGCGCCTGTTGTTGTGGCTGGTGGCGGGCGCCTGGGGCATCTTCCTGCTGACCTGGATCGTTTTGCAGGCGTGGATTGTGCCGCGGATCGAAAACTGGCGCCCCGACCTGGAAAGGTGGGCGAGCCACGCGGTCGGGGTCGAGGTCCGCATCGGCGCCATCCGCTCCGTCGGCAACCCCGATGGCGGCCTGCCGCCCCTGGTGCCTTCGTTCGAATTGCGCGACGTGCGCCTGCTCGACAGCAGCGGCCGCAGCGCGCTGGAGCTGCCCGTGGTGCGCGGGGCGGTGTCGGTGGCCTCGCTGTGGCGCGGCGGCTTCGAGCAGATTCTCATCGAGCGGCCGGTGCTCGACGTGCGACGCCTGGCCGATGGCCGCATCGAGGTCGCGGGCATGGCCTTCACCGACAGCGGCTCGGGCGACGGCCGCGGCGCCGAGTGGTTCTTCGACCAGACCGAGTTCGCGATCCGCGGCGGCACGGTGCGCTGGACGGATGAGCGTCGCGGCCAGCCGCCGGTGCTGCTGCGCGAGCTCGATTTCGTGGCCCGCAACGGCCACCGCTCGCACGACCTGCGGCTCGACGCCACCCCCGAGCCCGCCTGGGGCGATCGCTTCAGCCTGCGCGCACGGCTGCGCGAGCCGCTGTGGCGCCTGCCCGGCCTGGGCGGCGCACCGCGCCAGCCCTGGGACGACTGGAGCGGCCAGCTCTACGCCGACTTCAGCCGCGCCGACGTGGCGCTGCTGCGCCGCCACGCCGACCTCAGCGACTGGGGCGTCGAGGTGCGCAGCGGCCAGGGCGCGCTGCGCGCCTGGGCCCGGCTGCAGCGCGGCGACATCGAAGCGCTCACGCTCGACACCGCGCTCACCGGCGTGGACCTGCAGCTCGGGTCCGATCTGCCGGCGCTGGCGCTCGAACGCCTCGACGGCCGCCTCGAAGCCACCTGGACCGAGGCCCAGTGGACCGCGGGCACCGAGCGGCTCGCGTTCCGCACCGCCGAAGGCCAGGAATGGCGTGGCGGCACGGTGCGCGTGACCCACCAGCGCGCGCGTGAGCGCCAGGGCGCGCGCACCGAGGTGCAGGCGCGTGCGGTCGACCTGGCCACGCTGACCGCGCTGGCCGAGCGGCTGCCCCTGCCCGGCGAGGCGCGGGGCTGGCTCGCCCGCCTGCAGCCGCGCGGCCGCCTCGACGACCTCGACCTCGCCTGGCAGGCGCGCGGCAGCGGGCCGCTCGCGGGCCAGGCGGTGCTGCGCGCCAAGGGCCGGCTCAGCGGGCTCGCGCTGGCCGGCGAACCCAGCGGCCGCCTCTCGCGCAGCGGGCGCTTTCCCCTGCCGGGCCGCCCGGGCGTGGACAACGCCGACCTGAGCTTCGAGCTCGACCAGAACGGCGGCCGCGCCCAGCTCGCGCTGCGCCAGGGCGCGCTCGACTTCCCCGACGTGTTCGAGGAGCCGCGCATCGCTTTCGACCGCCTCGACGCCCGGCTGGCCTGGCGCATCAAGGGCGAGCGTGTCGAGGTCGACCTCGACGACGGCAGCTTCGCCAACGCCCATGCCGAGGGCACGGTGCGGGTGCGCTGGCACACCGGCGACCCGGCCACCAGCCCGGCGCGCGCGCGCTTTCCCGGCGTGCTCGACCTCACGGCGCGCCTCACGCGCGCCGACGGCACCGCGGTGCATCGCTACCTGCCGCTGAGCGTGAACGAGAACGCGCGGCACTACGTGCGCGACGCGGTCAAGGCCGGCGTCTCGCGCCAGGTGAATTTCCGCCTCCAGGGCGAGGTCTGGGACATGCCCTTCAACGAGCCCCAGCACACGCCCGGCACCTTCCAGATCACGGCCGCGCTCGAGGGGGTGGACTTCGACCACCTGCCGCCCGCGCTGCAGGCGGCGGGCGATCCGCCCTGGCCCGGCGTGCGTGGTGCGCGCGCGCAGTTCGCGCTCGACCGCATGGCCATGCGCATCACCGGTATCGAGGGCGGCCTGGACGGCGCGCCCGGGGTGCGCATCGACCAGGCCTCGGTGGTGGTCGACGACCTCGCGCACCACCCGGTGGTGCAGGTGCGGCTGCGCGCCAACGGCCCGGGCGAGGCGCTGCTGGGCCACGTGCAGCGCACGCCGCTCAACCGCTACACGCAGCAGGCGCTGGCGCGCGCCACGGCCAGCGGCCCGGCGGGGGCCGAGCTGCGGCTCGAACTGCCCCTCGAAGACCTCAAGGCCACGCGCGTTCGCGGCAGCGTGCGCCTGGACGGCACCGACCTGCGCATCACGCCCGCTTCGCCCCTGCTGGCGCGCGCGCGCGGCACGCTCAGCTTCAGCGAACGCGGCTTCGCCTTCAACGGTGCGCGCGCCCAGGTGCTGGGTGGTGAACTCGTGTTCGACGGCAGCCTGCGCGCCGAGCCTGGTGCGCCGGTGCAGCTGCAGTTCCGCGGCCAGGGCGTGGCCAGCGCCGCCGGCCTGCGCGAGGGCGGACTGGGCCCGGTCGGCGCGCTCTTTGCGCACGCCAGCGGCAGCGCGCCCTACAGCGTGCAACTGGGCTTTCGCGCCGGCGAGCCCGAGCTGCGCATCAGCAGCAGCCTGCAGGGCATGGCGATCCAGCTGCCGGCGCCGCTGGCCAAACCCGCCGAAGCGAGCTGGCCGCTGCGCTACGACAGCAGCGTGAGCGCGGTGCAGGACGGCCAGGCCACGCGAGAGCGCGTGGCGGTGGCGCTCGGGCCCGCGGCCGCGCCGGTGCTCGACCTGCAGCTCGAACGCGAGCTCGGCCCCACGCCGCGCGCGCCGCGCGCCAGCGTCGCCCTGGGCCTGCCCGCGGGCGAGCGCGCGCCGCTGCCCGAGCAGGGCATCGCGGTGCAGGCGCGCGTGGCCGAACTCGACGTCGACCAGTGGCGCAAGCTGCTGCCCGCGGCGGCCGGCGCGCCGGCCGCTGGCTCGGGCGGCGATGCCATGGCCTGGTTGCCCACCCACGTTTCGCTGCAGGCCGATGCGGTGGCGGTGGACGGCCGGCGCTTCCAGCGCGTGGTGGTGGGCGCCACGCGCGAAGGCCCGCTGTGGCGCGCCAACGTCGATGCCGACGGGCTCAACGGCTACGTGGAGTTCCGGCCCGCGAGCGGGCCCCAGGCCGGCAGCGTGTACGCCCGCCTAGCGCGGCTGACCCTGCCGCGCCAGGCGCCGAGCGAGGTCGAGCGCTTGCTCGAGCAGCCCGGCAACAGCGTGCCCGCCCTCGACATCGCGGTGGAAGACCTGCAGTGGGACGGCCGCTCGCTCGGGCGCGTCGAGGTCGAGGCGGTCAACCGCGGCGGGCCGCTGCGCGTGGCCGAGTGGCGCCTCAACGCGCTGCGCGTGAGCGTGCCCGAGGCGCGGCTCACGGCCAGCGGCAACTGGGCCGCGTCGGGCGCGGGCGCCGAGGGCAGCGGCCCGCGCCGCACGGCGCTGCAGTTCCGTCTCGACGTGCAGGACAGCGGCGCGCTGCTCGAGCGCTTCGGCCGCGAGGGCCTGGTGCGCGGCGGGCGCGGCCGCCTCGAAGGCACGCTGGGCTGGCAGGGTGCGCCCTTCGCGCCCGACTACCCCTCGCTGTCGGGCCAGCTGCACCTGGACGTGGAGCGTGGCCAGTTCCTCAAGGCCGAGCCGGGCGCGGCGCGTCTGCTCGGCGTGCTGAGCCTGCAGGCGCTGCCGCGCCGCCTGGTGCTCGATTTCCGCGACGTCTTCTCCGACGGCTTCGCCTTCGACTTCGTGCGCGGCGACGCGCGCATCGAGCGCGGCGTGGTGCACACCAACAACCTGCAGATGAAGGGCGTGAACGCCGCCGCGCTGCTCGAAGGTTCGGCCGACGTGGCGCGCGAAACCCAGGACCTCAAGGTGGTGGTGGTGCCCGAGATCAACGCCGGCACGGCCTCGCTGATCGCCACCGCGATCAACCCGGCCGTGGGCCTGGGCACCTTCCTCGCGCAGTTCCTGCTGCGCCAGCCCATGCAGAGCGCGGCCACGCAGGAATTCCGCGTCAGCGGCAGCTGGGCCGACCCGCAGGTGCAGAAGGTGGCGCGCAGCGCCGCGCCTGCCGCGCCGCCGCAGCCGCTGCAGTAAGCTCGCCCGCGTCACGCCCGCCCCACCCGCCGCCACAGGAGCCCGCATGAAAGTCGCCGCCATTCAAATGGTCTCGGGCATCAGCCTGGACGCCAACCTCAGCGAGGCCCTGCGCCTGCTGCGCCTGGCCGCGGCGGCCGGCGCCGAGCTCGCCGTGCTGCCCGAGTACTTCTGCTTCATGGGCGCGCGCGACGAGGACAAGCTCGTGATCGCCGAGACCCTGGGCCTGGGCCGGGTGCAGGACTTCCTCAGCGACACCGCGCGCGACCTGCGCATGACCCTGGTGGGCGGCACCCTGCCGCTGGCCACCGACGACCCCGCGCACGCGGCCAATGCCTCGCTGGTCTACGACGCCCGCGGCGAGCGCCTGAGCCGCTACGACAAGATCCACCTGTTCCGCTACGACAACGGCCGCGAGCGCTACGACGAATCCGCCGTGCTCACCGCGGGCACGGCCCCGACCCATTTCGAGCTGCACGACCACGCCGGCCAGGCCTGGCGCATCGGCCAGAGCGTGTGCTACGACCTGCGCTTCGCCGAGCTCTACCGCGCACTCGCGGCCGACGTGCTGCTGGTGCCCGCGGCGTTCACGCACACCACGGGCTCGGCGCACTGGGAGGTGCTGCTGCGCGCCCGCGCGATCGAAAACCAGGCCTACGTGATCGCCAGCGCGCAGGGCGGCCTGCACGAGAACGGCCGCCGCACCTGGGGCCACAGCATGGTGATCGACCCCTGGGGCCAGGTGCTCGCGATGCACGCCGAGGGCCCGGGCGTGGTGATCGCCGAGCTCGACGCCGCGCGCCTGCGCCAGGTGCGCGAGCAGCTGCCCTCGCTGCAGCACCGGGTGTTGTGATCCCCCGCCGACTGCCATGAAATCGCCGCGCTGGCCGTTGTGGGGCGCGCTGCTGCTGCTGGTGGGCGCGCTGCTCACGGTGCTGGTGTTCCTGGCCGCCGAGTACGAGGTCGGCCGCGACCAGGCCTCGCTCGACCAGGAAGCGCTCGACGTGGCGAGCGACATCCGCAGCGACCTGCTGCGCAACGTGCAGAGCCTGCAGGCGCTCAATGCCTTCGCGCCCACGCCGCAGAGCTGGGACACGCCCGCGGCCGAGCTGCTCTCGGGCCGGCGCGAGATGGTGCGCCTGGAGTGGCGCGACAACGCGCTGCGGCCGCTCGCGCAGCGCCTGTCGCCCTACTCCGCCGACGTGTTCGGCGCGCTCGGCCGCGAGCAGGCGCTGCCCGAGGTGCGCCAGGCCTGCGAGGCCGGCCGGCGCCTCTCGGGTCCGGCCTATTCGCCCAGCTATTTCTGGCCGGTGCGCGACGGCCGCGGCATGGAGCTCATGGAGCTGTGCCTGCCGCTCACCGAGGCCGGCAACCCGCGCGGCTTTCTCGTGGCCACCTACACGCTCAAGGGCATCCTGGCCGAGCTCGCCGACGCCTCCGCGGTGCGCGGGCGCGGCCTGAGCTTTGCCGACGCCGACGGCACGCGCCTGGCCGTGCACAGCGTGATCGCGGGCGAGCGGCGCACCCTGCGCGCGCAGGCCCTGATCGACCTGCCGGGCCACACCCTGCTGCTGCAGCTCGAGAGCCCGCGCCGCGCGCTCGGCCTGTTCCCCAACGTGCTCACCGGCGTGGTGGGCGCCTTGTCGCTGGCGCTGCTCGGCGTGCTGTTCATGCTCGCGCGCGACACGCGCCGGCGCCAGCACGCCGAAGAGCGCGCGGCCGAGGCGCTGGCCTTTCGCAAGGCCATGGAGGACTCGCTCGTGACCGGCCTGCGCGCGCGCGACATGGCCGGTCGCATCACCTACGTGAACCCGGCCTTCTGCCAGATGGTGGGCCTGAGCGCCGAGCAGCTCGTGGGCACCGGGCTGCCGGCGCCCTGGTGGCCGCCCGAGCTGGTCGACGAATACCAGCAGCGCCAGAACGTGCGCCTGGCCGGCCAGACGCTGCCGCGCGAAGGCTACGAATCGGTGTTCCAGCGCAGCGACGGCACGCGCTTTCCGGTGCTCATCATCGAGGCCCCGCTGATCGATGCGCGCGGCGTTCAGACCGGCTTCATGAGCGCGATCATCGACCTCACCGAACAGCGCCGCGTCGAAGAGCTCAACCGCGCCTCGCAGGACAAGCTGCAGGCCACCGCGCGCCTGGCCACGGTGGGCGAGATGGCCTCGCTCATCAGCCACGAACTCAACCAGCCGCTCGCGGCCATCGCGAGTTACGCCAGCGGCACGCTCAACCTGCTCGAACAGGGCGAGGGCGCGCTCGAGCGCACCGACCTCCACGGCGCGATCCGCCGCATCGCCGAGCAGGCCGAGCGCGCGGGCCGCGTGATCCGCAGCGTGGCCGATTTCGTGCGCCGGCGCGACCAGGTGCGCGAGGACGTGGCGCCGCAGCGCCTGATCGATGGCATCGCCACGCTGCTGTCGCTGCAGGCCAAGAAGCAGAGCATCCGGCTGGCGGTCGAGATCGCGCCCGGCACGCCCGACGTGCACTGCGACCGCACCATGGTCGAGCAGGTGCTGCTCAACCTCGCGCGCAACGGCATGCAGGCCATGCCCCTGGGCGATCCGCCCACAGCCAGCGGCCTGCGTGTGCTGCGCATCGCCATCGCGCCGGCGCTGCCCGACCGCGACGCCGCCGGCCTGCGCTGGGTGCGCTTCGACGTCATCGACCACGGCCAGGGCCTGTCGCCCGAAGCCGCCGAGCGCGTGTTCACGCCCTTCTTCACCACCAAGGCCGAGGGCATGGGCCTGGGCCTGAGCCTGTGCCGCACGGTGGTCGAACAGCACGGCGGCGCGCTGTCGTTCGAGCCCGTGGCCCCGCGCGGCATGCGCTTCGCGTTCACCCTGCCCGCGGCCGCGGGCCTCCTATGATCCGCGCATGACCGAGTTTCCCGACGCCAAGATCTACCTCGTCGATGACGATGCCGGCGTGCGCGAAGCGCTGGGCTGGCTCTTGCGCACGCGCCGCCTGGTCAGCGACGGCTTCGACAGCGCCGAGGCCTTCCTCGAAGACGCCGCGGTGGCGCGGCGCGAGCCCGACGGCCCCTGCTGCGTGCTGCTCGACGTGCGCATGCCCGGCATGAGCGGGCTGGCGCTGTTCGAGCGGCTGCGCCTGCTGCCCTGGCAGGCGGCGATGCCGGTCATCTTCCTCTCGGGCCACGCCGACGTGTCGACCGCGGTCGACGCGGTCAAGCGTGGCGCCTTCGACTTCTGCGAGAAGCCCTTTTCCGACAACGCCCTGGTCGACCGCGTCGAACAGGCCTTGCACCAGTCGGCGCGCGAACTCGCGCAGCGCGCGGTGCAGCGCGAACTGCAGCAGCGCCGCGACAGCCTCACCGAGCGCGAGCGCGCGGTGATGAACCTGGTGGTGGCCGGCCTGCCCAACAAGCTGGTGGCCGACCAGCTGCAGATCAGCGTGCGCACGGTGGAGGTGCACCGCTCGCGCGTGTTCGACAAGATGGGCGTGAAGTCGGCGGTGGAGCTGGCCAATCTGCTGCGGGGGCTCGCGTGAGCCCCGGGCCGGGAACCCTCAGCGCGCCGGCGGCTCTTTCCCCGGGCCTTCGGCCGGGGCCTGCTTCTCGCGTTCCACCGCGTCGGGCAGTTCGCCCTTCTTGCGGCCGGAGAACATGGTCCACCACACGATGAACACCAGGAGTACGAGCGCGCCGAGCGCTTCGAGCAAGAGCAATGTCATGGGTAGCGATGCAATGGGCCGCGCGCTGCGGTGGTTCGCGGTCGCGGGCATTGTAGGCAGCCTGTTCGCCTGCGCGAGCCGGCCCCTGCCAGCGCCCCCGCCCGCGCCTCGGGTGAACGAGGGCGTGTCGGCCCCCGCGCCCGGCCCCGCGCCCGCGGTGCAGCAGCGCGCGCGCAGCCGCTGGGTCGCGGTGGACTGGCGCGATCTGCCCGGCTGGGGGCAGGACGCCCTGCACGAAGCCTGGAACGCGCTGCTGCGCGGCTGCGAAAAACCCGCGCCGGGCTTCGAGGCCGTGTGCGCGGAGGCGCGCCCGCTGTCCATCGCGGGCAGCGCCGAGCAGCAGGCGTGGCTGCAGCGCCGGCTGCAGCCCTACCGCGTGACCGAGACCGACGGCCGCGCGCCCGAGGGCCTGCTCACCGGCTACTACGAGCCCATCCTCGACGCCTCGCGTCTGCCCACGGCCACGCAGCGCGTGCCGCTGTACGCGCCGCCCGCGGGCCTGCCCGCCGCCACGAGCGGCCAGCGCTGGTACTCGCGCCAGGAGATCGACACCCTGCCCGAGGCCCAGGCCGCGCTGCGCGGCCGCGCCATCGCCTGGCTGGCCGACCCGATCGATGCGCTGGTGCTGCAGATCCAGGGCTCGGGCCGCGTGAACATCACCGAACCCGACGGCCGCGTGGTGCCCGTGCGCCTGGCCTTCGCGGGCCACAACGGCCACCCCTACCAGAGCGTGGGCCGCTGGCTGCTCGACCAGGGCGCGATCCGCGAAGGCTCGTGGGACGGCATCCGCGCCTGGGCGCGCCAGAACCCGCAGCGCCTCAACGAGATGCTGTGGTCCAACCCGCGCACCGTGTTCTTCCGCGAAGACCCGCTCAACGAATTCGACGCCCGCTTCGGCCCGCGCGGCGCGCAGAACGTGCCGCTCACGCCGGGGCGTTCGATCGCGGTCGACCCGCTGAGCATTCCCTATGGCACGCCGGTGTGGCTGGCCACGCAGGGGCCGGCGCTCACCACCCAGCGCCTGGTGCTCGCGCAGGACACGGGCGGCGCCATCGTGGGCGCGGTGCGCGCCGACCTGTTCACCGGCTGGGGCGGCTGGAACGACGAGACCTACCGCCTCGCGGCCACGCTCAAGCAGCCGCTGCAGCTGTGGGTGCTGTGGCCGCGCTGATCAGAGCAGCGTGAGCTCGGTGCGCAGCGGCCAGGGCCCTGCGGCGGCGGGGTCGAAGCGGTGTTCGAGCCGCCAGGTGTGCACACCCGGGCCGCGGCTGCACAGGCGGTAGCCATCGCCCTGCGGCTCGATGCTCACCGGGTCGCCGCCGACGCTGCGCACGGCCCAGTGCGGCAAGCCATCGGTGCCGGCACGCAATGCCACGCAGGCCCCTGCGCGCACATTGGTCTGGAACACGATGCGCTGCGTCGCCTCGCCGGGCCGATCGCCTTCGCGCAATTGCGTGGGGTGGGTGTTCTCGAGCACGCGCACCACGGGCGCCACCACCACGCGGATGTTCACGTGGGCCGAGGCGCTGGCACCGTGGTGCCCGATCGCGGCATCGGCCAGGCCAAGGCCGGGCAGCAGCAGGACCAGCGCCAGCAGGCCCTGGCAACGGCGGCAAAGGTGGGCGGTGTCCATGCCCAGGTTGTCGGCCCATCGGCCAACGACTTGAGCACGGCCGTCGGATCAGGGCAGCGTGGCCTCGACCTTGAAAGCGCCCTCGTCCCAGTCCAGCGTGCCGGACAGCCGCAGCGGGTACCGGATCGGTCCCTCAGCCTTCTTGCCGCCGTCCAGCGTCAGCCCCAGCGTGCGCGTGTGGCCCGGCAGCACCGGCGCGCTCTCGGCCTGCAGCTCGAACACCTGGCCATCGGCGTCGGTGGCCTTGAGGCTGCCTTCGAGGCGGCCGTGGGCGTCGCCGCTGTTGCGCACCACGAGCACCGGACGGCGCTGGCTCTTCACGCTGTCGGTGGCCACGCGCACCAGCTCCAATTGCGGCCTGGCGCCGGCCACCGCGAGGTAGACCGTGACCGCGATGCGCCCGCTCACCGGCATGTTCAGGCTCGCGCCGCCGCTGTTGATCGCGGCCACCTGCGCCGGGTCCACGCCCTCGATGGCGATCATGAAGCGGCATTCGCCGCGCGGGGCATCGGCGGGCACCGATACCTGGAAGCGGTAGGGTTCGTTGCCCCGCGCGCCGATCTGCCGTGTGCGGCGTTCGAGCGCCACCCAGGGCCGGCAGCTGCCGGGCAGCAGCTCGTCGTGGAACGCGAGCTCGCCGGCCTCGGACAGCGACCAGTCCAGGGTGCGGAAGGCCAGTGTGTTGACCTGCGTGCCCACGTTGTAGATGCGCAGCGACTGGCCCACGCGCTGGCCCGGTTTGGCCTGCAGCTCCAGGCGCGAGGGCGACACGGCCACCTCGAACGGGGCCGGGGCGGTCTGGGCCGGCGCGGCGGCGCCGATCAGTGCGCCCACGAGGCCCAGGGCGAGGGGGCGGCAGGCCAGGAGGCGGCGGTGCGGGTGCATGGCGGGTCCGATCAGGGCGACGAAGCGGTGTAGACGATGAGGCTGCTGTACGTGCCGGCCGCCGGCGGCGTGGCGGGCGGCGTGAACTGCAGGGTCCATTGGGCGGTGCGGTAGGTGAGCAGCGTGCCCGCGGCGCCTGTGCCGCTGCCGCCGGTGGCCACGTTCACCGAGGGGCCGGTGCCCCTGGCCAGGTGTGGTGGCGCGGGCAGGCTGCTGTTGTCGCTGCTCACGGTGAGCTGGTTCAGCGAAATGAAGCCGCCGCCCGGGCTGGTCAGCCCGCCTGCCGTTTGAGCCACCAGGCTCACCTGGCCGGCATTGCTGCGCACCTCGACGGGCACCACCACCGCCGCGCTGGCGACGAAGCCGGGTGCCGCGCCGCCCCAGGTGTTCGTTGGCCCATTGCCACCGGGGTGGTCGGGGAGACCGGCCGGGCTCAGGGTGAAGTTGGCGCTGCTCACGGCCGCGCTGGCCGCCGGCCCGGTGCCCGCAGGCGTGCCCGCGTGCGCGCCCCCGCTGCCGATGCGCAGGTACAGCATGCGCTCGATCCGGAGTTCGAAATCCAGCCGAGCCGTGGTGCTGCGGCTGCCGTTGCCCTGGCTCTGCGTCTGTTCGGCCTGCGCACCCGCGAGCGCCAGCCCCAGCGATCCCACGATGCAGGCGGTGCGCAGCCTCATGGCAGCAGCACCAGTTCGAACCCGGGTTCGACACCGAAGTGGCCGCCGTTCCAGGGCCCCAGGGCGCCGAGGTCGAGCCGCATCTCGAGCTCGATGGCCAGCGGGGTGACCGCCTGGGTGATGACGCCCGTCCACAGGGGCTGGCGCTGGCCCGGTGTCAGCCGGCCGTCTTGCGCGCCGTCGAGGCCGCGCCACTCGAACACCAGGCCCTGGGGCCGCAGCAGGCCGGCAACGGTCGGGGGCAGCACGAGGTCGATGCGCGCGCGCCGCCGCAGGTAGGCGGCCGTGACCACGCGGTACTCCACCCGGCCAAAGCGCGCGCGGGCCTGCTGCGCAAATGGGTTCTGCCCGAACGGTTGGCCGGTTTCGTCGGTGACCTGAAGGGCCGCCACCTGAGGGCGGGCCGAGGCCGCGCTGTCGAGCCGGTGCCAGGCCTGGGCCCGGGCCGGGGCACCGAGGCCGCTGGCGCCCGCCAGGGCGCAGGCGAGCAGAGCGCAGAGAGGGGCGCGCACGTTATTGCAGGGTGGCGGTGAAGGTCACCGTGCCGCGGTAGCGCCCCGCGGGGTAGAGCGTGGCGTTGCTGTAGGTGAACACCAGGGTGTTGGCGATCTCGACCGACCGGTAGCTGCTGCCGAAGGCACTGCCCGGCCCGCAGCAGAGCACGCTGACCAATGTCTGGCTCGCGCTGCCGCTGAAGCTGCCGCTCTGTATGTCGGACGCGGCGTTGCTGTCTTTGTCGTGGGCGATCCAGCCCACGGTGGTGAAGGGAATCATGGTGCTGCCGCAACCGCTGCCCGGCACGCAAGCCAGGCCGGCGGCCGAATTGACGGTCAGCACCAGGTTCTGGTTGCCGCTGCCCCATTGGCCCCGCATGCGCACACGAACCCCGCCTGCGGGAGAGGTGCCCGGGGTCAGGGCGTCGGGCACGCCGGACACGGGCGTGGGTGACGGGCTGATCTGGGCCCCGGTGACGTTGAAGCCCACGGTGTTGACCGTAGCGCCGCTGGCGCCCACCTGCAGCAGGATGGTGCGGGGCACGTCCAGGGGAAAGAAGGTGAACACCGCCTGGGCCGGACCGCAGGCACAGGCGCAGGCGCAGGCGAGCAGCGCGGGGCCGTGGCGCCCGCAGAGCGCGCGCAGGCGATGGCGAACGGGCAGCGGGCTCATGGCGGCATGCCGGCGCGGCGGTGAACGGGCCCGCGCCGGCGGTGCTCGATCAGAGCGCCGAGGCCGTGTAGGTCACGGTTTGCGAGAACGTGCCGGCCGCGGCCGCAGCGGCCGCGGTCGGGTTCAGGCCGAAGGTCCAGGTGCCGCTGTAGGCCACGTTGGGCGCCAGCGCCACGGGCGTGAAGGTGCCGGTGTTGGTGCCGGGGTGCGGCAGCGGGTTGGTGCCGGTGGTGGAGGCCGTGACGTCGATGGCCGACGCCGTCAGGCCGGTGGTGCCGGCGTCGGGCGTGGTCACGGCGCCGTTGAGCGTGGCGCCCGTTACGTTGGTCCAGGCGTAGGCGGCCAGGCCGGGGGCGGTCGATGCCATGAAGGTCGGCGCCGAGCCGTCCCAGCTGAAGGGCAGGGCGTTGCCTTCGGTGCCCACGCCGTTGGGCGTGAGCGTGATCGCGACGGTGTCGACCGCGGTGTTGTCCGACCCCACGCGCAGCATGATCACCTTGGGCACGGTGACGTTGACGGCCACCCGGGCGGTGGCGCTTACGGCGGCGCCGGTGGTGTTGTAGCCGTAGGTGCTTTCGGCGTGGGCGATCGAGGTGCCGAAGACGGCGGCCGCTGCGGCGGCGAGGGCGAGGCGTTGGCGAGAGGCTTTCATGGGTTTCCTTGAGGGTGGTGAAGAAAAGTGCCAGTTGTGCTGGCGGGGATCCGGGTGGGTAACCCGGGGCTGGCAGGGTTCAGGTGAACTTCGGGGTGGGAAGGCCTGTCTCCGTGGGCATTCAGGGACGGGTGCGCACCACCCCCAGCGGGGCGATGGCCGTGCCGCGCAGCGGCACGTCGACCACGGTGCGGCTTTGGGGCCCTTCGCCCCAGGGCAAAGGAATGGATTCGGGCCGCAGGCCCAGGCGCTGCGCGCCGGTGCGCACCTGCGGAAATTCGAAACGCCCGCGGCCGTCGGTGGTCGCCGACTGCCGGCCGTTGAGCTGCACCTCGACGCCGGGCACGCCTTCTTCCTCGGCCTGCTGGATGCCGTCGCGGTTGTCGTCGAAGAACACCACGCCCTGCACGCGCCCCGCGCCGGCCCCCAGGCGGGCGCCGGGTGTGTCGTCGAACGAGCGGCCGCGCTGGCCCTCGTAGCGCAGGTAGACCATGGCCGTGCGCTCGTTGCTGCGGCTGACCGTGACCGCGCCCGGCAGGTTCGCCTGCGGGTCGAGCGTGATGCTGGCCTGGTTGAGCAGCAGCGAGGCGCCGAGCCGCCAGTGCGGGGTGAGTTGTTTCTCGCCCTGCACGGTGCCGGCCAGGCCGCGCGAGGTGCTCAGGTTGCTGCTGCGCGAGGTGTAGCGCAGCAGCACCGACAGGTCCCAGCCGCTGTCGGTGCTGGTGCGCAGGTCGAGACCGGCGGTGGGGTAGGTGTCCGTCTGGCCGGCGCTCTGGTCGCGGGCCCAGCCCAGCGTGGTGCGCACCGTGGTGCTCGCGGACGCGTCGGCCGGCAGCCAGTCTTGCTCCCACTCGAGTTGCTGGCCGGTGGCCGCGGGCGCATTGACCACCAGTTGCTGGTTGCGCTGCAGCGTGGCGCGCAGGCGGCTGTCGCCCCAGGCGAACCAGCGGTTCTGGTAGTGGGCGCTGGCCTGGCTGCTGTTCTGATCGCTCGCGCCAGAGGGGGTGCGCACGCGCAGCATCTGCAGATAGCCGCCCCAGCTGCTGCGGCGGTCGATGCGCTGGTTCCAGTTGGCCGACAGGCCGGCGCTGCGGCGGCCTTGGAGCCCGAAGAGCGCCGCGTCGTCGCTGCGCTCGAGGTCGAGGCCCATGCCCCAGTACAGCCGTGTGCCGTAGGCGTCCATGCGCCAGTAGGCGCCCTGGGCGCCCTGGCTCAGGAGCTGGTCGCCGAAGCGCAGGCCCGGCCGCAGCCGGTACGTGCCGCCTTCGTGGCGGAAGTCGCCCCACTGGGTGGCGCCTTCGAGGTACAGGCCCGACGCGTTGCGCGGCGTGTCGGCCATCTGCGTGCTGCTGGCGACCCAGCTGAGCCGCACGCGGTGCTGCCCTTCGTCGCTCACGAGGTAGCCCTGCCCGATCGCGGCGGCGATGCCCGTGCTGTCCAGGGGCGTGCGAACGCCGGTGCCCGACCAGCCCTGCGCGCCGGCCAGGCGGTTGACCTGCGCGCTGGCGTACCGCTGCCGCTCGAAGCGCTGCGTCAGCCCCAGCCAGGCGAGCTGGCCGGTGGTGGGCTCGAATCCCGCATAGGGACCGCCTTCGAGCTGGCCGCGTTCGCCCCAGCCGGCGCGAAGATCGGTGTGCTCGGTGAACAGGCGCAGGCTGGCGCCGCGCAGCGTGCTGCTGCCCAGGCTCAGGCGCTGGCCGCGGCTCAGGCCGTCGGTCACGTTGCTGCCGATGTCGCCGAGCCCAAAATCGGCGAACGCCTGGGGCGATACAGGGAAGCCCAGCACACGCGCGGTCAGGCGCTCACCGTTCGGTGAGCGGGCGGCGAAGCTGTAGGGGCCATAACCGCTCAGCGCGGCGTCCCCGCTCTGGCGGCGCAGGTCGGCGGACAGGTGCCATTCGCCGTGGTTCAGGGTTTCCTGCTGGTACTGCAGCCGAAGGCCCGTGTCGGTGAGGTGCTGGGGGCTTTGACCCGACAGTTTGCGGGTGGTCCAGTCGGCCCGCGTTTCCACCAGCCAGTAGCGCAGCCCCGGCGGCTCGGCGGCGGGGTTCTGGCCGTCCGCGTTCAGCGCCGGCTCGTCGTCGGACTGCAGGAACTGGTCGTCGTAGGCGGCGGGGCGGTTGCGCATCTGGTCGCGCAGGCGTTCCTGTTCGGCCTGGAAGCGGTCGAGCGACTGGATCTGCGCGACCACGCCACCCGGGGCCGGGGTCGGGGCGGGGGGCGCCTGGCCCCAGGCGCTCAGGCCCATGAGAGCCCCCAGCGTGCCTCCCAGCGCTGAGCGCGTGGCTGAACGGCCGCGCCGGCTGCGGCGGGTGGGCGCATGGGCGAGACCGGGCATGAAGGGGGGCGACTCGAAAAGAACACTTCGGAATTACGGCTTCGGGCCCGTACCAGCGCGGGCCCGCCGAAATGTAAAGAGGTCTCGCTGCCTGGAAAATCCTTCAAAAACATTAGCTTGGGTCGTCCGTTTGGACAGACGGGCGGAATCGTTCGGGGCCTGACGGCGCCGATTCAGTGCCGGGCCGGCTCTGTCGAACGAATGCTTTTTTCCAACATGTGAGGCAGAGGCAAGGCCCCCGCGTCCTTGACCTCGCCCAGCGAAAAACTGGTGTGCAGGTCTTTCACGTTTGGCAGGTTGAGCAGCACCTCGCGCGCGAAGGCGCTGAAGTGGTGCAGGTCGCGGCTGACCACCTGCAGCTCGAACGTGCCCGAACCGCTGATGTAGTGGCAGGACACGACCTCGGGGATGGCGCGAATGGCCTGCTCCATCTGGCGCGTCAATGCGCCGCTGTTGCGGTCGGCGTCGAGGCGCACGAAGGCCAGCACCCCCAGACCGAGCTTGTCGCGGTCGAGCACCGCGCGGTAGCCCTTGATGTAGCCCGCCTCCTCGAGGGCGCGCACGCGGCGCCAGCACGGGGCCGCCGACAGGCCCACGCGCTGGGCGAGTTCGGCGTTCGTGAGGCGGCCATCACTCTGCAGTTCTTGCAGGATCGCCAGGTCGAATTTGTCCAGTGTTTCCATGAATGCCCCGAGGAAGAAAGAAGCTTTCTCGATGATCGGGAAATCGGGCATGAAACGCAAACACCTATCCGATGCTCGGGCATACACTGCGCGGCAGACTGGGGCTGGACCTCTACCCGGCCGGTCCGCCGCGGGCGCCCACCCGGTGCTCAACCCCACAGGAGACACACAAGATGAATGCGCCGCTGCCCGAGCACATCCGCCAGGCCCTCGAAACCGTCACGCTCGACGACAAATACGCCCTGGAACACGGCCGCGCCTTCATGAGCGGTGTACAGGCCCTGGTGAAGCTGCCCATGCTGCAGCGCCAGCGCGATGCCCTGGCGGGCAAGAACACGGCCGGTTTCGTCAGCGGCTACCGCGGCTCGCCGCTGGGCAACTACGACCAGTCGCTGCAGAAGGCGGCGCCGTACCTGCGGCAGCAGAACATCGTTTTCCAGCCCGGCGTGAACGAAGAGCTTGCGGCCACCGCGATCTGGGGCACGCAGCAGCTCGGTTTTGCGCCCGCGGGCAGCAACCGCTTCGACGGTGTGTTCGGCATCTGGTACGGCAAAGGGCCGGGCGTGGACCGCTGCTCCGACGTGTTCAAGCACGCCAACATGGCCGGCACCAGCCCCTGGGGCGGCGTGATCGCGGTGGCCGGTGACGACCACGTGGCCAAGAGCTCCACCGCGGTGCACCAGAGCGACCACATCTTCAAGGCCTGCGGTCTGCCGGTGTTCTTCCCGGCCAGCGTGCAGGAGATCCTCGACCTCGGCCTGCACGCCTTCGCCATGAGCCGTTTCTCGGGCGTGTGGACCGGCATGAAGACGATCCAGGAGATCGTCGAGTCGAGCGCCACCGCGCTGATCGACCCCGAGCGGGTGCAGATCGTGGTGCCCGAATTCGAGATGCCGCCCGGCGGCGTGCACATCCGATGGCCCGATCACGCCCTCGACCAGGAGGCGCGCCTGTTCGACCACAAGTGGTATGCGGCGCTCGCCTATGTGCGCGCGAACAGGCTCAACCACAACGTGATCGAGGGGCCCAACGACCGCTTCGGCGTGATCGCCAGCGGCAAGGCCTACAACGACACCCGCCAGGCCCTGATCGATCTGGGGCTGGACGACGCCACCTGCCGCCGCATCGGCCTGCGCCTGCACAAGGTGTCGGTGGTGTGGCCGCTGGAGGCGCAGACCACGCGCGAATTCGCGACCGGCCTGCGCGAGATCCTCGTGGTGGAGGAAAAGCGCCAGGTCATCGAATACCAGATCAAGGAAGAGCTCTACAACTGGCGGCCCGACGTGCGCCCCAACGTGCTCGGCAAGTTCGAGGAGGACGAAGGCGACTACAGCGGCGGCGAATGGTCGCGTCCCAACCCGAGCGCCAACACCCTGCTGCGCGCCAAGGCCGACCTCAACCCCGCGCTGATCGCGCGCGCGATCGCGCGCCGCCTGAAAAGGCTGGGTCAGATCCCCGAGGACGTGATGGCGCGCATGGACGCGCAGCTCGCCATCCTCGACGCACAGGAGCGTTCCCTGCAGACGCTGATCACGCAGGGCGTGCCCGGCGCCGAGCGCCAGCCCTGGTTCTGCTCGGGCTGTCCGCACAACACCAGCACCAAGGTGCCCGAGGGCTCGCGCGCCATGGCCGGCATCGGCTGCCACTTCATGAGCATCTGGATGGACCGCGCCACCGTGGGCTTCACCCAGATGGGTGGCGAGGGCGTGCCCTGGATGGGCCAGCAGCCCTTCAGCAACGACCGCCACATGTTCGCCAACCTCGGCGACGGCACGTACTTCCACTCCGGCATCCTGGCGATCCGCCAGAGCATCGCCGCGGGCGTGAACATCACCTACAAGATCCTCTACAACGACGCGGTCGCCATGACCGGGGGCCAGCAGGTGGGCGAGCGCCCCGAGGGCCACAGCGTGGTGCAGATTGCGCAGAGCATGCGCGCCGAGGGGGTGAAGAAGATCACCATCGTGACCGACGAGCCCGAGAAGTACCAGGGCGTCACGGGCATCCCCGAGGGCATTGCGATCCAGCACCGCGACACGCTCGACGCGGTGCAGCGCGAATTCCGCGAGATCGAAGGCACGACGGTCATCATCTACGACCAGACCTGCGCCACCGAAAAGCGCCGCCGCCGCAAGCGCGGCACCCTGGCCGAACCCAACCAGCGCGTGGTCATCAACGAGCTGGTGTGCGAAGGCTGCGGCGATTGCGGCGAGCAGTCCAACTGCCTGTCGGTCGAGCCGCTCGAAACCGAGTTCGGCCGCAAGCGCCAGATCAACCAGAGCACCTGCAACAAGGACTTCTCCTGCGTGAAGGGTTTCTGCCCGAGCTTCGTCACCGTCGAGGGCGGCCAGCTGCGCAAGAAGAAGGGCGCGGCCCAGGCCGCGTGGACCGGATCGCCCCTGCCGCCGCCCACGCTGCCGGCGCTGGGCGGCGACGCCTGGGGCATCATCGTCGCGGGCGTGGGCGGCACGGGCGTGATCACCATCGGCCAGTTGCTGGGCGTGGCCGCGCACCTCGAAGGCAAGGGCATCGTCACGCAGGACGCGGCGGGCCTGGCGCAAAAGGGCGGCGCCACCTGGAGCCACGTGCTCATCGGCGCGTCGCAGGAGCACATCCGCACCACGCGCGTGGCCGCCGCCTCGGCCGATCTCGTGATCGGCTGCGACCCGATCGTCGCGGCCCACAAGGAGGTCTGGCAGCGCCTGCGCACGGGCCGCTCGCACGTGGCGCTCAACAGCAACGCCACGCCCACCGCGGCTTTCGTGAAGAACCCCGACTGGCTCAGCCCCGCGCAGGCCTGCGTGGACACGCTGACCAACCACCTGGGCCAAAGCGGCATTGGCGTGATCGACGCCGAGTCCATCGCGACCCGGCTGCTCGGCGACAGCCTGTACACCAACCCGCTGATGCTGGGCTTTGCCTGGCAGAAGGGCTGGATCCCGCTGGGCCATGCGGCGCTGGTCCGCGCGATCGAGCTCAATGCCGTGGCCGTGGAACAGAACAAGGCCGCCTTCGAATGGGGCCGCCGCGCCGCGCACGACCTGCCCGCCGTGCTCGCCGCCTGCGGCCTGGGCCAGCCCGCGGCCCAGGTGATCCAGTTCAAGAAGCGCGAGACGCTGGACGAGATCGTGGCGCGCCGCGCCGACTTCCTCACCGGCTACCAGAACGCGGCCTATGCGCAGCAGTACACCGCCTTCGTGGCCCGCGTGCGCGAGGCCGAGGCCCCGCTGGGCAAGACCGCGCTGGCCGAGGCCGTGGCGCGCAACCTGTTCAAGCTCATGGCCTACAAGGATGAGTACGAGGTGGCGCGCCTGCACACCGATCCGGCCTTCCACGAGCAGATCGCCGCCCGCTTCGAGGGCGACTATTCGCTCAAGGTGCACCTGGCGCCGCCCATGCTCGCCAAGAAGAACGAGCGCGGCGAACTGGTCAAGCGCCCCTACGGTCCGTTCATGTTCACGGCCTTCCGCTGGCTCGCGAAGTTCAAGGGCCTGCGCGGCACCGCGCTCGACCCCTTCGGCCGCACCGAGGAACGCCGCATGGAGCGTGCGCTGATCGCGCAGTACCGCAGCGATGTCGACACCCTGCTGGCCGGGCTCGATGCCGATCGGCACGCGCTGGCGACCGAGATCGCGCGCGTGCCGGAGCTCATCAAAGGCTATGGCCATGTGAAGGAGCGCCACGCCAAGACCGCCGCGGCGCGGCGCGACACCCTCTGGGCGCGCTGGCGCGACGGCGCGACTGCCCCGCAGCGGCAGGCGGCCTGATGCGGTTCTGACACCCTCGCGGCATACAATCCCGGGCTGTTTTTGACTCTGCTGGAGACTGCCCGTGTTGATTTCCCCCGCCTACGCCCAAGCCGCTGCCGGTGGCACCGAGTCCACCCTGCTCGGCCTGCTGCCGCTGGTGCTGATGTTCGTGGTGCTGTACTTCGTGATGATCCGCCCGCAGCTCAAGCGCCAGAAAGAGCACAAGGCCATGGTCGAAGCCCTGGCCAAGGGCGACGAGATCGTCACCGCCGGCGGCCTGCTCGGCAAGGTCGCCAAGATCGGCGACACCTACATCGGCGTGGAACTTGCCAGCGGCGTTGAAGTCCAGATGCAGCGCTCCGCCGTGATCCAGGTGCTGCCCAAGGGCACGGTGAAGTAAGGCACCCCCTGCACGGGCCGGCTCACGCCGGCCCGTTCCCCCATTCAGGGGGCAATGCGGCCGGATCCGCCGCGTTCCCGATCCCAGAAGACCCTCGCGCGCCGAGAAGCCGACATGAACCGATACCCGCTGTGGAAGTACGCGATCATCGTGATCGCCCTGTTGATCGGCGCGATCTACGCGCTGCCCAACCTCTTCGGCGAGGCCCCCGCGGTCCAGGTGTCGGCCGGCAAGGCCACCGTCCGCGTCGATGCATCCACCGTGACGCGTGTGGAGCAGGCGCTCAGCAGCGCTTCCATCAAGCCCAGCGCCCTGACGCTCGAAGGCACCTCGGTGCGGGCCCGCTTCGAAGACACCGACACCCAGCTCAAGGCGCGCGACGCGATCGACCGCGCGCTCAACCCCGACCGCAACGACCCCAGCCACGTGGTGGCGCTGAACCTGGTGCCGCGCACGCCCGCCTGGCTGGCCGCGCTGGGCGCGCGCCCCATGTACCTGGGCCTGGACCTGCGCGGCGGCGTGCACTTCATGCTGCAGGTCGACATGCGCGCCGCGCTCGAGCGCCGCGCCGACGTCTACGCCGGCGACCTGCGCACGGCGCTGCGTGAAAAGAACATCCGCCACGGCGGCGTCGTGCGCAATGGCCAGAGCGTGGAGCTGCGGGTGCGCGACGAGGCCACCCGCAACGCGGTCGTCGATCTGGTGCGCGCCCAGTTCGCCGATCTCGTGCTGGCCGAAGTGCCCGACGGCGGCGACATCCGCATCACCGCCACCCTGCGGCCCGAGGCCGCGCGGGCGGTGCAGGAGCAGGCGCTCAAGCAGAACATCACCACGCTGCACAACCGCATCAACGAACTCGGCGTGGCCGAGCCCGTGATCCAGCAGCAGGGCGCCGACCGCATCGTGGTGCAGCTGCCCGGCGTGCAGGACACCGCCAAGGCCAAGGACATCCTGGGCCGCACGGCCACGCTCGAGGTGCGCCTGGTGGACGAAAGCGCCGACGGCCAGGCGGCCGAGCGTGGCACCGGCCCCGTGCCCTTCGGCTCCGAGCGCTACCTCGAACGCAGCGGCCGCGCCGTGATCGTCAAGCGCGAGGTGCTGCTCACCGGCGAGAACCTCACCGACGCGCAGGCCGGCTTCGACGGCCAGACGCACGAGGCCGCGGTCCACCTCACCCTCGACGGCAAGGGCTCGCGCATCTTCCGCGACGTCACGCGCGAAAACGTGGGCAAGCGCATGGCCATCATCCTGTTCGAGAAGGGCAAGGGCGAGGTCGTGACCGCGCCCGTGATCCGCACCGAGATCGGTGGCGGCCGGGTGCAGATCTCGGGCGCCATGACCACCATGGAGGCCAACGACACCGCGCTGCTGCTGCGCGCCGGCTCGCTCGCCGCGCCCATGGAGATCATCGAAGAACGCACCATCGGCCCCAGCCTGGGCGCCGAGAACATCGCCAAGGGCTTCAACAGCGTGACCTGGGGCTTCGTGGTGGTGGCCGTGTTCATGTGCGTGTACTACATGCTGTTCGGCGTGTTCTCGGCCATCGCGCTGGGCTTCAACGTGCTGATGCTGATCGCGGTGCTGTCCATGCTGCAGGCCACGCTCACGCTGCCCGGCATGGCCGCCATGGCGCTGGCGCTGGGCATGGCCATCGACGCCAACGTGCTGATCAACGAGCGCGTGCGCGAGGAACTGCGGCGCGGCGCCTCGCCGCAGACGGCCATCAACGCGGGCTATGACAGCGCCTGGGCCACCATCCTCGACTCCAACATCACCTCGCTGATCGCGGGCGTGGCGCTGCTGCTGTTCGGCTCGGGCCCGGTGCGCGGCTTCGCCGTGGTGCATTGCCTGGGCATCCTCACCAGCATCTTCTCGGCGGTGTTCTTCTCGCGCGGTCTGGTCAATCTCTGGTACGGCCGCCAGAAGAAGCTCAAGACCCTGTCCATCGGCACCGTGTGGCGGCCCGGCGATGCCGGCGCGCCCGCCAAGGCCGACTGATCCCCCGCCGCACCGGAGCCCACGATGGAGTTCTTCCGCATCCGCCGCGACATCCCGTTCATGAAGCACGCGCTCGTGCTCAACGCGGTGTCCTTCATCACCTTCGCGCTGGCCGTGTTCTTCCTGGTCACGCGCGGCCTGCACCTGTCGGTGGAGTTCACCGGCGGCACGGTCATGGAGGTGGCCTACGAACAGCCGGCCGATCTCGACGCCGTGCGCCGCGTGGTCCAGGACCTGGGCTACATCGACGTGCCGGTGCAGAACTTCGGCAGTTCGCGCGACGTGATGCTGCGCCTGCCGGCGGTGGCCGGCCAGACCTCGGGCCAGCAGGCCGAGGCGCTGTTCGCCGCGCTCAAGGCGCAGAACCCGGCCGTCACCCTCAGCCGCACCGAATTCGTCGGCCCGCAGGTGGGCGAAGAGCTCGTGAACAACGGCCTGATCGCGCTCGGTCTGGTGATCTTCGGGATCATGGTCTACCTGGCGTTCCGCTTCGAGTGGAAGTACGCCGTCTCGGCCATCATCGCCAACCTGCACGACGTGGTCATCATCCTGGGCTTCTTCGCGTTCTTCCAGTGGGAGTTCTCGCTCGCGGTGCTGGCCGCGGTGCTGGCCGTGCTGGGCTACTCGGTCAACGAGTCGGTCATCATCTTCGACCGCATCCGCGAGAGCTTCCGCCGCCAGCGCAAGATGACGCCGCAGCAGGTGATCGACCACGCGATCACCACCACCATCAGCCGCACCATCATCACCCACGGCTCGACCGAAGCCATGGTGCTGGCCATGCTGATCTTCGGCGGTCCCACGCTGCACTACTTTGCGCTGGCGCTGACCATCGGCATCCTGTTCGGCATCTATTCCTCGGTGTTCGTGGCCGCGGCCATCGCCATGTGGCTGGGCATCAAACGCGAAGACCTGATCAAGCCCGCCAAGACCGAAGGCGATCCGGACGACCCGAACGCGGGCGCCGTGGTGTAGTTGCCATACCCGGGCCCTCCACCGTGGGGAAGCCCGGGGCCTTCCGGGCAGAAAAGGGGGGTCTTCGTGTCATACTGCCCGGATGTCGTCCCCCCCTGCAAACGGCTTTGCCCTGGCTCAGCAAGCGCGTGAGCGCTTCGTGCTTCACATCGGGCGAACCCTGCCGGAACTGGCCAAACTTGTCGACCAGCGACTCACCGGCCTGCTCGATCAGGCCGGCACCATGGCCGAGATCCAGCTGCGGCGCGATACCTGGGGCACGTTCAAGAAGCGCCATGCGCTGTGGGTGGAAGACGCCCGCACCGCGCTCAAGAAACACCTGGCCGCGCGCGCCGGCCTGAGCGACGGCGCCAGCACCTCGGGCCAGCTCGAGCTGGTGGCAGAAGGCGCCATCGACGACCAGATCCTCGCCTCGCGCATCGCCATGCGCGTGCTCGACAAGACCTCCTCCGAGCTCAACGAACTGCGCCTGCGCGTGCAGTTCCTCGAGCGCCGCACCGAGATGTCCAAGAGCGACATCCTGCTGCCCGACGTGCTGGCGCGCCTGCTCGTGGACCAGTGGAAGGCCGCCGGCCTCGACCGCGACGGCCTGGCCATGGTGCAGGACGCGATCGCCCCGCTGCTGGGCGCCATGCTGCTCGACGGCTACAAGGCGGCCAACGCGCACCTGGTGGCCCACGGCGTGATGGAGAAGATCGACCTGCAGGCGCTGGTCAAGCGCAACCCCAGCGGCGCCACGGCGCCCGCGCCCATGCCCCAGCGCGCCGACGCCGCGACGCCGCCGGTGCAGGCCCCGTTCCGCCGCGTGCAGGAGCCCGGGCGCGCCGGCCCGGGCGCGCCGGGCGCGCGCAACACCTCCGGCTTCGGCGCCGGCGCCGCCGGCCCGGGCGGCGCTGGCCAGCGCAGCAGTGGCTACGGCAGCAGCCACTACGCGGGCTCGGTCCACAGCGGCCGCGGCGGCCCCGCCTCGGGCAGTGGCGTGCACGAAGAAACGCGCATGCTCACGGGGGCGTCGCCGCTGGCGCGCGCACGCATGCGTGCCCAGGGCGTGGTGGGGCGCTTGCGCCGCCTGCTGATCGACCGCGTGGGCCCCGAGTTCGAGGCCACCGAGGTCATGCCGCCGTCGCCGGCGCTGCAGCAGGCCATGATGCGGCCGGTCGGTTACCCGCCCAGCACGGGCGCTTCGCTGGGCGCGGCCGGGGCCGCCACGGGCGCCGGTGGCGCCTACGCCGATGCCGGCACCGTGGAGCGCACCGCGCGCGCCTTGCGCGAGCGCACCCAGGAGCTCAAGCAGGCCGCTGCCACGCCCACCGAAAAGGCCACCATCGAGGTGGTGGCGCTGATGTTCCAGGCCATCCTGGCCGAAGAGCGCATTCCGCCCAGCATCCGTGTGTGGTTCGCGCGGCTGCAGATCCCGGTGCTGCGCGTGGCGCTGGCCGAGCCCGAATTCTTCAGTGCCCTGCAGCACCCGGCGCGGCGCCTGATCGACCGCATGGGCTCCTGCGTGATGGGTTTCGAATCGAACGTCGGCTCGGCCGCGCTCGAGGCCGAGATCAAGCGCGTGGTGCAGGTGATCGAGCAATACCCCGAGACCGGCCGGCGCGTGTTCCAGCTGGTCTACGACGAATTCCAGAAATTCCTCAACACCTACCTCAGCGAGCAAAGCGGCGCGAGCCGTTTCGTGAGCGTGGCGCAGCAGGTCGAGCAGAAGGAAACGCTGTCGGTGCAGTACACCATCGAGCTGCGCAAGCTGCTCGACGACGTGCCGGTGCGGCCCGAGGTGCGCGAGTTCCTGTTCAAGGTGTGGGTCGACGTGCTGGCCGTGGCCAGCGTCAAGAACGGCATCAAAAGCCCCGAGACGCAGGCGCTCAAGCAGGCGGCGTCCGACCTGCTGTGGGCCGCGAGCGCCAAGCCCAACCGCGACGACCGCGCGCGCGTGATCCAGCAACTGCCCGGCATCCTGCAGCAGCTGCGCAAGGGCATGGGCCTGCTCGGCTTCCCGCAAGCCCTGCAGGACCAGCACATCAAGTCGGTCAGCGACACCCTGGCCGACGCCTTCATGTCGCGCACCGAAGCGATCGAGCAGAGCCAGCTCGACACCCTGGCCAAGCGCCTGGCCAACCTCGAGGACTACCTGCCCGAGGGCGGCGTGGGCGACTTCGATCTCAACGCCGACAGCATCGAGCTGATCACCGGGGTCGACGCGAGCAACATCGAGGTCATCAACCAGGGCGGCAGCCAGCCCAACGAGGCCATGCGCAGCTGGGCTGCCGAGCTGCAGATCGGCGCCTGGTTCGGGCTCGACCACAACGGCAAGCTCGGCAGCGTGCAACTGGCGTGGCGCAGCCAGCACGGCCAGCTCTATCTGTTCGTGAGCAACGCGGGCCGCTGCTTCCTCATGCAGTCGGCGCGCGTGGCCTCTTACCTGCAGGCCGGCCTGCTCGTGCCGAGCGAGGAAGAAGCGCTCACCGTGCGCGCCACGCGCGAGGCGCTCGCCAAGCTCGACGCCAACCCCGACCGCCTGCTGGCCGCCTGATCGGCGCGTGGCGCGGGCTCAGCCCGCCGCCTGCCGCTGCAGCAGGCCGCCCGGCAGGCGCGCCACCCGGCCGTCGAGCTCCAGGTCCAGCAGCCGGGCCTGCAGCCGCGCGGTGTCCAGCCCGGTGCGGGCCTGCAGTTCGTCGAGGCCCAGCGGGTCGTGACCCAGGGCCTGCAGCACGGGATCGTCGTCTTCAGCGGCGGTGGGCGGCCGGGCCGGCTCGGCGCTGCGCGGCCCGTCCAGGCGAAGGTCCTCGAGCACGTCCTGCGCCGACTCGACCAGCTTGGCGCCCTGACGGATCAGCGCATGGCAGCCGCGCGACAGCGGCGAGTGGATGGAGCCGGGAATGGCGAACACCTCGCTGCCCTGTTCGGCCGCGAGCCGGGCCGTGATCAGCGAGCCCGATTGCAGCGCGGCCTCGACCACCAGCGTGCCCAGGCCCAGCCCCGCGATGATTCGGTTGCGCTGCGGAAAGTGGTGGGCCAGCGGCGGCGTGCCCAACGGGTACTCGCTGATGAGCGCACCCTGCTCGGCGATGCGGTGGGCGACCGCGCGGTGGCGGCTGGGGTAGACGCGGTCGAGGCCGGTGCCCACGACGGCGAGCGTGAAGCCGCCGCCGGCCAAGGCCCCTTCGTGCGCAGCGCCATCCACGCCCAGCGCCAGCCCCGACACGATGCACAGCCCGGCCTCGGCCAGCGCCTGTGCGAAAGCGCGCGCGTTCTGCTCGCCCTGGGGCGTGGGGTTGCGGCTGCCCACCACCGCGAGCCGCGCGGCCTGCGCGAGGGCGTCGGAGCGACCTTGCACGAACAGCAGCAGTGGCGGGTCGGCCAGGTCGAGCAGGCGTGCGGGGTACAGGGGATCGCCCAGCGTGAGCACCTGCCGCGAGAGCGCGGCATCGAGCCATTGGGCGTGGGCCTCCACCGTGGCTTCGAAGCCCTCGGGCGGGTGTTCCAGGGCGTCGGCCAGCGGTTGCCCGACGACCGTCTGCCAGTCGGGCGGGCCGTGCTGCCAGATGGCCTCGGGAGGCCCGAAGCGGGCCAGCAACTGCCGGGCGGCGTCGCGGCCCAGGCCGGGCGCCAGGAGCAGCCGCAACCAGGCGGCCAGCTCGTCACGCGGCATGCGCGATGCGGCTCAGGGATTGACGAACAGGTCGCCGACCTTCACGCCTTCGGCGATGTCGAGCACGATGGCGTAGGAGACACGATCGAAGGTGCGGAACACCATCATGAGCCCGTTGCGCTCACCGGGCAGGCGCAGCACGGGGCGTGCGCTGTCGGTGGTGTCGGTGACGGTGTTGCTCTCGCGGAGCACCGCGAGCACGTGGCCCGGCTCAAGGCCGTGGCGCTTGCCGCGGTTGATCGTGACCACGGTGTTCTGGGCCGCGTAGGTGACCGCATTGCCATACACCGACACGACCTGCCCGGACTGGCGGCCCTGCGGCGCGCGCGGCACGTAGTTGCTGAACTCGCGCGCGGGCTCGGGCAGCAGGCGGTCGCCGACGCGGATTTCTTCCTTGGCGGCCGTGATGTCGAGGCTGGCCGGCACGATCTCGCTGATCTTCTCGCCCTTGCCGTTGACGCTGTCGCGGCGCGTTTCGCTGCGCATCACGTTGGCCTTGCCCAGGTATTGCGCCTCGTAGCCCAGGATTTCGTCGGTCGACGGGTCGCGCAGCGGCGTGGCGTTGCGGAACACGCGGTAGGCCGCCGAGCGGCCATCGACCACGGCCAGCGGCGCGGCATTGGGGGCGTCGGCCGAGATCGCACGCGCATAGGCGCGGTCGCCGCGGCTCAGCAGCACACGGCCTTCCTGGGCGGCCACGATGCGCGGCGCGCTCGACAGCGTGTCTTCATCGATGATCAGCGCCTCGTTCAGGAACGACTCGATCGATTGCAGCGAGATCGGCGGGATGGCGGCGTCGGACAGCGATTCGTAGCGCGTGCGCGGCGACACCTTGATGGTGCCCGGCTCACCGCCCGCGCCGCCCGGGCGCGTGCTCAGCATGGCGCGGCCATTGGCCTTCACGAGGTAGAGCACCTGGCCGGGGTAGATGCGGTGCGGGTTCTTGATCTCGTCGAGGTTCATGCCCCACAGCTCGGGCCAGCGCCAGGGGCTGCGCAGGAAGATGCCCGAAATGCCCCAGAGCGTGTCGCCGGCCTTCACCGTGTGTGAGTCGGGGGCGTTGGGTGCGAGCTCGGCAAGCGGCACGCCCGCCTGGGCCACCTGGCCGGCGCGTTCGCGTTGCTCGGGGGTGACAGGGTAACGCTGCTCGGCCGGAACGGGACCCCCCTGGGCCAGCACCGCCTGGGCGGTGCAGAGGCAGGCGACGGCGCTGGCGATGGAGGAGATCAGGCGGGTGGTCGATGGCATGTTCTGGGGCCCCTGGGCGCGGCGTTCCGGCGGCGTCGGGCGGCCTCGCGGTGGCCGCCTTGCACGCAGCCACGCTCACGCGCGTCTTGACAAGTTGCCTTTGATTCTGCGCGCAAGCCATTGACAGCGCAATGTTTATGGGGAGAGGGTTTTTCGCGCCGTCGCAAAAGTGGCGAAAATAGCCACATCACTTTCCGCCTGTCTCCGTGCCACCGCCTGTTGTCGTTTGAGCACGGTCGACGGCCCTGGTCTTCGCTCATGAACCCCGCCGACACCCTGCCCATCCTGCGCTTTCCCGACCCCCGCCTGCACACCGTGGCCAAGCCCGTGGCAGCGGTCGACGAGCGCATCCGTGCGCTGATCCCGCGCATGCTGGCCACCATGTACGAGGCCAACGGCATCGGTCTCGCGGCCACGCAGGTCGACATCCACGAACGCCTCATCGTCATCGACGTGAGCGAGTCGCGCGACCAGCCCATGGTGCTGATCAACCCGGTGATCGAGTGGGCCAGCGACGAGAAGCGCAAGGGCGAGGAGGGCTGCCTGTCGGTGCCCGGCATCTACGACGGTGTGGAGCGCTCGACCGCGGTGCGCGTGCGAGCGCTCGATGGCGAAGGCGTGGAGCGCACGATCGAGGCCGAGGGCCTGCTGGCGGTGTGCATCCAGCACGAGATGGATCACCTGGTCGGCAAGGTGTTTGTCGAATACCTGTCGCCGCTCAAACGCAACCGCATCAAGTCCAAGCTGGTGAAAGCCCAGCGCGAGGCCGAACGCGCATGAACACCCCGACCCGCACCACTCTCCTGGCCGCCGCGCTCGCCGCCGTGCTCACGGTGACGGGTTGTGCGCTGATGCCCGAGCGCCTGGCCGCGGGCACGCCCCGGGCCCAGGTGATCGAACGCCTCGGCCCGCCCACGGCCGAATACGCGCTGCCCGAGGGCACGCGGCTGCAGTACTCGCGCCAGCCCGCGGGCCAGCAGGTCTACAACGTCGACCTCGACGCCCGAGGTGCGGTGCGGCGCGTCGAGCAGGTGCTCGACATCGGCTGGATGCAGCAGAACATCGCGATCGACCGCTGGACGCGCGAGGACGTGCTGCGCCACATGGGCCACCCCGCGCTGGTCGAACAGGTGTGGAGCTTCAAGGGCGACATCTGGACTTACCGCTTCCTCGAATTCAACAACCCGCGCCAGGCGCACGTGCACATCGATCCCCAGGGTGTGGTGCGCAAACTCGTGTTCACCGACGAGCGCCGCAGCAACGACTTCCCCGACCGCTCGTGAGCCCGCCGCGCGTCGAGCGCGGTGCGCGCACCCCTCTTTCATGAACATCATCTTCGCCGGCACGCCGGAGTTTGCGCGGACCGCGCTCGAGCACCTGCTGGCCGCCGGCTTTCGCGTGCCCCTGGTGCTGTCCCAGCCCGACCGGCCCGCGGGCCGCGGCATGAAGCTGCAGGCCTCGCCGGTCAAGCAGCTCGCGCTCGAGCGCGGCATTGCGGTGGCCCAGCCGCGCGGCCTGCGCCTCGACGGCAAGTACCCCGACGACGCCGCGGCCGCGCGGCAGGCGATCGAAGCGGCGCAGGCCGACGCGATGGTGGTCGCGGCCTACGGCCTGATCCTGCCGCGCTGGGTGCTCGATGCGCCGCGCCTGGGCTGCCTGAACATCCACGCCTCGCTGCTGCCGCGCTGGCGCGGGGCCGCGCCCATCCACCGCGCGATCGAGGCGGGCGATGCGCAGACCGGCGTGACCATCATGCAGATGGACGAAGGCCTGGACACCGGCGACATGCTCTTGCACGAGGCGCTGCCGATCCACCCCGACGACACCACCGCGCGCCTGCACGACCGCCTGGCCCCGCTCGGCGGGCGGCTCATCGTCGAGGCGCTGGAGCTCGCCGCCTGCGGCGGCCTGCGCGCCGAGCCGCAGCCCGAGGAAGGGGTGACCTACGCGCACAAGATCGACAAGGCCGAGGCCGCGATCGACTGGTCGCTGCCCGCGGCCACGATCGAGCGGCGCTTGCGGGCCTTCGATCCCTTCCCGGGTGCGAGCACCACGCTTGGCGGCGAAACCATCAAGCTCTGGGCCGCGCAGCCGGCCGACGGCGCGGGCCCACCGGGCACGGTGCTCGACGCCGGCGAGGCCGGCATCGTGGTGGCCTGCGGTGAGCGGGCCTTGCGGCTCACCAGCCTGCAGCGCGCCGGTGGCAAGCGCCTGCCCGCGGCCGATTTCCTGCGCGGCTTTCCCATCGCGCGCGGCCAGCGGCTCGGGGCCGCCACATGATCGTCTTCCTCAAGCGCGAACACCGCGCACGCCCCGAGTTCCTGGAAGGCGTGCGCGACCAGGCCTCGGTGGCGCTGGGCATCTCGGCCTGGGGCCTCATGACCGGCGTGGCCATGGTGAAGTCGGGCATGTCGGTGATGGAGGCCGTGCTCATGGCCTTCATCGTCTACGCGGGCAGCGCGCAGCTCGCGGCCGTGCCCATGATCGCGGCCGGCGCGCCGCTGTGGGTGATCCTGGTGGCGGCCTTTTGCGTCAACCTGCGCTTCGTGGTGTTCTCGGCCCACCTGCGGCCCTACCTCATGCACCTGCCGCGCTGGGAGCGCCTGACCACGGGCTACGTCACGGGCGACCTGAGCTATGTGTTCTTTGCGCGCCGGTACCCGCACCCGGGCCGCACGCGCGAGGAGCTCGCGCAGCAGGAGGCCTTCCTCATGGGCAACTGCGCCGTGAACTACGGCGCGTGGATGGGCACCAGCCTGCTCGGCATCGCGCTGGCCAACGCGATTCCCACGCACTGGGGCCTGGGTTTTGCGGGCATCCTCGCGCTGCTCGGCGTCACCTGCTCGCTGGCCACCTCCAAGCTGCGCATGGTTTCCGCGGGCGTGGCCGGGGCGGCGGCGGTGGCCGCCTGGGCCCTGCCGCTCAAGCTCAACATCGTGGTGGCCATTGCCTGCGCGGTGGCCTTGTGCCTGTTGATCGAACAGCAGCGGCCCGCTGCCCCCGGGAGCGCCCATGTTTGACGTCGATCCCTGGACCTTTCTGACCATCGTGCTGCTGGGCGGCATCACGGTGCTCACGCGCGGCTTCTTCCTGATCTCGAGCAAGCCCTGGTCGTTGCCGCACTGGGCGCAGCGCGGCCTGCAGTACGCACCGATCGCGGCGCTGGCCGCGGTGGTGGTGCCCGAGGTCGTGATGAGCCAGGGTCACTTCATCACCACCTGGCGCGACGCCCGCCTCTTCGCGGCCCTGGCCGGCATGGCCTGGTTCTTCTGGCGGCGCGGCGTGCTCGGCACCATCGTGTGCGGCATGGCGGTGTACCTGCCGCTGCGCCTGGGCCTGGGCTGGTGAGGCCGGGCGCTGCGCCTCAGCGGTGCCAGCCTTCCTGGTAGGCCCATTGCGCGAAGCGCGCGTGGGCCTGGGCCTTTTCGATGAGCGCCGGGTTGGCCACGGGGTTGTCGCGCAATTGGCCCTGCTCGTAGCGCATGGTGCGCGCGGAGGTGTCGGGCTGCAGCACCGCCACATCGCTGCCTTCCATGTAGGCCTGCGTCTTGTCGAACTGCATGATGGCCCGGCCCGGCCGCTGTTGTTGCGCAGGATCGCTGAGATCGCGGCCGATCCAGGGCCGCTCGCCGCTCAGGCCCATGAGCGAGACCAGCGTGGGCGCGAGGTCGATCTGGCTCGCCACCGTGGTGATGCGCTGCGGCTGCTTCACCGGGCCGCCGAGGATCAGGCCCGGGATGTGGAAGCGTTCGATGGGCACCAGCGACGGGCCGTACACGCGCGAGTTGTGGTCGGCCACCACCAGGAACAGCGTGTTGTCCCAGTAGCGTGAGCGGCGCGCCTGCTCGAAGAAATGGCCGAGCGCGTGGTCGGCGTACTTCACCGCGTTGTTCACCGTGGCGCGCGGCTGCTCGTGCAGTGTGAAGGGCGCTTCGGGAAACTCGAAGGGCGCGTGGTTGGACGAGGTGAAGACCAGCGCGAAGAAGGGTTTGTCGGCGGGTTGGGCCTCGAAGGCGCGGTGGGCCACGTCGAACAGGTCGCCGTCGGACGCGCCCCAGGTGCCGATGAAGGCGTCGCGCGGCATGTCCTTTTGCTCCACCACGCGGTCGAAGCCGTTGCCCATGAAGTAGCTGCGCATGTTGTCGAAGTGCGACTCGCCCCCGTAGTAGAAGGTCGACTCGTAGCCGTGCGGCTTCAGGAAGCTCGCGAGGGTGAAGAAATCGCGCTGCGACTTCGCGAGCTTCACGGTGCTCACGGCCGAGGTGGGCGGAAACCCCGCGACCACGGCCTCGATGCCGCGCACCGAGCGCGTGCCGGTGGCGTAGAGCCGCTCGAACCAGATGCCCTCGTCGGCCAGGCGGTCGAGGTTGGGCGTGAGCGGCAGGCCGCCCATGCGGCCCACGAACTCGGCGCCCAGGCTTTCTTCCAGCACGATCACCAGATTGAGCGGGCGCGCGCGCGGGTGCAGGCTGGCCCTGTGGTGGCGCGTGGGGCGGTCCTGGTCGGTGAAGGCTTCGGCGGGCAGGCCGGTCTCGCGGCGCACGGTGTCGAGCACCTGCGCGCGCGGCATCTCGGCGTAGGTGATGCCGGCTTCGCTTTTGCGCGCCTGGTAGATCGCGTACATCAGCGTGTAGAGCGAGTTCAGCGGCAGCTCGTTGACCAGGTGGTCGGCCGTGAGCGCCGCGCTCGCCGGGTTGGCCGGCCGGTGGCCCAGCGACCCGCGCCCGGCGATGGCCAGCGACAGCAGCAGCAGCACCGACAGCGGCACCGCCTGCCACAGCGGCAGCAGCGCCGGCGCCGGGTCGGGCCGGCTCAGGCGGCCGTAGCCCAACGCCAGTGCGGGCAGCAGCACCAGGGCGGCCAGCAGGTGCGCCCAGTAATCCTTGACCAGGGTGCCGCCGACCTCCTTCGCGTAACCCAGGTACTCCACGAACAGGTAGTTCGGGCGGCTGTCGTACTGCGCAATGAACGCCGGCGTGGACAACTCCATGAACGCCAGCAGCAGGAGCGCGAGCAGTCCGTAGGCCCAGAGGAAACGGCCCCAGGCGCGCGCGCTGGCCGGATGCAGGGCCATCCAGGGCGTGATCGCCGCGGGCAGGGTCCACAGCAGGCCGAGCAGCACGCCGTCGAAGCGCAGGCCCTGGCGCAACACCAGGCCCCAGGCCTGCACCTCCACGATGCGGGGCGACTGCCACAGTGCCAGGCCGATGCGCGAGAGCCACAGCACCGCGAGCATGGCGAGCATGGGCAGCAGCACGGGGCGCAGCACGCGCAGCAGGTTGCGCAAGGAAGGCGGGCGGTGCGCGCGCCCGGCTCCGCGACGGCCCGGCTCGAAGGCCCGGAAGGCGCCCCAGGCCGCGACGCTCACGCTGCCGCAGATCAGCAGGGTCCACAGCGTGTGGCTGGGGTAGTGCGCGCCGCGCACGGTCTGCACCACGCCCGCGACCAGGCCGATGGCCAGCGTCGTGGCCAGCCAGCGCCGGCCGATGTCGCGCCGCCGCGCGGCCCCGGCCGGGGGTGCCAGCCAGGGCAGGCTCAGCGCCAGAAAGGCGAAGCCGCTGGAGGCATGGCCACCCGGAAAGCAGCGCCCGCCGCCGCCGTCGGCCAGGCCCCGGGCCCAGTGCGACACGTACTGCGCCGCGCCGCCGAAATCCTGCAACTCCCAGGGGCAGCTGGTGAGGCTCTTGTTCTTGATCAGGTTCACCGCCAGCAGCGACAGCAGCACCACCGCCACCACCGCCAGCCGATCGCGGCGCGGCAGGTCCAGGCGGGGCCACAGCACCCACACAACCAGCAGCACGAAGGCCAGGGTCATGGCCTGGCGCACACCGTCGTGCAGCACGCGTTCGAGCAGCCACTGGTGGCGCAGGGCGAAGCCCTGGGGGTCGCCGATCGCCTGCATCACGGACAGGTCGAGGCCGGAGACATCCCACAAGAGGGTGATCAGGAGCAGGCCGCACAGCCAGAGCGCGGCGCGCGACAGCGGGCGGCTGTCGGCCGCGGGCAAGGACAGGAAAGGCATGGCGCGCACTGTCGGGCGCCGCGGTTAATCGAAACTTAAAAAGTTAAGGCTCGCCTAAGATGCCCGCCCATAATCCGGGCGCTTGTTCTTCGATATCAGGCAACTCGATATGCGCGCACTCGTGGTGGAAGACGACGCCGGCATCGCCAGCGGTCTGGAAGTGGCCCTGAAACAGGCGGGTTATGCGGTCGACCTGTGCACCACGCGCGACGCCGCCTGGCACGCGCTGGCGGTGGAGCCCTTCGACGTCCTGCTGCTCGACCTCGGCCTGCCCGACGGCGAAGGCCTGGACCTGCTGGCCCGCCTGCGCCGCCAGCCCGCCCCGGCGCCCGGGCGCAACGCCTTGCCGCGCCGCGACATGCCGGTGCTCATCATGACCGCGCGCGACGGGGTGAGCGACCGCATCAGCGGTCTCGACGGCGGCGCCGACGACTACATCACCAAGCCCTTCGACGCCAACGAGCTGCTGGCCCGGCTGCGCGCCATGCTGCGCCGCGCCGGGGGGCGCAGCAACCCGCTGATCGAGCACGGCGAGCTCGTGATCGATCCCGCCGCCCACACCGTGCTGCGCGCGGGCCAGCCCGTGTCACTCGGCGGCAAGGAGTTCGCGCTGCTGCTCACGCTCATGCAGGCGCGTCCGCAGGTGCTGTCCAAGGCGCGCCTCGAATCGGCGCTCTACGGCTTCGGCGAGGCCCTGGAAAGCAACGCGATCGAGGTCTACATCCACCACCTGCGCCGCAAGCTCGGCGAGTCGCTGATCAAGACGGTGCGCGGCGTGGGCTACTTCATCCCACGCGAAGCGGCGGAGCCGGCCGCGTCCCACACAGGCCGATGAGCGACGCCCCCACGCCGCAACGCCTGCTCCGGCACTACCTGCTGCGCTGGACGCTGGGCGTGGTGCTGGTCATCTGGCTCGCGGTGGTGGCGCAGGCCTGGTCCACCGCGTCGCGCGAGGCCCGCAAGTTCTCCGACGGCCAGATGGTGGCCGTGGCCAAGCTCTGGCTCATGGCCGAGCCGGTGCCCGCGTCGCCGCGCGCGCTCGAGGGCGTGAGCGGCCTGGAGCACGAATTCCTGCAGGACGTGGCGGTGGTGGTGTGGGACGCGGGCCGCCTGGTCACCGACACCCACGGCCTGGCGGGCGGCATCGACCCGTCCCGCCTGCCCACGCCGGGCTTCACCACGCTCGAGCTGCACGCGCCCCAACTGCCCACCCACTGGCGGGCCTTTTCGGTGCAGACCGGTGAAGGAACGGGTCACCGCCGTGTGCTGGTGCTCACCGACATGCGGCAGCGCTACGAACTGGGCGCCGACATCGCCACCCACGTGGCCGAGCCGGCGCTGCTGGTGCTGCCCGTGATGCTGCTGCTGCTCTGGTGGACGGTGCGGCGCGGCTTGCGCCCCCTCGATCGGCTGTCGCAGGAGGTGGAAACGCTCGATGGCTTTGCTGGCCAGCGCCTCGACACCCGGCACCGCTTCCGCGAATTCGGCAGCACGGTGAGCGCCATCAACGGCCTGGTCGACACGCTGCAGGCGCGCGCCCAGCGCGAGCGCGCGTTCGCGTCCGACGTGGCGCACGAATTGCGCACGCCGCTGGCGGCGCTGGCCTTGCAGGCGCGTGCGGTGCAGCACGATCCTTCGCCCGAGCGCCTGGCCCAGCTCGAACAGGAATCCCTGCGCGCGGGCCGCATCCTCAACCAGTTGCTCGACCTCGCGCGCGCCCAGCGCCAGAGCGGGCAGACGGCCGGGGCCGCGGGCGACGATGTGGCGCTGGGCGAGCTCGCGGCGCGCCTGATCGCGTCGCACGCGCAGGGTGCGCACGAGAGCGGGCACGAACTTTCGCTCGTGCAGCCCGAGGCTTCGGTGGTGGTGCGCGCGCAGCCGCTGCTGCTCGAGCTGGCCTTGCGCAACCTCATCGCGAACGCGCTGCGCCACACGCCGCGCGGCACGCAGGTGGTGGTGCAGGTCTGGCGCACCGCCGATGCCGAGGGCGTGTCGGTGAGCGACGACGGCCGGCGCGCCAATGCCGTCGAACCGCTTCCCGCCGAATCGGGCGGCCTGGGTCTGGGCCTGCGCCTGGTGGAGCGCATCGCCGAGCAGATCGGAGCGCGCCTGGTCATCGATGCGGGGGAGGCGCCCATGACCACCCGCTTCACGCTGCGCTGGGAGGCCGGTCTAAGGCAGGCTTAACGCGGCGCGTCGACGCTCCGGGGGTTGTTCATCCTCTCCCGAAAGCCTTCCATGCAGATCCGGTCTCCGTTGACCTGGTGGCGCTTCGCCGGCGCCGATCGCGCCCGCGCGCCCGGCGCCGCCGCGGGCCCCGCGTTTTTTGTCTGGGGCATCGCGCTCTGGCTGGCCACCGCCGGCAACCTGCCGCTGTGGCAACACATCAACGGCCTGGGCGGCACGCTGGCACAACGTGCGGCGCTGATCGTGGGCCTGGGGCTGGTGGTGGCGGGCGGCATCGCCACCTTGCTGTGGTTGCTGGCCTGGCCGCGGGTGTTCCGTGTGGCCGCCAGCGTGCTGCTGCTGGTGGCGGGTGCGAACAGCTATTTCATGTGGCAGTACGGCGTGGTGATGGACCCCACCATGCTCGCCAACGCGCTCAACACCGACGCGCGCGAGGTGCGGGACCTGCTCACCTGGCAGCTGCCGGCCGCGCTGCTGGCGGTGGCCGGCCTGCCGCTGTGGGCCCTGTGGCGCCGCGCGCCTCTCTGGGGCCGGGCCTGGCCGCGCGTGCGGCGCAATGCGCTGGGCGTGCTCGGTGGCCTGGCGCTGACCGTGGTCGTGGCCCTGCTCAGCTACCAGGGCCTGGCCTCGCTGATGCGCAACCACAAAGAGCTGCGCTACATGGCGAACCCGCTCAACACCGTGTATTCGGTGACGCGCGTGGCCGCCAACCGCCTGCCGCGTCAGGTGAAGCCGCTGCTGCCGGTGGGCGAAGACGCCGTGCTCGGCGCCAGCTACACCCACCAGGCGCGCCCGCCCTTGCTGGTGCTGGTGGTCGGCGAAACCGCGCGGGCACAGAACTTCGGCCTCAACGGCTATGCGCGCGACACCACGCCCGCGCTCGCGCGCTGGCAGGCCACGGGCTCGCTCGTGAACTTCAGCCAGGTGCGCTCTTGCGGCACCAACACCCTGGTCTCGGTGCCCTGCCTTTTCTCGCCGCTCACGCGGGCCGAAGGCGGCGACCAGCCGCCCGAGCACCAGAACCTGCTCGACGTGCTGCAGCGCGCCGGCCTCGCGGTGCTCTGGCTGGACAACCAGGCCGGCTGCAAGGGCGTGTGCGACCGTGTGCCGCACGCCTTCGCCGGTGACCACCCGGTGCCGGGGCTGTGCGAAGGCAGCGAGTGCCTCGACGCCGCCCTGCTCGACGGACTCGAACGGCGCATCGCCGCGCTCGACCCGCAGCGCAGCGCGCGCGGCGTGGTGGTGGTGATGCACCAGATGGGCAGCCACGGCCCGGCCTACTCGCTGCGCGCGCCCGCCGACCGCAAGCCCTTCATGCCCGAGTGCCGCAGCGCCACGCTGTCCGACTGCCCGCGGGAGCAGCTGCTCAATGCCTACGACAACTCCATCGCCTACACCGACCACTTCCTCGACCTCACGCTGCAGTGGCTCAAGGGCCAGGCCGACCGCGGCAGCTTCGACACCGGCCTGATCTACGTGTCCGACCACGGCGAGTCGCTGGGCGAGAACGGTCTGTACCTGCACGGCGTGCCTTACGCCTTCGCGCCCGATCAGCAGACCCACGTGCCCATGGTGGCCTGGTTCTCGAACGGCCTGCGCGAACGCGCCGGCCTCTCGCTGGACTGCCTGCGCCAGCGCGCGGCTGAACCGATGTCGCACGACAACTACTTCCACTCGGTGCTCGGCCTCATGGACGTGCGCACCCGTGCGCGCCTGCCCGCGCTCGACGCGCTGTCGCCCTGCGCGCGCAGCGCCGGCTGATCTCCAGGGCGCCGCAGGCGCCCTTCCTACAATGCGGGTTTCGTCTGACGCAGCACCACGCCCGCCCACCATGTCCGCATTCATCCGCTTCTCCGACCTGTGTTCCAGTGGCCGAGTCAAAGGCCAACGCGTGTTCATCCGCGCCGACCTCAACGTGCCGCAGGACGATGCCGGCCGCATCACCGAAGACACGCGCATCCGCGCGAGCGTGCCCGCCATCCGCATGGCGCTCGACGCCGGCGCGGCCGTGATGGTCACCTCGCACCTGGGCCGCCCCACCGAAGGCCAGTTCAAGCCCGAAGACAGCCTGGCCCCCGTGGCCGAACGCCTGGCCGAGCTGCTGGGCCAGCCCGTGCGCCTGGTGGCCGACTGGGTCGACGGCGGCTTCACCGTGGCGCCGGGCGAGGTGGTGCTGCTCGAGAACTGCCGCCTGAACGTGGGCGAGAAGAAGAACAGCCCCGAGCTCGCGAAGAAGCTCGGCGCGCTGTGCGACGTGTTCGTGCACGACGCCTTCGGCACCGCGCACCGCGCCGAAGGCACCACCTACGGCATCGCCGAGACCGCGCCGGTGGCCTGCGCGGGCCCGCTGCTCGCGGCCGAGATGGACGCGATCGCCAAGGCCCTGGCCAACCCGAAGCGCCCGCTGGTGGCGATCGTGGCGGGCTCCAAGGTCAGCACCAAGCTCACCATCCTGCAAAGCCTGGCGGGCAAGGTTGACCAGCTCATCGTGGGCGGCGGCATCGCCAACACCTTCATGCTCGCGGCGGGCCACCAGATCGGCAAGAGCCTGGCCGAGGCCGACCTGGTGGGCGACGCGAAGGCCGTGATCGAGGCCATGAAGGCGCGCGGCGCCGAGGTGCCGATCCCCACCGACGTGGTGGTGGCGCAGCGTTTCGCGGCCGACGCGCCGGCCACGGTGAAGAAGGCCAGCGAGGTGGCCGACGACGACCTGATCCTGGACATCGGCCCCGAGACGGCGGCGAAGCTGGCCGCGCAGCTCAAGGCCGCCGGCACCATCGTGTGGAACGGTCCGGTGGGCGTGTTCGAGTTTGCGGCCTTCGAAGGCGGCACCAAGGCCATCGCGCAGGCCATCGCGCAGAGCAGCGCCTTCAGCATCGCGGGCGGCGGCGACACGCTGGCGGCGATCGCCAAGTACGGCATCGAGAAAGACGTGGGCTACATCTCCACCGGCGGCGGCGCCTTCCTCGAGGTGCTCGAGGGCAAGACCCTGCCCGCGTTCGAGGTGCTCGCGCGCCGCGCGCAGGCCTAAGCGTCCGGGCGCGTGGGAATGCGCGCCACCACCCACGCACCGATCGCCGCGCCGAGCAGCACCACGGCGAGCAGCACGGGCCGCTCGCGCAGGCCCCAGGCCGAGACCGACACCATCACGAGCATGCTGCCCTGGGCGATGCGCTTGGTGCGTCGGCTCAGGCTGCGGTGGGCCTCCCAGTCGCGCACCATGGGGCCGAAGAAGCGGTGTTCGCGCAGCCAGCGGTGCAGACGAGGCGAGGCCTTGGCGTAACAGGCCGCGGCCAGCAGCACGAAGGGGGTGGTGGGCAGGCCCGGCACCACCACGCCCACGAGGCCCAGGCCCAGCGACACGCTGCCGGCCAGCCAGAGCAGCCAGCGCAGTGCGCGCGGGGTTTCTTCAGGGGACGCCATGCGCCGGCATGATAGCCAGCGCCTGGGCGCCGCGGCCGCTCAGGCCGCGGGTGCGATGGTGAGCGACACGCCGCCCACGCCCTCGACGCTGCCTTCGAGCACGTCGCCCGCCACCACCGGGCCCACGCCCTCGGGCGTGCCGGTGTAGATCAGGTCGCCCGCTTGCAGGTGGTAGAAGAGCGAGAGGTCCTGGATGATCTCGCGGATGTCCCAGATCAGCTTGTTCACGTCCGAGCGCTGCTTCTCGGCGCCGTTGACGCGCAGTTCCAGCGCGCCGCTGTCGATCACGCGCCCGGGCATGGGCACGATCTCGCTGCACACCGATCCCTGCTCGATGTCTTTGCCCAGGTCCCAGGGGCGGCCTTTGTCGCGCGCCACCAGTTGCAGGTCGCGGCGCGTCATGTCGAGGCCGGCCGCGTAGCCGTACACCAGCTCGTGCGCGTCTTCGGCCTTCACGCGAAAGCCCGCGCGGCCGATGGCCACCACGAGCTCCATCTCGTAGTGGTAGTTGCCGGTTTCCGGCGGGTAGGCCACGGTCGCGCCCGAGGGCGTGAGCGTGGAGATCGACTTGGTGAAGTAGAACGGGCGCTCGACCGACTTGTCGACGGGCTTGCCCATCTCGACCGCGTGCGCGTGGTAATTGCGGCCCACAAAGAACAGGCGGTTGACCGGGAACAGCGTGGATTCGCCGCGGATCGGCAGGGCGGCCACGGGGGGCGGGTTGAAGAGGTACTGGGGCATTTCGCGCTCGGGCTTCAGGGCATGTTCGGTTGGTTGTCGGGACGCACTTCGTACACGCCGAGCTTGCGGTGCAGCGGCGATTCGTCGGCCACGAAGAGGAAGGCGGGTTCGCTGGCCGAGGCGTTGGCCAGCGTGGTGGCGGTGTAGCCGGGGATGCAGCAGGTGTCGGCCTCGGCGAGGTCGAAGGCCTGGCTCGCGGCGCTCACGCGCGCGCGGCCTTCGATCGCGTGGTACACGCAGGCCGGCGAGCGCGCGGGCAGCGTGAGCGTCTGGCCCGGGCGCAGCATGAGCGCGTGAAAGCCCAGCACGTTCTCGGCGTCCTCGCCCGACTCGGGGTTGGTGTAGGTGAGCTGCACGTGCTCGGCGTCGGGCCGGTCGGCCGCCAGCGCCAGCAGCGCGGCCCGGGCGTCGGCCCAGGGGTAGCGCAGCATGGGGTAACGCTGGCCGCTGCGGCCGAACACCGGCGTGGGCACCAGGCCCGCGCGCGCATAGGCCTGGTCGCCGCGGCCGAGCAGGGTTTGCTGGCGGCCGCCGTTGAGGTGGTAGCTCACCTCGAGGTAGTACATGAGCGGCAGGTCGAGCACGTCGAGCCAGATCACGGGCTCGGTGCCGTCGTGGCCGTGCTCGTGCCAGCGGCCGGTGGGCGTGAGGATCAGGTCGCCGCGGCTCATGGGGCACTTCTCGCCGTCCACCGTGGTCCACGCGCCTTCGCCCTCGACCACCATGCGCACCGCGTTGGGCGTGTGGCGGTGGCTCGGGGCCCATTCGCCGGGCAGCAGCAGCTGCATGCCCAGGTACAGCGCGGCGCTGGCCTGCATCTTCTCGAGCGTGTGGCCGGGGTTGGCGAGCACCAGCACGCGGCGCTCGGCCTTCTCGATCGGGGTCAGTTCGCCGGCCTTGAGCAGCAGCGGCTTGATGTCGCGGTAGGCCCAGTGCGTGGGCTGGGTCTGGCGCGTGGGGATCTGCGGCGGCAGCACGCCGCGCAGGCTGGGCCACAGCGGCACCAGGTTGCGCTCGCGCAGCGCGGCCACGTAGTCGGCGGGCAGGTCTTCGAGGCGTCCGAGGTCGTTCATGCGGGATCTCCGTTTCAGTGCGGGGCCAGGCAGGTCTCGACACGCCAGCCGTACAGCCATTCGATCGCATCGTAGAAGCGTTCGGGCGAACGGCCGCGCCAGAGGTCGTTGCGCACCAGGCGTTCGACGCCCTTGGCGTGGTAGATGCGACCCATCTCGCGTGAGCTCAGCACGATGCGCGCGGTGCGCGCGATGCGCGAGCGCTGGTACAGGTCGAGCGCCTTCTCGAAGTCGCCGCCGTGCACGCGCAAGGCCTCGCCCAGCGTCACCGCGTCCTCGATCGCCATGCAGGCGCCCTGCGCCATGTACTGCGTGGTGGGGTGGGCGGCGTCGCCCAGCAGGGTCACGCGGCCGTAGCTCCAGCGCTCGACGGGATCGCGGTCGGCCGTGGCCCAGCGCTTCCAGCTCTTGGGCAGTTCGATGAGCTGGCGCGCCTTCGGGCAGATGCCCTGGAAGTAGCTCAGCACCTCTTCCTTGCTGCCGTCGCGCACGCCCCATTCCTCGGCCTCGCGGCTGTGGAAGGTGACCACCACGTTGTACTGCTCGCCGCCGCGCAGCGGGTAGTGCACCAGGTGGCAGTGGGGGCCGGCCCACAGGCTGGCCGCGTTCCAGCGCAGGTCTTCGGGGAAGTCGGCCTTGTCGACCACAGCGCGGTAGACCACGTGGCCCGTGACGCGCGCGGGGTCCCCCACGAACTGCTGGCGCACCACCGACTTCACGCCGTCGGCGCCGATCAGCGCCTGGCCGCGGTAGGCCTGGCCGCGCTGGTCGTACACGGTCACGCCCTCGGCGTCCTGCTCGATGCGCTCGATGCGCGTGGCGGTGTGAAAGCCCACGCGGTCGCCGGCTTTCTGCACGCCTTCGAGCAGCGAGCCGTGCGCGTCGGCGCGGTGGATCACCGCATAGGGGTTGCCGAAACGCTGGCGGAAGGCCTCGCCCGTGGGCACGCGGCCGATGGTGGTTTCGTCGATCGCGTCGGTCATCACCATCTCGTCGATGTAGACCGCGCGCGAGCGTGCCGCCTCACCCACGCCGAGCGCGTCGAAGGCCCAGAAGGCGTTGGGGCCGAGCTGCATGCCGGCGCCGATCTCGCCGATCTCGGGCGCCTGCTCGAACACCTGCACCCGAAAGCCCTGCCGCACCAGGGCCAGGGCGGCGGCAAGGCCGCCGATGCCGCCGCCGGCCACGAGCACCGGCAGATCGCTGGCTGTGGTTGCCATGCGTGTCTCCTCTGAAAGATTGCACACTGATAGTCAGTACACTCATCATAAGTGCTCTGATAGCATCGTGTCCACCTTTTCACCGTGTGCCGACATGACAACTCCCGAGCCGACCAGCGTCAACATCGACGACCAGCCGGGCCACTACATCCGCCGGCTGCACCAGATCTCGGTGGGCATCTTTTTGCAGGAGCTGTCGGGCCTGGGCATGACGCCGGTGCAATACGCGGCGCTGCAGACCGTCTCCAACCAGCCCGGCATCGACCAGCGCACGCTCGCCCGCAGCATCGCGCTCGACACCTCGACCACCGGCGGCGTGATCGACCGGCTCGAACAGCGTGGCGCCATGGAGCGGCGCACCGCGCCCACCGACCGCCGCGCGCGCCAGCTCTGGCTCACCGCCGAGGGCGAGCGCCTGCTGGCCGAGGCGGTGCCGGCCATGCTGTCGGCGCAGCAACTCATCCTCGCGCCGCTGACCGAACGCCAGCGCGCGGAATTCATGCGGCTGGTGCGCATCGTGGTCGACCAGAACAACGCGTTGAGCCGCGCGCCCAGCGAAACCGGCCGCTGAGCAGCGCCGGCCTCAGCGCCGCAGGTGGTCAGTCACCGCCTGCGCCACCTGGGCGTCGCGCAGCAGGCGCGTGTGGCCCAGGCCCTGCGTGGCGACGAGGCGCGCCCCGGCGATCGCGTCGCGAAACGCCTCGGCGTCGGCGAAGCGGTTGATGCGGTCTTCGCGGTCGTGAACGATCAGCGTGGGCTGGGCCACGCGCGGCCCCACCGCGGCCGGTTCGAACTGGCGCATCAGGATGCCCTCGCGCGCTTCCACGCGCTGCTGCAGGCGCTGTCGCGTGGCTTCCGTCAGCCCGAACACCGCGGCGAACAGGCGCGTGTAGGCCAGCGGCGACGCGGGTGGCGCCAGCAGCGCCAGCCGCGCCACCGGCAGGCCGCGCGCCGCGGCATGGGCCAGCGCATTGGCCGCCAGCGAATGCGCGACCACGCCGTGCACCGCGTGCCCCTGCTGCAGCAGGCGTGCGGTGGCGTACTCGATGGCGCGCGCGAATTGCGGCAGGTTGCTGGTGCTGCCACGGCTGCGGCCGTGCGCGGGCAGATCGATCAGCACCGGCCGGAGCCCCTGCGCCGCCACCGCCTGCGCCAGCGGCAGCATCTGTGCCGCGTGGCCGCCCCAGCCGTGCAGCAGCAGCACCAGCGGCCCGTGCGGGCCGGGCGGCGGCAGGTAGAGCGTGAGGCTGGCCTGCTCGAAGGCCCATTCGCTGGCCAGCCAGCCCGCCAGTTCGGGCCGCTGGCGGTGCAGCCAGCGCGGCGGCAGTGGGGTGCCGAACAGGCGGTAGGCGCCGCGCAGCGCGAGCGAGGGCCACAGGCGCTCGGACAGGCCCAGGGCCCAGCGCATCCAGCGCGTGCCGGGGGCCGTGGCGTAGAAGGCGGAGGCGGCTTGCAGCGGGGCATCGTTCATGCGGTTCTCCTGAATTCGCACAATCGTGCGAAAGATGGTCAAAAAAAAGCGCCGGGCCGGGATCAGCGCTGGTAGGTCCGCAACAGCCGGTCCCAGGTGGCCTGGGCGCGCTCGGCGGCGCGCGGGTCGCGCAGGAAGCGCACGTCGTGCACCAAGCCGATGGCCAGGCTGCAGATCTCGCCCACGAGCTGCTCGGGGTCGGTGTCGGCCTTGAGGTGGCCGGCCTCGATGGCCTGCAGCACCGTGCGCCGCAGGGCCGCGCGCCAGCGCGTGACCTCGTTGAGCAGCAGATCGCGCAGCTCGCCCTCGCGGTCGTCGAGTTCGAACGCGCCCGAGGTGTAGAGGCAGCCGGTGTGGGCCTCAACGTCGCGCAGCCGGATCAGCCAGCGGCGCACGATCTCGCCCAGGCGCGGCAGGCCCTTGGGTGCCTGCATGGCTGGCACGAACACGTCGGCCAGGAAGCGGCGCCCGAACTCCTCGATGACGGCCTTCTGCAGCGCCTCGCGCGAGCCCACGCGCGAGAACACGCCGCTCTTGGAGAGTCCGATGCGATCGGCCACCGCCTGCAGCGTGATGGCCTCCAGGCCCTCAGCCGAAGCCAGGTCGAGCGCGGCGCCGACGATGGCGGCGCGCGTCATTTCGCTTTTCTGGGTCCGGGCGTCCATGGCGGCGCATTCTGCGCACGATCGTGCGAAAAAGCAAGCGCCGCGGTGCTTGGACGGTGACCAAAGCCTGACTATGATCCGCGCCAACCGCCGGTGGCCGCCTTGGACAAGCCCCTTCCACCCCTCAAGCCCGAGTTCCTGGCCATGATGGCCAAGGGGGTGTCGCTCATGCTCTGCAGCTGCGACCCCGCGCTCACGCCCAGCGTGATGCGTGCCGTGGGCAGCCGCATCGAGGACGAGGGCCGCCGCATCACCGCCTACCTGGGGCGCGCCCAGGCCGCCCAGCTGCTGGCCGACATCGCCAGCAGCGGCCGGCTCGCCGCGGTCTTCAGCCAGCCCAGCACCCACCTCACGGTGCAGTTCAAGAGCCGGCGCGTGCGCATCCGCGAAACCCGCGCCGACGACACCCCCCACCTCGAACGCTATCTGCGCTCGATGGAGGAGGAGGTGGCGGCCGTGGGCTTCGCGCCGGTGTGCGCGCACGCGCTGCTGGCCCACGCCCCGGGCGACCTGGTGGCCGTGGAGTTCGAGCCCGACGAGGCCTACGACCAGACCCCGGGCCCGCAGGCCGGGCGCCAGGTGTCGGCCCACTGAACGCCGCGACGCACCTGCCATGAACGCCCCACTGGACCTCGCGCGCCTCGAACGCGGCAGCATGGACGAACTGCGGCCCGCGCTCGAGGGCGCTGTCCCCGCGGTGATGGCCACCGTGGCCGCCGACGGCACGCCGAACGTGGCCTACCTGTCCCAGGTGCACCACGTGGACGAGCGCCACGTGGCGCTGTCCTTCCAGTTCTTCAACCGCACGCGGCAGAACCTGCTCGCGCATCCCCGCTCGACGGTGCTGCTGGTGCACCCGATCAGCATGGCCTTCTACCGCCTGCACCTGCGCTACCTGCGCACGGAAACCGGTGGCGCGGTGTTCGAGCGCATGAAGGCGCAGCTCGCGGGCATCGCCTCGCACAGTGGTCTCGACGAGGTGTTCGTGCTGCGCGGCGCCGACATCCACGAGGTGCTGGCCATCGAGCGCGTGCCGGTGGCGCCCCACCCCTCGCCGCTGCCGGCGCCGCAGGCCCGGCCCGCGGCCCTGCCGGTGCTGAGCCGCGCCAGCCAGCGGCTCGGGGCCGCGCGCACGCTCGATGCGCTGATCGAAGCGGCGCTCGACGTGCTGCAGCACGAGCTCGACATGCCGCAGGCCATGGTGCTGATCGCCGATAGCGCCGCGGGCCGGCTCTACACCGTGGCCAGCCGCGGCTACACGCCCTCGGGCGTGGGCTCCGAGATCCCGTTCGGGCAGGGCGTGATCGGCGTGGCCGCGCGCGCGGCCACGCCGCTGCGCATCAACCACATGACGAGCGCCGCGCTCTACAACCAGGCCGTTCTCGGCGGCTACGGCCGCGACGCCCAGGCCGAGATTGCCTACCCCGGATTGGCGCGCCCGGGCAGTCAGCTCGCGGTGCCCCTGGCGTCGGCGGGGCGCGTGGTGGGCGTGCTGTTCGTCGAGTGCGGGCAGGAAATGCGCTTCAACCACGAAGACGAAGACCTGCTCGTGGCGCTCGGCGGCCAACTGGCCGCGGGCATCGACCTCATGCACGAAAGCGAGGAGCCTTGCGGCAGCGAGCCCGACGCCAACGCGCCGCAAGCCGTGGCACCCGCGGCCGCACCGCTGCGCGTGCGCCGCTACCGGCGCGACGACAGCGTGTTCGTCAACAACGCCTACCTCATCAAGGGCGTGGCGGGCGCGATCCTGTGGAAGCTGCTGACCCATCACCGCGAGGGCCGCCACGAGTTCACCAACCGCGAACTGCGGCTCGACGCCTCGCTGGGGCTGCCCGACGTCAGCGACAACCTCGAGGCGCGGCTGCTGCTGCTGCACCGCCGCCTGACCGAGCAGTGCCCGTCGCTGCGCCTGCAGAAGACCGGCCGCGGCTGCTTCCGCTTCGACGCGCTTGCGCCGGTCGAACTGATCGAGAGCGACTGAGGCTCAGACCACCAGCCCCGGCACCGGCGGCAGGTTGACGCCGCGCGCGAGCCGGGCGAAGTCGGGCTGATTCAGGCGCAGGCGCGCGAGGTCCAGCACCGCGTCGAACACCGGGGCGGGCGCCTTGGCCTGCAGGTCGTTGAGCAGGCCCAGGCGCTCGGTCGCGTTCACGGCCGGCAGCATCCAGTGCAGCGTCTGCATCATTTCCTGGGGCGGGATGCTGGCCACCAGCGCGTCGTGCAGGGCGATGAGTTCGAGGTCGTCGTAGGCGGCCCAGAGCGCGGCGTTGTGCCGCGTTTCCTCGGCATGCATGTGCTGCAGGTTGTCTGCCACGAACAGGGCCAACGCGAGGTACAGCGCATGCATCGCACTGGCACGCTGCTCCGCGGGCACGGCGGCCATGCCGCGGGCGGCCGCGCTCAGCTGTTGCGTGGCGCGCAGGTGGTCCTCGTGCTCGCGGGCCACCGCATCACACACGCCGGGGCAGCGCAGCTGCAACGCGGTGTGGATGAAGCGGTTTTCGTGCTCCAGGTGGCGCTCGCACATCTCCATGAGCTCCACCATGCGGTCGCAGGCGTTGCGCAGCGCGGCTTCGTCGGCCGCGTCGGTGCGGCCCAGCGCGATCAGCGTGTCCGTCATGGTGTGGCGCAGCGCCTTGTGGATGCCCGCGTACAGGTTGAAGCGACCCTCGCCCGTGCGGGCGGTCGCGGCGATGGCGTTGAATTCGATGGCGTTCGATTGCATGGTGGTTCCTGAAGCGCCGGCCCCGGCCGGCATGGGGGTTGGCCGGGGGTGCCCCATGCACCGCCGCGCCATGCCGGGAAGTCTCCGCAGACGGCCCTGGGCGCGCCGCTAAATAGGGCTTAAGCGCTTGCTAAAAAGTCCTTAAGCCTCCCCCGCCTGGGGGAAGGCGGGCTCAGTCGAGGCCGCTCAAACGGCCGCGGCTGCGCTTGACCGAGGCGCGCTGGGCCTTGCCTTCGAGCCGGCGTTCGCGCGAGGCGCGCGTGGGCCGCGTGACGCGTCGCTGCTTGGGCACCACGGCCGCGGCGTCGACCAGGGCCTGCAAGCGCGCGAGCGCCTCGGCCTTGTTCCGCTCGAGGCTGCGGCTGCCCTGGGCCTTGATGACGATCACGCCCTCTTGCGTGAGCCGGGTGTCGTGCAGCGCGAGCAGCTGCGCCTTCACCGCCTCGGGCAGCGACGAGCTGCGCACCACGAAGCGCAGATGCACCGCGTTGCTGACCTTGTTCACGTTCTGCCCGCCCGCGCCCTGCGCGCGGATGGCGGTGAAGTCCACCTCGGCGGGGTCGATGGTTGGCGGCGCGGGCATGCGCGGAGTCTAGTAGCGCTCCTTCACGCCGGTGACCATGGCTTTGACCAGGCGGGTGCGTTCGAGCCGGCCCATGACCAGGGCAGCGACCGCGTGCAGGCCGGCGAGCCAGAGCAGCGCCTCGGCGAGCCCTTCGTGCAGCTCCTGCACGGCTTCGTTGCCCCAGAAGCGGTCGGTGCCCTGCAGCCAGCCCGTGAAGCCCAGCAGCAGCACCAGGCCCATGAGCGCGAGCATCATGAGCGCACCCAGCGGGTTGTGGCCCGGCGTGTGCAGGTGCTCGCCACGGCCGAGCGCGGCGAGGTGCTGGCGCACGCGCTGCGGCGTGGGCCAGAAATCGGCGAAGCGCGCGTGGCGCGTACCGATGAAGCCCCACAGCACGCGCAGGCCCACGAGCCCCGCGGCGGTGTAGCCCGCCCACTCGTGCGGCGGGTCGCCTTCTTCGAGCACCCACTGGTTGAGCACCACGCAAGTGACCAGCGACCAGTGGAACACCCGCACGAACGGGTCCCAGACCCGTTCGGCCCGTGGCGCTTCGCTCATTCGGATTTCACCGCTTTGCCCGACACGGGGTCGAAATAGATCTCGACCTTCTTGCCGGTCTTGTCGGTGCCGTAGATCTCGTAGCAGTTGCCCTTGGTGACCTTGAAGACCTTGATCTGATAGCCCTGGGCCTGCAGGTCCTGCTTGAAGGCGGCTTCGGGCTTCCAGCCTTCCTTGCTGGTGGTGCAGGTGGGGCCAGCCACGGCGGCACCGGCAAGGGCGAGGCTGAGGGCGGCGACGGCGACGGCGATCGATTTCATGGTGTTGGTTTCGGTGTCCCCCGCACATGCGGGTGGCGGGATTCCAGGCGAAGCGCCTGAATGGGGCCTTAAGTACTCGCCCCTGCCGGCCCTGGGGTCGAGGCACGGCGGGGATAATCCCGCCCCATGGCATCGAAACAGCGCGTCGTGGTGGGCTTGAGCGGGGGCGTGGACTCCGCGGTGAGCGCGTACCTGCTCAAGCAGCAGGGGCACGAGGTCGTCGGCATCTTCATGAAGAACTGGGAAGACGACGACGACAGCGAGTACTGCAGCAGCCGCCAGGACTGGCTCGATGCCGCAAGCGTGGCCGACGTGCTGGGCATCGACATCGAGCACGTGAACTTCGCCACCGAGTACAAGGACCGCGTGTTCGCCGAGTTCCTGCGCGAGTACCAGGCGGGGCGCACGCCCAACCCCGACATCCTGTGCAACGCCGAGATCAAGTTCAAGGCCTTCCTCGATCACGCGATGCGCCTGGGGGCCGAGAAGATCGCCACCGGCCACTACGCGCGGGTGCGCGAGCGCGCCGGCCGCTTCGAGCTGCTCAAGGGCCTCGATCCGCTCAAGGACCAGAGCTACTTCCTGCACCGCCTCAACCAGGCACAGCTGTCGAAGACGATGTTCCCCGTGGGCGAACTGCCCAAGACCGAGGTGCGCCGCATCGCGGCCGAGATCGGTCTGCCCAATGCGAAGAAGAAGGACAGCACCGGCATTTGCTTCATCGGCGAGCGACCGTTCCGCGAATTCCTCAACCGCTACATCGCGAGCGCTCCGGGGCCCATCAAGGACCCGCGCGGCCGCACCATCGGCGAACATGTGGGCCTGAGCTTCTACACCCTGGGCCAGCGCCAGGGCCTGGGCATCGGCGGCGTGAAGGCCAAGGGCGCGCAAAAGGGCGGCAGCGAGCACGAGCCCTGGTTCGTGGCGCGCAAGGACATCGCGCACAACACCCTGTGGGCCGTGCAGGGCCACGACCACCCCTGGCTGCTCACGTCGCGCCTGCGCGCGCACGACGCGAGCTGGACCGCGGGCGAACCGCCCGCCGCCGGCGCGCTGGGCGCAAAGACGCGCTACCGCCAGGCCGATGCGGTCTGCACCGTCGAGCCGCTGGGTACCGAGGGTTTCGAACTGCGTTTCGAGCAGCCCCAGTGGGCCGTGACACCGGGCCAGAGCGCCGTGCTCTACGACGGCGAGGTCTGTCTGGGCGGCGGCGTGATCGTGACCGAGGCCGCCTCGGGCGACGAGGCCTTCAGCCCGCCGGTGGCGCAGGCGGCTTGACCCCGCCCTGTCCGGGGTGCAACGAGCCCCCGAGCTTCTCGTGGATCTTGCGCGTGGTGCGCCAGGTGGCCCACAGCACCAGCGGCACGAGCGCGGCCGCGGCCATCTCGGGGTGGACAGGCAGGCCTGCGGCCTTGGCGCCCTTGCCCACGTAAAGCAGCAGGCTGATCACGTAGTACGAGATCGCCGCGATCGACAGGCCTTCCACCGTGGTCTGCAGCTGCAGCTGCAGTTCCTGGCCGCGTGTGAGCTTGGCCAGCAGCTCCTGGTTCTGCGCCTCGGTGGCGATGTCCACGCGCGTGCGCAGCAGCGCGCTGGTGCGCGTGATGCGCTCCGACAACGATCCCAGCCTTCCTTCGCTCGCGGCGACCGTGGCCATGGCCGGTGAGAGCCGGCGCCGCATGAACTCGCCCACGGTCTGGGTGCCCGGGATGGGGCGCTCGCGCAGCTCGCCGATGCGCTGTGCCACCAGCGCGTCGTAGGCGCGCGTGGCCGCGAAGCGGTAGGTGTGCTCGGCCGTGGCGCGCTCCACGCGCGCGGCCAGCGCCACCAGCTGGTCGAGCAGGTCCTGTTCGTTCAGGCTCTTGTGTTCGAGTTGCGCGGTGATGGCGGCCAACCGCGCCTCGGCCTCGGCCAGCATGGGCGACAGCGCCTTGGCCACGGGCAGGCCGCGCAGGGCCATGAGGCGGTAGGTCTCGAGCTCCAGCAATCGCTGCGAGGTGCGGCCCGCGCGCGAGGCGCTGGTGTCGGGCGGGGCCACGACCAGCATGTGCTCGAAGCCCGAGGCCCGCAGCCGGAAGTCGGTCACCGCCCACGAGTGCCCCCCGCCGAGTTGCGAGGCCACCACCGTGCGGTCACCGAACCAGTGCTGGGCCGGGCGCATCAGCCGCGCCTGGGCGTCGGCCGTCTGCTCGGGCAGATCGGCGACCACCATGGCCAGCAGGATGGCGGCCACGGTGCGACCGGGGATGCCGTTGAGCCAGCCGGGCGGCAGCGCCAGCGTGCTGTGCAGCGCGGGCTCGCTCGCGCCCAGGCCCATGCCCTCGGGCAGCGGCTGTACCAGCGAGTAGCGCGTGAATTCGGTGTGGCGCTCCCATTTGAGCGTGCGCCCGTCGGGCAGCTGCAGCCGCAGGAAGTGGTTGTTCAGGTCGCTGGCCTGCAGGTCGGCCTGGCCGGGCAGGCGGCGCAGGTGCTCGAGCTCCTGGGCGCGGTCCACCCCGTCGTTGAGCACCGCCACGAAAGCGATCAGGGCCGGCAGCGGAATGAGCGCGGATGGCCGCGCATGCACCTCGTCGTGCAGGGCTTGGCGCAGCGGATCGTCGGGCGGCAGGTCGCGGTGGGTGTTCATGGCGGTCGGTCGGCGGACAGGCCGCACTGTACGCCGCTGGTCGCGCTGGCGAAGGCCGGCCGATCCGCTACTGCGGACGAGGTATTGAGTGTGCCCTGCCCGGCTCGAATACTGTTGTTTTCCTGTGCCGTGGCGCCGCCACTGCGCGGGCGGACTGGAAGGGAGGCATGGACATTCGGTTCGAAGGTCTGGTCGCGGGCGGTGAGGCCACGGTCTCTTGGGTCGTCGCGCTGCTGATCCTCCTGGGGGTGGGTCTGGCGCTGCTGTGCCACCGGGCTATCCGCCACCGCCGCGCGCGCTCGGCGGGGCAGGCCGCAGCGGCCCGTGAGCAGATGGAACATGCCCTGGCCGAGCGTCTGCGCAACGAGCGCTCGCGCCTGCTGAGCGCGGTGGCGCACGACCTGCGGCAGCCGCTGTACGCCATGAGCCTCACCACACAAAGCCTCGAGCAGCAGCGTGCGGCGCGCAGCCCGGCGGTGCTGCTTTCACAGATGCGCCATGCCCTCGCATCGGCCGACGCCCTGCTCGACACCCTCGACACGGTCGCGCGCCTGGAAACCGGCGCGCTGCGGCCGCGCCTGGCGGTGTTCTCCATGCAGGCCATGCTCGAGCGCATCGACCGCCAGTACGGCCCGCAGGCCCAGGCGCGCGGCCTGCACTGGACCGTGACCCCGAGCCTGGAGTGCGTGCACACCGACGCCCTGCTGCTCGAGCGCATGCTCGACAGCCTCGTGGCCAATGCGGTGCACTGCACCGAGCGCGGCGGCGTGCTCGTGTCGTGCCGCCGGCGTGGCCAGCAACTGCTGCTCCAGGTCTGGGACACGGGCCCCGGCCTGGACCCGGTCGGGCTGGCCGCGGCGGGCGGCCCGCACTACCGCGACGATGGCGGCGTCGCTGCCGATGGCGGCGTGGGCTTCGGGCTGGCGGTGGTGAAACACGCCGCGCGTCTGCTGGGCATCCGGCTGAGCGTGCGCTCGCGCGTCGGCCACGGCACGTGCTTCAGCCTGCTGTTGCCGCTGTACCCCATGGCGAGCCGCCGCCGCGTGGCGCGGCTCGGCACGCGGCAGCCCCAGTTCAGCGCCTGAGCGCCCACACCGAGGCGTCGGTGTGCACGGCGTCGAGCGCAAAGCGCCGGCCCGCGAGGTGGTCTTCCATGCATTGCAGCACCAGCGGGCTGCGCAAGCGGCCCTGCTGGGCGCGGACCTCGTCGGGCGTGAGCCACAGCGTGCGCACGATGCCGTGGTCCAGCGTGCGCCCCGGCACCGCGTCGCCGAGCTCGCCGCAGTAGGCGAAGCGCAGGTAGGTGATGTCGTCGTCGCCGCGCTGGAAGCGCGAGAGGTAAACGCCCACCAGCGCGGTGGGCCTGAAGCGGTGGGTGGTTTCTTCGAGCGTCTCCCGCGCCACCCCCTGCTCGGGGCTTTCGCCGGGGTCGAGGTGACCGGCGGGGTTGTTGAGCCGCAGGCCTTCGGGCGTGTGCTCCTCGATCAGCAGGTAGCGGCCATCGCGTTCGATCACCGCGGCCACGGTGACGCTGGGTTTCCATCGTTCGCTCATCGCAGAATTATCGGCGGCGTGCCTGCCGCCCCAGGCTTTCAAAAAGCTTTCAGTTAAGCTTGCCCGCAAAATTCACTTCCCCGAGCGAGGAGACACCCATGCTCATCGGCGTACCCGCTGAGACCCTGGCGGGCGAGACCCGTGTGGCCGTCACGCCCGAGACGGCCAAGAAACTTGTGGCCCAGGGCCACACCGTGCGCGTGCAGGCCGGCGCCGGTCTCGCGGCCAGCGCCACCGATGCGGCCTACGAGGCCGTGGGTGCCCAGATCACCGACGCCGCCGGCGCCCTGGGCGCCGACCTGGTGCTCAAGGTGCGCAGCCCGCAGCCGGCCGAGCTGGCGCAGATGAAGCCGGGCGCGACCCTGGTGGGCATGCTCAACCCCTTCGACGCCGACGGCCTGCGGGCGCTGGCCGCGGCCGGTCTCACGGCCTTCGCGCTCGAAGCCGCGCCGCGCACCACGCGCGCCCAGAGCATGGACGTGCTGTCCTCGCAGGCCAACATCGCGGGCTACATGGCCGTGATCGCCGCGGCCAACGCCTACCCCAAGTTCTTCCCCATGCTCATGACGGCCGCCGGCACGGTGAAGGCCGCGCGCGTGGTCATCCTCGGCGTGGGCGTGGCGGGCCTGCAGGCGATTGCCACCGCCAAGCGGCTGGGCGCGGTCATCGAAGCCTCCGACGTGCGCCCGAGCGTGAAGGAGCAGGTCGAGTCGCTGGGCGGCAAGTTCATTGATGTGCCCTACGAGACCGCCGAAGAAAAAGAGGCGGCCGAAGGTGTGGGCGGCTATGCGCGCCCCATGCCGCCGAGCTGGCTGCAGCGCCAGGCCGCCGAGGTGGCCAAGCGCGTGGCGCTGGCCGATGTGGTCATCTCCACCGCGCTCATTCCGGGGCGCGCCGCGCCTACGCTGATCACCGAAGACATGGTGAAAAGCATGAAGCCGGGTTCGGTGATCGTGGACATTGCGGCCGGCAAGGGCCCCAACGGCGTGGGGGGCAACTGCCCGCTCACCGAGGCCGACAAGACGGTCGTCAAGCACGGCGTGACCCTGATCGGCGAGACCAACCTGCCCGCGCGCGTGGCGGCCGACGCCTCCGCGCTCTATGCGCGCAACGTGCTCGACTTCCTCAAGCTCGTTTGCCCCAAGGACGCGGCCGCGGTGCAGGTGCCGATGGACGACGACATCGTGGTCGCCTGTCTCATGACCCAGGCCGGTGAAGTCAAAAGGAAGTGACATGGACGCCGTCTCCCCCACCCTCATCAACCTCATCATCTTCGTGCTCGCCATCTACGTGGGCTACCACGTGGTGTGGAACGTCACGCCTGCGCTGCACACGCCGCTGATGGCGGTGACCAACGCGATTTCGGCCATCGTGATCGTGGGCGCCATGCTCGCGGCCGCGCTCACCGAGACCCCGCTGGGCAAGACCATGGGTGTGCTGGCCGTGGCGTTGGCCGCGGTGAATGTGTTCGGTGGCTTCCTGGTCACGCGGCGCATGCTCGAGATGTTCAAGAAGAAAGAGAAGAAGGCGCCCAAGGCCGGCGCGGGAGAGCAAGCATGAGCATGAACCTCGTCGTCCTGCTCTACCTGATCGCCTCGGTCTGCTTCATCCAGGCCCTGAAGGGTCTGAGCCACCCCACCACCTCGATCCGCGGCAACGTCTTCGGCATGACGGGCATGGCCATCGCGGTGCTCACCACCGCGGCGCTCATCGTCGAGCTGTCGGGCGGCAAGGCGCAGGGCATGGTCTACGTGCTTGGCGGCCTGGTGGTGGGCGGCGGCATCGGCGCGGTCATGGCCAAGAAGGTCGAGATGACCAAGATGCCCGAGCTCGTGGCCTTCATGCACAGCATGATCGGCCTGGCCGCGGTGTGCATTGCCGTGGCCGTGGTGGCCGAGCCCTGGGCCTTCGGCATCGCCGGGCGCGACCTGCCGATCCCGGGTGGCAACCGCATCGAACTCGCGCTGGGCGCCTTCATCGGCGCGGTCACCTTCAGCGGCTCGGTGATCGCCTTCGGCAAGCTCTCGGGCAAGTACAAGTTCCGCCTGTTCCAGGGTGCGCCCGTCACCTTCCCGGGCCAGCACAAGCTCAACCTCGCGCTCGGTCTGGCCACGGCCTTCTTCGTCTTCGGCTTCTGGCATTCGCAGAGCTGGATGGACATCGTGCTGGTGATCGCGCTGGGCTTCGTCCTGGGCGTGCTCATCATCATCCCCATTGGCGGCGCCGACATGCCGGTGGTGGTGTCCATGCTCAACAGCTACTCGGGCTGGGCGGCCGCGGGCATCGGCTTCAGCCTCAACAACAGCATGCTGATCATCGCCGGCTCGCTGGTGGGCAGCTCGGGCGCGATCCTGAGCTACATCATGTGCAAGGCCATGAACCGCTCGTTCATCAGCGTGATCCTGGGGGGCTTCGGCGGTGACGCCGGTGCCGCGGCGGCCGGCGGGGGCGTGCAGCGCACCGCCAAGAGCGGCAGCGCCGACGACGCGGCCTTCATCCTGGGCAACGCCGAAACCGTGGTGATCGTGCCCGGCTACGGCCTAGCGGTGGCGCGCGCACAGCACGCGGTGAAAGAGCTCGCGCACAAGCTCACCGAAAAAGGCATCACCGTGAAGTACGCGATCCACCCGGTGGCCGGGCGCATGCCGGGCCACATGAACGTGCTGCTGGCCGAGGCCGAGGTGCCCTACGACCAGGTGTTCGAGATGGAAGACATCAACGGCGAGTTCGGCCAGGCCGACGTGGCCATCATCCTCGGCGCCAACGACGTGGTGAACCCGGCCGCGCTGCAGAAGGGCTCGCCCATCTACGGCATGCCCATTCTGGAGGCCTACAAGGCCAAGACCGTGATCGTGAACAAGCGCTCCATGGCCGCGGGGTATGCGGGCCTGGACAACGAGCTGTTCTACATGGACAAGACCATGATGGTCTTCGGCGACGCGAAGAAGGTGGTCGAGGACATGACCAAGGCGGTGGAGTGAAGCCGCGCAAGACCTTTGGGCAGCGTCTCGCGAAGGCCTTGGAAGATCCGCGTGCCCTCGGTGTGAAGCTGCTTCAGGGGGCGATCGACCACCTGCGCGGCTACTCCTACGACTTCGACCGCAACGGCGAACGGCGCCTGCTCGAACGCATGGGCACGCTGGGCGCGCGCACCGTGTTTGACGTGGGCGCCAATGTCGGCGACTGGACGCTCGCGGCCGCGCAGCTCATGCCCGAGGCGCACATCCACAGCTTCGAGCTTTCGCCACGCACCTGGCGCACGCTGAGCCAGCGCGTGAGCGGCCCGCGCTTCACCGTCAACAACTGCGGCATGGGCGACCGCGACGGCAGCATCGCCTTCAAGGACTACGGCGAGAACTCCACCGTCAACACCATCCTGTCCAACGCCACCTACCACGACGCGCAGCAGGCCGCCGTGGTCTCCGAGGCGCACATCGTCACCGGTGACCGCTACTGCGAGCAGCACGGCATCGCGTCCATCGACCTGCTCAAGATCGACGTGGAAGGGGCGGACCACCTGGTGCTCGCGGGCTTCGAGCGCATGCTCGGTGCCCGCGCGGTGCGTGTGGTGCAGTTCGAGTACGGCTACACGCACGGTGATGCCAAGTTCCTGATGCGCGACTTCCACGAGCTGTTCGCGCGCCATGGTTACGCCGTGGGCCGGCTCGAGCGCCGCGGCGTCGCTTTCGGGCCGTGGCACTACAAGATGAACGATTTCCGGTCGGGCCCGAACTACGTGGCGGTGCGCAACGACGACACGGCCGCGCTGCAGGCGCTGACCCGTTTCGACCAGAGGAGCAAGCAATGCTGACCGCGACCGACCAACGCCCGTGGCTGTCCGCCTACCCCGAAGGCGTGCCTGCCGACATCGATACCAGCCCGTACCCGTCGCTGGTGCACCTGATGGAGGAGAGTTTTCGCCGCCACGCCAGCCGCACCGCGTACAGCTTCATGGGCAAGGAGATCAGCTACGCGCAGACCGACACCCAGTCGCAGGCTTTCGCCGCGTACCTGCAGTCGCTGGGCCTGGTCAAGGGCGATCGCGTCGCGATCATGATGCCCAACGTGCCGCAGTACCCGGTCGCGGTGGCAGGCATCCTGCGCGCGGGCCTGGTGGTGGTCAACGTCAACCCGCTCTACACCGCGCGCGAGCTCGAGCACCAGCTCAAGGACTCGGGCGCCAAGGCCATCGTCATCATCGAGAACTTCGCGCACACGCTGCAACAGTGCATCGCGCAGACGCCGGTCAAGCACGTGGTGCTGGCGGCCATGGGCGACCAGCTGGGCCTGCTCAAGGGCATGCTGGTAAACCACGTGGTGCGCAACGTGAAGAAGATGGTGCCGGCCTTCAGCCTGCCGCAGGCCGTGCGCTTCAACGACGCACTGTCGCGCGGCGCACGCGCCACGCTGCGCAAGCCCGAGTTGCGGCCCGACGACATGGCGGTGCTGCAGTACACCGGCGGCACGACGGGTGTGAGCAAGGGCGCGGTGCTCCTGCACAGCAACATCATCGCCAACGTGCTCCAGTCCGAGGCCTGGAACGACCCGGTGATGAAGACCCTGCCGCCGGGCGAACAGCCCACGGCCGTGTGCGCCCTGCCGCTGTACCACATCTTCGCCTTCACGGTGAACATGATGTTGAGCCTGCGCGTGGGCGGCAAGACCATCCTGATCCCCAACCCGCGCGACCTGCCCGCGGTGCTCAAGGAGCTGAGCAAGCACCGATTCCACAGCTTCCCCGCGGTCAACACGCTGTTCAACGGCCTGGCCAACCACCCCGACTTCAACACCGTCGACTGGAGCCACCTGCGGGTGTCGGTGGGCGGCGGCATGGCGGTGCAGAGCGCGGTGGCCAAGCTCTGGCTCGACAAGACCGGCTGCCCCATCTGCGAGGGCTACGGCCTGTCGGAGACCAGCCCCTCGGCGAGCTGCAACCCCACCACCAGCAAGAGCTTCAGCGGCACCATCGGCGTGCCGCTGCCGGGCACGCGCATGAAGTGCCTCGACGACGAGGGCCGGGAAGTGCCGGTGGGCGAGCGCGGCGAGATCGCGATCCACGGCCCGCAGGTGATGGCGGGTTACTGGCAGCGCCCCGACGAAACCGCCAAGGTCATGACGGCCGACGGCTACTTCAAGACCGGCGACATCGGCGTGATGGACGAGCGCGGCTACTTCAAGGTCGTCGACCGCAAGAAGGACATGGTGCTCGTGAGCGGCTTCAACGTGTACCCGAACGAGGTCGAGGACGTGGTGGCGCAACTGCCCGGGGTGCTCGAATGCGCCGTGGTCGGCGTGCCCGACGACAAGACGGGCGAAGCGGTGAAGCTGGTCATCGTCAAGAAGGACCCGGCCCTCAGCGAGGCCCAGGTGCGCGATTTCTGCCGCGCCAACCTCACGGGCTACAAGCAGCCGCGCGTGATCGAGTTCCGCACCGAGCTGCCCAAGACGCCCGTGGGCAAGATCCTGCGCCGCGAACTCCGCGACAAGTGAAGGCATCGCGCGACGCATGACGCTCGCCCTGATCAGCGCCCTGCCCGAAGAGCTGCAGGCCGTGCTCGACCTGCTGCCCGACGAGCAGCGCACCACCGTCGCGGGCCGCGCCTTCTGGCAGGGGCACCTGCACGGCCAGGCCGTGGTCGCGGTGCTCTCGGGCATCGGCAAGGTGGCGGCGGCCACCACCACGGCCTTGCTGATCGAGCGCTTTCAGGCCAGCCGCGTTGTGATGACGGGCGTGGCCGGTGGCCTGGGCGCTGGCGTGAAGGTGGGCGACGTGGTGGTGGCGCGCGCGCTGCTGCAGCACGACATGGACGCCTCGCCGATCTTTCCGCGCCACGAGGTGCCCGGTTACGGCCGCTCGCGCTTCGCCACCGACGCGGCGCTCGGCGATGCGCTGGTGCGCGCCTGCGAGGCGAGCCTGCGCGATCCCCTCGCCATGCCCGGCGCCGAGGCCGTGGCCGCCTTCGGCCTGACGGCGCCCCGCGTGCACCAGGGCCTGATCGTGAGTGGCGACCGCTTCGTTTCGCGCACGAGCGAAAGCCAGGCCTTGCAGGCCGAGCTGCCCGACGCGCTCGCGGTCGACATGGAGAGTGCGGCGGTGGCCCAGGTGTGCGCCGACTGGGGGGTGCCCATGGCCGTGGTGCGCACCATCTCGGACCGCGCCGACGATGCGGCCCACGTGGACTTTCCGCGCTTTCTCACGCAGGTCGCGAGCCGCTACAGCGCGGTCATCGTGGCCGCTCTGCTCGCGGGTTCAGCGTAGCCAGCCGCGCTTGCGGAAGTACAGCATCGGCACCACCGCCGACACCACCATCAGGAAAATCGCGAACGGGTAGCCGAACGTCCAGCCCAGCTCGGGCATGAACTGGAAGTTCATGCCGTAGCTGCTCGCCACCAGCGTGGGCGGCAGCAGCGACACGCTGGCCACCGAGAAGATCTTGATGATCTTGTTCTGGTTGATGTTGATGAAGCCGACGGTCGCGTCCATCAGGAAGTTGATCTTGTCGAACAGGAACGCGGTGTGGCCGTCGAGCGAGTCGAGGTCGCGCAGGATCTGGCGGGCATCTTCGAACTGCTCGGCGCTGAGCAGGCGGCTGCGCATCATGAAGCTCACCGCGCGGCGCGTGTCCATCACGTTGCGGCGGATGCGGCCCGACATGTCCTCGTGGCGCGCGATCGCCGACAGCGCTTCGCCGAGTGCCGAGTCGCTCGCCTCGGCCGACAGCACCTTGGCGCTCACGGCCTCGAGGTCGTCGTAGATGTCTTCGAGCGTGTCGGCGCAGTACTCGGCGTCGGCGTCGAACAGCATCAGCAGCACGTCCTTGGCGTCGTCGATCAGGCCGGGCATGCGGCGCGCGCGCATGCGCAGCAGCCGGAACACGGGCACGTCTTCGTCGTGGATCGAGAACAGCACGCCGCGGCTCTTGAGCGAGTCGTTGTGCTCGTTGAGGATGAAGGCCACGCGGATGGCGCGCGGGTCTTCGTCGTCGTCGATGAGGAAGTCGCTGCGCACGTGCAGCTCGCCGTTGTCTTCCTCGAAGAAGCGCGCCGATTCTTCGATGTCCTCGTCCATCGCGTCTTCGGGGATGGACAGTCCGAAGTGCTGCTTGACCCAGCGCCGCTCTTCGGGCGTGGGCGATTCGAGGTCGACCCAGATGGGCTTGAACTTCGCGAGTTCTTCCAGGGACTCGATTTCTTCCTGGAACAGGCGGCCGTTGGCCAGGGTGAAGACGTTGAGCATGGCGCGCTCCCGGCAGACGATGCGTTGGACGGGGAGGCCGGTGGGCCGGCCGGCGGTTTCGGTGGCGCTTTCAGCCGGCCGACCGCCGGGCGGTGCGCTGCGGCGAGCGCGGGCTCAGACGGTGACGGAGGAGGCTGAAAGCACACGACTGGGGGGTGTGCTTTCCATGGGGGGACTCCGGTGGGTGGGCGCGATTATGGCATCGCACCCCGTGCGGCGTCTGTGACAGCCGGCGCGAGAAAGGCCCGCAATTCGGCCTCTTTGCGCCAGGCGTCGTGCTCGCCCAGGGCGATCAGCGCCTGCACGAAACCAGGCTCGAACAGCAGGTAGCTCGCCAGGGCCGCGGCGCTCGCACTGGCGCCACGTCGGGTGTCGAGCGCGCCCAGGCCGCTGAGCGTGTGGCGCGTCGGGGTGGGCAGCTCGTGTACGTGCTTCATGGCGAGTTCGTCGAGCGAGACGCTGGGCTGCAGGGCCAGCACGTCCACCGGGCGGTAGGGCAGCATGCCTGCGAGCGCGGGCGGCAGCCGCGCGAGCGTCTGGCTCACGCGCTGGGTCTGCTCCACGTCGGCCTGCAGGGTGTCGTGGAACACGCTGGCCATGGCGTGGCCCGCGATGGTGCCGGCCGTGGGCTCGTCGGCGTTGCCCGGCGCCAGGCCCGCGCGCTGCGGCTGGCCCACGCCCAGCACCAGCACGCGGCGGGCGCCGAAATGGATCGCCGGCGACAGCGGCGAGAGCTGGCGCATGGAGCCGTCGCCGAAGTGCTCGCGGCGGCCGTTGACCCACAGCGGCACCGCGGGGAACAGAAAGGGAATGGCGCTCGACGCCATCAGGTGCTCGATGGTGATGGGCTGGAAGTCGGCACGCCGGCCCGGCCGGTGCCAGGGCCTCAGCTCGCAGTCGGCGCGGGTCTGGCAGAAGGTCCAGTGCTCGCCCGTGGTGTAGCTCGAAGCGGTCACGCCCAGGGCATCAAGCGCGCCGAGCTCCAGTGCGGTCTCGAGCCCGCGCAGGTCGATCGCGCGGTGCAGCGTGTCCACCAGCGGCAGCGTGTCGAGCAGCGCGCGGTGGCGCCGCACCTGGCGCGACAGCGTCCAGCCCGCGAGCACGCGGCTGGCGCGCACCCAGCTCGGCGCTTCGAGGCGATAGACCTGGTGCGAGCGCAGCCGATGCCAGAACTCGGCCAGCCGCGGCAGCGCGGCCGCGCCGTTGCCGGCCTGGCTGGCCAGGTAGCTGGCGTTGAGCGCGCCCGCCGAGGTGCCGAACAGCCAATGGAAGGGGAAAGCCGTGTGGCCGGCTGGCAACATGGCCGCCAGCGCCTTGAGCACGCCGGCCTGGTACGCGGTGCGCGCGCCGCCACCCATGAGCACCAGCGCGCAGCCGTCGGGCCGCAGCGCGGCCTGCGGCGCCAGCACGGTGTTGTGGGTGAGCACGGTGTCAAGCGACATGGGTTCAGGGGGGCGTCGGGGCGTTGTCGATGAAGCGGCGCAGGGTGTCGGGATCGACCGGCTTGTGCAGCCCGGTGACGCCGACCGCGCGGATGGTGGCCAGCACCTCGGGGCTGGTGTCGCCCGTGACGATCGCGGTGTGCAGACCCGGGGGACCCAGGCGCTCGTGCAGCGCGGCGATCACGTCGACGCCGTTCTGGCCGCCGCGCAGGTGCATGTCGATGAGCGCGATGTCCGGCCGCCGCGGCGCGGCGCCGAGCACGGTCAGCGCGTCCTCGCGGCTGGTGGCGGTGAGCGCTTCGTGCCCCCAGCCGCGCAGCAGCAGGGCCATGGCCATGAGGATGTGCTCGTCGTCGTCGACCACGAGCACCGTGCGCGTGGTGCAGGGCGGCAAGGGCGGGGAACTGCCTTCGGGGTCGGCTTCGGGGTTGCTGGCGCGCGGCAGCGCGATGGAGAACACCGAACCGCGCCCCGGGCGCGAGCGCAGCACCAGTTGCCCGCCGAGCAGGTCGGCCGAGCGCTTGACGATGGCCAGCCCCAGCCCGAAGCCGCGCGACTGGCTGGCGTCGCGCTTGACGTTGCCGGCCTGGAAGAACTCCTCCGTCACGCGCGGCAGGTCGTGCGCCTCGATGCCCACGCCGCTGTCCCAGATCTCGATGCTCACGCGGTCGCCGCGGCGGCGCGCGGCCAGCAGCACGCCGCCGCGCTCGGTGTAGCGCACCGCATTGCCCGCCAGGTTGCTGAGGATGGTGTGCAGCACCGCGGGGTCGGCGTGCACCGCGAGGTGGCCGCCGCGCACCCGCAGGCGCAGGCCCTTGGTGCGCGCCTGTTGGGCCACTTCGTCGCTCACGCGGCGCAGCACGGGCCCCAGGGACACGGCCTGCGGTCGCGGTTGCAGCGCGCCCGCGTCCAGTCGCGAGATGTCGAGCAGCCGGCTGAGCAACTGGGCCATGGTGTCGAGTGCGCCCTGCATGCGCTCGGCGATGCTGCCCACGGTGCGCGGGCTGATCTCGGTGCGCTCCGAGAGCGCCTGCAGCGCCGGCACGAACAGGCTCATGGCGTGGATGGGCTGGCGCAGGTCGTGGCTGGCGGTCGCGAGGAAGCGTGTCTTGGCCACGCTGGCGCTTTCGGCACGCTCCTTCTCGGCGGTGAGCTGGCCGATCAGCGATTCGTTCTCGAAGCGCAGCTGCAAGGCCTCGGCGATGGCGCGGGAGATGCGGCGCGAGAACACCAGCGACATGCCCAGGAAACCGGTCGCCAGCAGCCCCAGGGTGACCAGCGCCGTGTTGCCCGAGCTCAGGCAACGTGTGGCGAACGGCACGGCGCAGGGCACCGCGAAGGCCACGTAGGCCGGGAAGTACGGCCCCAGCGATTGGGTGGCGCTGGAGAGGATCGCGGTGATCAGGATGGAGACCACCGCGATGTTCAGGGGGTTGTCGGGCGTGAAGAACAGCCAGGCCAGCAAACCCCAGCACAGGCCGGCCACCGCCGAGGTCAGGGCGAAGGACGGGCCCCAGCGCTCGGGCGGATCGCCGGCCGCGGTGCGGCGCCAGAAGCGCCGCGCCATCCAGAGGCGCCACGCGCTGAGCGCGAGCAGGGCGATGGCCCACCCCGCCACCTGGGCGTGGGGTTGCTGGTTGGCCCAGAGCAGCACGGTCGCGCCCGTCCCCAGCATCAGCGAACCGAACACCAGCGCCGGCACGTTGCGCGCCAGCAGGCGGATCTGTTCGCGCCGCTGCCGCACCTGCAGGTCACCGGGGCCGTCCATGCGTGGAGCATAGGTCACCGGCGTGTGCGGCGGGAAGCATCGATGGCAGACGACGGCAGGCGCGATGCGCCGTTCGGCCTGCTGGTGTCGGCCATGTGGCGGGCGGCCCGCCGGTTTGACGCTGGTCAGGAAGTCACGTTTTCTGACGTTTGCGCCTTGCGCCGGCCAGGGTTCGTGGGCATAGTGGTCCGCAAGCCATCCCGTGGTCGCCGGGTGGCCCTGCCACCGGCGGCCTGTGTCAACCCGGAGCATAGGAGGCTCATCCATGAATCTGACGATCAGCGGTCACCACCTCGAGGTCACGGACGCCCTGCGCGGTTACGTCACGAGCAAGCTCGAACGCATCTCCCGGCACTTCGACCAGGTGGTGGACATCAAGGTCCTGCTCACCGTGGACAACCTCAAGGAGAAAGACCTGCGCCAGCGCGCGGAGTGCAACATCCACGTCAAAGGCCGCGACCTGTTCGCTGAGAGCGCCGACGCCGACCTGTACGCAGCGGTCGACGACCTCGCCGACAAGCTCGACCGGCAGGTGCTGCGCTACAAGACCAAGACCAAGGAACACCACCACGACGCGCTCAAGCGCCTGGCGTGAAAACCGTCACAACCCGCGCCACGCGTGGGTTTGTGGCCTTGCTGCAATGCAACAAGCCGCTTGAATTGTCAAGCGGCTTTTTTGTCCCTTTCATCTGGCCGTGGGAAGTGAGAGGCGCATAATCCGCGGTCCGAAAGGGCCGCCATGAACCGTCTTTCTGCCATCCTGCCTGCCGCACAAGTGCTCGTGAGCGTCGATGCCACGAGCAAGAAGCGCGCCTTCGAGGAAGCGGGCCTGCTGTTCGAAACGCTGCACGGCCTCAACCGCGCCTTGATCACCGACAGCCTGTTCGCGCGCGAGCGGCTCGGCTCCACCGGCCTGGGCCACGGCGTGGCCATTCCGCACGGTCGCATCAAGGGCCTCAAGCAGCCGCTGGCCGCGGTGTTCCAGCTCGCCAACCCCATCGGCTTCGACGCGCCCGACGAGCAGCCGGTGCAGCTCATGATCTTCCTGCTGGTGCCCGAGGCGGCCACGCAGAAGCACCTCGAGATCCTCTCCGAGATCGCGGAACTGCTCAGCGACAGCGTGCTGCGCGAGCAGATGAAGGGCTCGGCCGACGCCGCCGCGCTGCACGGCCTGATCGCCCACTGGCAATCGGCCCACGCGGCCGCCTGACGCCCGCCAGCCCTTGAAACCCACCGTCGTCAGCGCCGACGTCCTGTTCGAGGACCATCGGGATTCGCTGAAGTGGCAGTGGATCGCCGGGCTCGGCGCGTCCGAGCGGCGCTTCGACGAGGTCGCGATCCGCGCCGCGCGCTCGGGCGCCGACCTGGTCGGCTACCTCAACTACATCCATCCCTACCGGCTGCAGGTCATCGGCGAGCGCGAGGTCGCCTACCTCACGAGCCCGAGCACCGAAGACAACCGCCGCCGCGTCGCGCGCATCGTCACGCTCGAGCCGCCCGTGCTCGTGGTGGCCGACGGCCAGCCCGCCCCCGACGAGCTGCTCGCCATGTGCGAGCGCGCGCAGATCCCGATGTTCGCGACCAAGGAGTCGGCCGCGTTCGTCATCGACGTGCTGCGCGCCTACCTGTCGCGCCACTTCGCCGACCGCGCCACCATGCACGGCGTGTTCATGGACATCCTGGGCATGGGGGTGCTGATCACGGGTGAGTCGGGCCTGGGCAAGAGCGAGCTGGGCCTGGAGCTGATCTCGCGCGGCCATGGCCTGGTGGCCGACGACGCGGTGGACCTCTACCGCATCAACCAGACCAGCGTGGAGGGCCGCTGCCCCGAGCTGCTGCAGAACCTGCTCGAGGTGCGCGGCATCGGCCTGCTCGACATCAAGGCGATCTTTGGCGAGACCGCGGTGCGCCGCAAGATGCGGCTGCAGCTCATCGTGCACCTGGTGCGCCGCGAGACTATGGAGCGCGACTACGAGCGCATGCCCTACGAGCCGCTGTACCAGGACGTGCTCGGCGTGCCGGTGCGCAAGGCGGTGATCCAGGTGGTGGCCGGCCGCAACATCGCGGTGCTGGTGGAGGCTGCGGTGCGCAACACCATCCTGCAGCTGCGCGGCATCGACACCTACCAGGAATTCGTGCTGCGCCACCGCGCGGCCATGTCGCGCGACGAGTGATGCACCCGCGCGCCGTCCCGGGGCGGCCCGGCGGCGGATCCCGTATCCGTTACTTCTTCGCGCCGCGGTGCGGGCACTCGCTCTTGGTGCAATTCGCGTAGAGCGACAGCGCGTGTTCCTGCAGCGCAAAACCGCGCGCCTTGGCCACCATCTGCTGGCGCCGCTCGATTTCGGCGTCGAAGAATTCCTCGACCCGGCCGCAGTCGAGGCAGACCAGGTGGTCGTGGTGCTGGCCCTCGTTGAGCTCGTAGACGGCCTTGCCCGATTCGAAATTGCTGCGCGTGAGCAGGCCGGCCTGCTCGAACTGCATGAGCACGCGGTAGACGGTGGCCAGGCCGATGTCGCTGCGGTCTTCGAGCAGCACCCGGAAGACGTCTTCGGCCGTCATGTGGCGCTGCTGCGCGTTGTGGAAGACCTCGAGGATCTTCAGCCGCGGCAGGGTGGCCTTGAGGCCGGTGCTCTTGAGTTCTTCGAGGTTGGTAGACATGGCGGTGGGGGCAGGCTCACTACAATGGCCGACCGATTATCGCCGGCTGCACGCCGCCCGCGCCAGGGCCATTGCCCATGCGCTGTCCAGGGTGTCCCACATGTCCCTCGTCCGTCATCGACTGCTTCCCGCGCTGGCCCTCGTGCTGGCCGTGTCGGGGTGCTCCTTCATCACGCCCTACAAGATCGACATCCTGCAGGGCAACGTCGTCACCCGCGAGCAGGTCGAGGCCCTCAAGCCGGGCATGGCGCGCGAGCAGGTGCGCGACATCCTCGGTTCGCCGCTGCTCACCAGCGTCTTCCACGCCGACCGCTGGGACTACGTGTTCACGCTGCAGCGCCGCGGCGAGGCGCCGGTGCGCCGCCGGGTCGCGGTGTTCTTCAAGGACGGCGTGCTCGAGCGCCACGAGGCCGACGAGCTGCCCAGCGAGCTCGAATTCGTGTCCTCGCTCGACGCGCGGCGCGGCCAGCGCGGCGCCAAGCCGCCGGTGCTGCAGGCCACCGACGAGCAGCTCAAGACCTTTGCCGAGCGCAACAAGCCGCAGAACCCGCCCACGCCGGCGAGCGCAGCGCCCCGCCCGGCCACCACGAGCTTCCCGCCCATCGACAGCGGCACCGGGAGCAGCCGATGAACGCCGCCGCACCCCACCGCGTCAGCGTGGCTGGCGCCAGCGGCCGCATGGGCCGCATGCTGATCGAGGCCGTGCGCGCCAGTGGCGACTGCGCGCTCACCGGTGCGCTCGACGTGGCCGCCAGCCCCGCGATCGGCCAGGACGCCGGCGCCTACGCGGGCCAGGCCACGGGCGTGACCATCACCGCCGACTTCGCCACCGCGCTGCGTGGCAGCCACTGCCTGATCGACTTCACGCGCCCCGAGGGCACCATGGCCCACCTCGACGCCTGCGTGGCGCACGGGGTGAACCTGGTCATCGGCACCACCGGCTTTTCCGACGAGGAGAAGGCACGCATCGCCGAAGCCGGCCAGCAGATCGCCATCGTGATGGCGCCCAACATGAGCGTGGGCGTGAACGTCACGCTCAAGCTGCTCGAGATGGCGGCCAAGGCCATGGCCACCGGCTACGACATCGAGATCATCGAGGCCCACCACCGCCACAAGGTCGACGCGCCCAGCGGCACCGCGCTCAAGATGGGCGAGGTGATCGCCGGCGCGCTCGGCCGCGACCTCAAGGACTGCGCGGTCTACGCGCGCGAAGGTGTCACCGGCGAGCGCGATCCCTCCAGCATCGGCTTCGCCACCATCCGCGGCGGCGACATCGTGGGCGACCACACGGTGCTGTTCGCGGGCACGGGCGAGCGCATCGAGATCACGCACAAATCCAGCAGCCGCGCCACCTACGCGCAGGGCAGCCTGCGCGCGGTGCGATTCCTGGCGGGCCGCAAGAGCGGCCTCTACGACATGTTCGACGTGCTCGGCCTGCGCTGAGCCATCCCACCCCATGCAAGAGAAGTACGCCCCCCAAGACGTCGAGCGCCAGGCCCAGGCGCAATGGACCGCCGCCGACGCCTACCGCGTCACCGAAGACGCCGGCAAGAAGAAGTTCTACGCCTGCTCCATGCTGCCCTACCCCAGCGGCAAGCTGCACATGGGCCACGTGCGCAACTACACCATCAACGACATGCTCACGCGCCAGCTGCGCATGAAGGGCTACAACGTCCTCATGCCCATGGGCTGGGACGCCTTCGGCCTGCCGGCCGAGAACGCGGCGATCAAGAACAAGGTGCCGCCCGCGAAGTGGACCTACGACAACATCGCCTACATGAAGCGGCAGATGCAGGCCATGGGCCTGGCCATCGACTGGAGCCGCGAGGTCGCCACCTGCTCGCCCGACTACTACAAGTGGAACCAGTGGCTGTTCCTCAAGATGCTCGAGAAGGGCATCGCCTACCGCAAGACCCAGGTCGTCAACTGGGACCCGGTCGATCAGACCGTGCTGGCCAACGAGCAGGTGATCGACGGCCGCGGCTGGCGCACCGGCGCGCTGGTCGAGAAGCGCGAGATCCCGGGCTACTACCTCAACATCACCGCCTACGCGGGTGAGCTGCTCGACCACGTGCAGATCGGCAACCCCAAGGCCACGCTCAACGGCTGGCCCGACAAGGTGCGGCTGATGCAGGAGAACTGGATCGGCAAGAGCGAGGGCCTGCGCTTCGCCTTCCCGCACCAGATCCGCGACGCCAGCGGCGCCCTGATCGGCGACGGCAAGCTCTTCGTGTTCACCACGCGCGCCGACACCATCATGGGCGTGACCTTCTGTGCCGTGGCGCCCGAGCACCCGCTGGCCACGCACGCGGCGGCCGGCAACCCGCAGCTCGCGGCCTTCATCGAAGAGTGCAAGAAGGGCGGCACCACCGAGGCCGAACTCGCGCTCAAGGAAAAAGAAGGCCTGCCCACGGGCCTGTCCGTGACCCACCCCATCACCGGCGCCGAGGTGCCCGTGTGGGTCGGCAACTACGTGCTCATGGGCTACGGCGACGGCGCCGTCATGGGCGTGCCCGCGCACGACGAGCGCGACTTCGCCTTCGCGAAGAAGTACGGCCTGGCCATCCAGCAGGTGGTCGCGGTCGACGGCGAAACCTTCAGCACCGAGGCCTGGGCCGACTGGTACGGCGACAAGCAGCGCGGTGTGTGCGTGAACAGCGGCTTCCTCGACGGCCTGGCCTACCAGGCCGCGGTCGACCGCGTGGCCGAGGCGCTGGGTGCCAAAGGCCTGGGCGAGAAGAAAACCACCTGGCGCCTGCGCGACTGGGGCGTGAGCCGCCAGCGCTACTGGGGCACGCCGATCCCCATCATCCACTGCCCCGAGCACGGCGCGGTGCCCGTGCCCGAGCGCGACCTGCCCGTGGTGCTGCCCGAAGACTGCGTGCCCGACGGCAGCGGCAACCCGCTGCAGCACCACGAAGGCTTCCACGCCAACGTGGTGTGCCCGGTGTGCGGCGCCAAGGCGCGGCGCGAGACCGACACCATGGACACCTTCGTGGACTCGTCCTGGTACTTCATGCGCTACTGCGATCCGAAGAACCCGGACGCCATGGTGGCCGGCGGCACCGACTACTGGATGCCCATGGACCAGTACATCGGCGGCATCGAGCACGCGATCCTGCACCTGCTGTACGCCCGCTTCTGGACCAAGGTCATGCGCGATCTCGGCCTGGTCAAGGTCGACGAGCCCTTCACGCAGCTGCTCACGCAGGGCATGGTGCTCAACCACATCTACAGTCGGCGCACCGACAAGGGCGGCAAGGAATACTTCTGGCCGCACGACGTCGAGAACGTGTTCGACGAGGGCGGCAAGATCGTGGGCGCGAAGCTCAAGCACGCCGTGGGCGATCTGCCCGCGGGCACGCCGATCGACTACGAGGGCGTGGGCACCATGTCCAAGTCCAAGAACAACGGCGTCGACCCGCAGGACCTGATCGAGAAGTACGGCGCCGACACCGCACGCCTGTACACCATGTTCACCGCGCCGCCCGAGGCCACGCTCGAATGGAACGACTCGGCGGTGGAAGGCAGCTACCGCTTCCTGCGCCGCGTGTGGGCCCACGGCCAGCAGCGCTCGGCCGCGGGCGCGCAGGGCGCACTCGCGGCCGGCGTGGGCACGGCCGCGCTGTCCAAGGCCGCCAAGGCGCTGCGCCTGGAGATCCACACCGTGCTCAAGCAGGTGGACTACGACTACCAGCGCATGCAGTACAACACCGTGGTCTCGGGCGCGATGAAGATGCTCAACGCGCTCGAAGGCTTCAAGCCCGAGGGCGCGGCCGACGAGGCCGCCGCGGCCGAGGGTTTCGGCATCCTGCTGCGCTGCCTGTACCCGGCCACGCCGCACATCGCGCAGGTGCTGTGGAACGAACTCGGCTACACCACGCCGCTGGGCGAGCTGCTCGACGCGCCCTGGCCGCAGGCCGACGAGGCCGCGCTGCAGCGCGACGAGATCGAGCTCATGCTGCAGATCAACGGCAAGCTGCGCGGCAGCATCACCGTGCCCGCGAGCGCCGACAAGGCCGCCATCGAGGCCGCCGCGCTCGCGAGCGAGGCCTTCGTGAAACAGGCCGCGGGCGCCGCTCCGAAGAAGGTGGTGGTGGTGCCGGGCCGGCTCGTGAACCTGGTGGTCTGACCATGCAACGGCGTCTTGCGCTCGCCTCCTTCGCCGCGCTCGGCCTGTCGGCCTGCGGCTTCCAGCTGCGCCAGGCGCCCCGGTTCGGCTTCTCGGCGCTGCGCCTGGCCGGCGCCGGTGCCTACGTGATGCCGGCGCTGCGCCGCGAACTGCAGATCTACGGTCTGCGCGTGATCACCACCGCCGACCCCAAGGACGCGCCCGATGCCGTGGTGCTGCGCGTGCTGCTCGACCAGCGCGAGCGCGCGGTGGTGGGCCAGACCGCCTCGGGCCAGGTGCGCGAACTGCAGCTGCGCCAGCGCTTCCGCTTCAACCTGCAGACGCACGACGAGCGCATCCTCATCGACGATACCGAGCTGCTGCTCGAGCGCGACCTGAGCTTCAACGAAACCCAGGTGCTCGCCAAGGACGCCGAGGAGCAGCTGCTCTACCGCGACATGACCGCCGACATCGTGCAGCAGGTGGTGCGCCGCATCGCGGCGCTCGACAAGGTGTGAAGGGCCCATGCAGGTCGCTTCGAACCAACTTGCCGCCCAACTGCAGCGCGGCCTGCGCAGCCTCTACACCCTGCACGGCGACGAGCCGCTGCTGATCCAGGAGGCCGGGGACGCGATCCGCGCCGCGGCGCGCGCCCAGGGGTACACCGAGCGCACCGTGCACCTCATGACCGGCGCGCACGCCGACTGGTCCTCGGTGCTGGCCAGCGGCGCCTCGCTGAGCCTGTTCGCCGACCGCCAGCTCATCGAGGTGCGCGTCCCCACGGGCAAGCCCGGCAAGGACGGCTCTGTCGCGCTGCAGCAGCTCGCCGAGGCCGCCGACGGCAACGACAGCACGCTCACGCTGGTGGTGCTGCCCCGGCTGGACATGGCCACGCAAAAGAGCGCCTGGTTCGCCGCGCTCGACGCCCATGGCGTCACGGTGCGCATCGACCCGGTCGACCGCAAGGCGCTGCCGCAGTGGATCGCGCAGCGCCTGCAGGCCCAGGGCCAGCGCGTGGCCGCGGGTGAAGAGGGGCAGCGCACGCTGGCGTTCTTCGCCGACCGCGTGGAGGGCAACCTGCTCGCTGCGCACCAGGAAATCCAGAAGCTCGGCCTGCTGCACCCGCCGGGCGAGCTCGGTTTCGAGCAGGTGGAAGCGGCCGTGCTCAACGTGGCGCGCTTCGACGCCTTCAAGCTCGCCGAGGCGGTGCTCGCCGGCCAGATCGCGCGCGTGCAGCGCATGCTCGACGGCCTGCAGGCCGAGGGCGAAGCGCCGGTGCTGGTGCACTGGGCCCTGGCCGAAGACATCCGCACCCTGAACCGCGTGCGTGCCGCCATGGACGGGGGCCGCCCGCTGCCGCTCGCGCTGCGCGAGAGCCGCGTCTGGGGCCTGAAAGAAAAGCTCGTGGAGCGCGTGCTGCCGCTGCTGGGCAACGCGCAGCTCGCGCGCTGGCTCGACGACGCCCACACCGTGGACGGCATCGTCAAGGGCCTGAAGTTCCCCGACTGGCCGGCCGACCCCTGGCAGGCCCTGCACCAGCTTGCGATGAAGGTGGCGCGCGCCTGTGCGCAGCCCTCACGCTGAGGGCCGCGCGCGCGGCACGCGCAGCTCGAAGCACGAGCCGCGGCCCGGTGCGCTGCGCAGCGCCACGCCGATGCCCAGCAACTGCGCGCAGCGCGCCACGATCGACAAGCCCAGGCCCAGGCCCTGATCGTGGCGCCGCGCGGCGCTGCCGCGCACGTGCGGCTGGAACACCGTGTCCCGCTCGTCGGGCGTGAGGCCGCGGCCCGTGTCCCACACCTGGACCAGCAGCACATCGCCGCGCTCGCGGCAGGCCAGCAGCACGCCGCCGCGGTCGGTGTAGCGCAGGGCGTTGGAGACCAGATTGCTCAACATGCGCTCCAGCAGCAGCGGGTCGGTGTGCACGAGCGCCAGGCTGGGCCGCACGCGCCAGCTCAGGCCCTTGTGGCGTGCCTGCGCCGCGAACAGCGCCTCGATGCGCTCGAGCATCTCCTGCACCGAGAACGTCTCGGGCCGGGGGTCGAGCTCGCTGTGTTCGAGCCGCACCGCCATGAGCATCGAGGTCACCAGCTCGTCGGCCGCGTGCAGCGCCGAGCGCATCTGCACCAGCGCCTGGGCATCGGCCGCGCGCAGCGCCTGACGCTCCAGCACGTCGGTGGCCATGCGCAGCGCGTAGAGCGGCTGCTGCAGGTCGTGCGTGACGGCGGCCATGAAGCGCGACTTCTCGTCCAGCGCGCGCTGTGCCGATTCGCGTGCGGCCCGCGCGCGCGCCCGCTGCGCCTCGGCCTGCCGGCCCGCGCACCGCTCGGCGTGGATACGCTCCACCAGCAGCGCGCCGATCAGCAGGCATTCGCTGGCCGGCAGCGGGCCGGCGTCGAACAGCAGCCGGGCCGCACCCACGACCGCAAGGCCGGCCCAGCCGAGCAGGAAGCCGGTGGCGAGGGGGCGGGGGGCGCTTGGGCGGGGCATGGAGCGGCGCATGCTAGGCAAGTCGAAGGCCCGGATCTCCCCCCCGGTATCGGCGCCGTGTGCGCCGGTGCGCATGTCCGCACGGGCCCGGCGTGTGGCGCATCGGTAAAGCCCCGCAGCCATCTGTTTCAGGCTTCGGACACTCGACACGTCCGGTAACAGGCACTGCCGCGGCCGCGCCTAGATTCGCGGCGAAAGGAGTGAGCACATGGACAAGTCAATGATCAAAGGCATGGCCCTGGGCGGGCTGGCGATGGTGGTGCTCGGCGCGGGCGCCGTGGGCGGCTACCAGACCCTCACCCAGCCCCGGCACGCCGACGTGCTGGCCGTGAAGGAGGTGACGACCACCGTCTCCACGCCGCGCGAGGTGTGCGAGAACGTGGCCGTGCGCCGCCAGGCGCCGGTGAAGGACGAGCACCGCGTGGCCGGCACCCTGATCGGCGGTGTGGCCGGCGGCCTGCTGGGCAGCACCATCGGCAAGGGCAGCGGCAACACCGTGGCCACGGTGGCCGGTGCGGTGGCGGGCGGCTACGCCGGCAACCAGGTGCAGAAGAACATGCAGCAGAGCGACACCGTGACCACCACCGAGCAGCGCTGCCGCACGGTGCAGGACAAGAGCCAGAAGCTGCTGGGCTACGACGTGACCTACCGCCTCAACGGCCAGGAGGCCGTGGTGCGCACCGACTTCAAACCGGGCGCCACGCTGCCCGTGAAAGACGGCAAGGTCGACACGACCCCGCCCGCTCAGTCCTGAGCGGGTGCGAGCGAGGCACGGGCGCGGAACGCCGAGGGCGTGAGCCCCGTGTGCTCGCGGAACACGCGGCTGAAGTGCGCCGTGTTGTTGAAGCCCCAGGAGAACGCGATCTCGGTGATGGTGCGGCCCGCGCGCTGCGGATCGGCCAGCTCGCGCATGCAGGCCTCCACGCGCTGGCGCTGGATGTAGTGGGCCAGGGTGTCGTCCTCGGCGCTGAAGGCCTTGTGCAGGTGGCGCTTGCTGCAGTTCATCGCGCTGGCGATGTGGTCGAGCGAGAGCGCGGGGTCGCGCAGGTGGTGGCCGATGTGCACGCGGATGCGGTCGCGGAAGGCCTCGAGCTGGGTGCGGCCGTCGGCGCGGCCCGCGAGCTCGAGCAGTGACAGCCGCACCAGCTCGACGATGGCCTCGCCCGCGCCGCGCGCCGCGGCCTCGCTCATGCCGGGCAGCTCCTGGTAGGTGGTGCGCATGGTCTCGAGCGCCACGCGCGCAATGCCGCTCACGCCGCCGATCTGCCGCGCCATGAGCGGCTCGAGCGCGAGGCCGCGCTCGCTGAGCTGTTCGCGCGGCAGCATCACGATCAGGTGCTCGACCTGCTCGGGGTTGGCCACCGCGTAGGTGCCGGTGGTGTCGTAGATGGCCCAGCCGCCGGGCCGCACCCAGGCCTCGCGGCCAGACTGCTGCACACCCGCGCTGCCGCGCCAGGGCGCGACGATCTTGAGGTAGGGCCGCTCGCCCGCGCGCGCCTGGCGGTCGCTCTTGATCACACGGTGGCGGTTGGCCTCGAGCCGCGTGAGCATCACCTCGCCCGCGCGCGAAGCGCTCATGTGGCCTTCGAAGTCGGTGTCGCCGTAGAGGTCGGAGTCGAGCCCGCCGAAGTGCGTCCACACCCATTCGCGCCAGATCGCGGCGCGCTCCTTGGGCGCCACGGCGTCGGTGCTCATCGGGGGGGTGGCGCTCATGCAGGTCTCCGTGGGCGGGGCGGGCGGGCAGGGGGAAACATTGTCCCGTGCCGCCCAAGCCCCTGCGCGGCCCCGGCATTGCGGGAAAACCCGCATCGCCATGCGCGATTGGTCAAGCCGACAGTGCGCCTTCGGCATAGCGGCCCATGACGGCTTTTCCTACCATGGCCGCGTCCGAGGACCCCCCACACACAGGAGACAAGCCATGGCCTTGAGCAACCGCCGAGTGATGATGCAGAAGACCGCCGCCGCCGTGGGCGCGATGGCGGTGGCCCCGCAGTTGATGGCCCAGAACGCGCCCGTGCGCATCGGCTACAGCATGTCGCGCACCGGTCCCTGGACGGGCGGCGCGCAGACCAGCCAGGAGCCCAACTTCCTGCTCTGGGCCGAGCAGCAGAACGCCGCGGGCGGTCTCGACGTGAAGGGCGTGCGCCGCAAGATCGAGCTGATCAGCAGCGACGACCGCAGCGACGTGGAAACCGTGGTGCGCACCTACGAAAAGCTCATGGGCAGCGACAAGGTGGACCTGGTGCTGCCGCCCTGGGGCTCGAACGCCAACTTCGCGGTCGCACCGCTGGCCAACCGCTTCCAGTACCCCTTCCTCGCGCCCACCGCGCTCTCGCGCCGCCTGGTGGAGCTCAAGCTGCCGTATTTCTTCCTGCTGCTGCAGCAGCCCAAGCCCATGTGCGACGCGCTGGTCGACATGTTCAAGGCCAACGGCGTGAAGAGCGTGGCCGTGATCTACGTGGACGACCTGTTCGGCCTGGAGAACTACGCGGCCCTTAAGGTGGCGCTGCAGGGCAGCGGCATCAACATGGTCGAAGACAAGAGCTACCCCGGCGGCGTGAAAGACCTCTCGCCCGTGCTGCGCTCGATGAAGGACAAGAACCCCGACGCGTTCGTGGGCTTCACCTACCCGCCCGACACCATCCTCGCGAGCCGCCAGGCCAAGGAGATCGGCTTCAACCCGAAGTTCTTCTACGCCTCGGTGGGCACGGCCTTCCCGCTCTACAAGAACGTGATCACCGCCGCCGGCGCCGAAGGCGTGCTGGGCATGGGCTCGTGGAACAGCAAGACCAGCCCGGGCGCCAAGGCCTACTTCGACGCCCACGTGGCGAGCCAGAAGAAGGAACCCGACCGCTGGGCCAGCGGCGCCTGCTGGGCCGGCCTGGAGATCCTCACCAACGCGGTGAAGGCCCACGGCCTGGACCGCAAGGCCATCCGCGACTACGTGGCCAACACCACGCACAAGACCATCCTGGGCGACATCAAATTTCAGGGCAGCGAGAACGTGGGCACGCCAGGCACCGTGGGCCAGTGGCAGAACGGCGAGTTCGAGGTGGTGTGGCCGCAAAAGCTCGCCACCGCCAAGCTCAACCCGAACAAGCCCGCCTGGAAGTGATGTCGTTTTCCGCCTGGATCGAGCTCATCGCCTCCGGTCTCATCACCGGGGGCATCTATGCGCTCGTCGCGCTCGGCCTGAACCTGCAGTACGGGCTGATGCGCATCCTCAACATCGCGCACGGCGAGTTCCTGATGGTGGGCGCCTTCGTCACCTGGATGGTGGCGGCCAGCTTCGGGCTCTCGCCGTTGTGGATGATCCCGGTCTCGTTCGCGCTGCTGTTCGGCATCGGCGTGGCGGTGCACTGGCTGTGCTTTCGCCGCCTCACCGCCACCTCGCCCAACCTCGACGTGTTCGAGGCGCGCGGCCTCATGGTGGCCTTCGGCCTGATGTTCCTGGTGCAGAACGCGATCAGCTGGATCTGGGGCGGCGATCTGCGCGGCTACGACTTCCTCACCCAGCCCTTTGCCATCCCGCTGCCCGGCGGCCAGGCGCAGTTCGCGGTGAACAAGCTGCTGGTGTTCGGCCTCGCGCTGCTGTTCGCGGGCGCGCTCATCGTGCTGTTGCGCACCACGCTGCTCGGCAAGGGCGTGCGCGCGCTCATGCAATCGCCCACCGGCGCGCAGCTCGTGGGCATCGACACCAAACGCCTGCACCCGCTGATGTTCGGCATCGGCCTGGGCCTGTCGGGCGTGGCGGGCTGCCTGCTGTCCATGGCCTACACCATCAGCCCCTCGATGGGCGAGCCCTACACCGTCACGGCGCTGATCGTCATCACGCTGGGTGGCTTCGGCAGCATGGGCGGCGCGCTCGCGGGCGGCCTGCTGCTGGGCGTCATCGAGGCCATCGGCATGCACTTCACCAACCCCTCGCTCAAGGCCTTGCTGAGCTACATCGTGTTCATCGGCGTGCTGCTGCTGCGACCCGAAGGCCTGTTCGCGCGCAAGACCCGCAAGGCCTGAACCCGCATGACCTCCCGACAGTTCCTCATCCGCGACCTGCTGGTGCTCTTCGGCCTGACCGGCTGGGCCGTGGCCCTGCCCGGTTTCGCGAGCGAGTTCGTGGTTTCCATGGCGCTCACCTGCCTGATGTACGTGGCGCTCTCCTCGAGCTGGGCGCTGTTCTGCGGCACCACGCGCTACCTCTCGCTCGCCACCTCGGCCTTCTTCGGCATCGGCGCCTACACCAGCGCCATCGGCCTCGAATCGCTGAGCTGGCCGGTGGCGATCGCGCTCGGCGCGGCCATCGCCGCGGGCATCGCGGTGCTCATGGGCGCGGCCGTGCTGCACCTGCGCGGCACCTACTTCGCGGTGCTCACCTTCGGCATGACCGAGCTGATCCGCCACGCCATCAGCTACTTCGAGAAAAGCGTGACCGGCACCGTGGGCCGCGTGCTCATGGTGGTGCCCGAGCGCGACACCGTGTACTTCACCGTGCTGCTGCTGGCGGTGCTGGCGGTGGCGCTGTCCATCGGCATCCGCCGCACGCGCTTCGGCCTGGCCATGCAGGGCATCGGCGCCGACGAGCAGCGCGCCCAGACCCTGGGCGTGAACACCCGGCTGGTGAAGACCGCGGGCTTCGCGCTCACCGCGGCCATCGCGGGGGCCGTGGGCGCGGCCATGAGCGTGCGCTGGACCTACATCGACCCGCACACCGTGTTCAACCCCTTCATCGGCTTCCAGACCGTGCTGATCGCGCTCATCGGCGGCGCCATGACGCTGTGGGGCCCGCTGATCGCGGCCATCGTGTTCAGCGTGCTCGCCGAGACCCTGCGCCTGCAGGTGCCGCAGGTCTACATGATGTCGCTGGGCCTGCTGCTGATCCTGTCGGTGCTGTACCTGCCGGGCGGCCTCGCCTCGGTGCGCGCCGAGACCTTCAAGGGCTGGTGGCGCGACAGCAAGGTCTGGTGGCGCGAAACCAGAGACGACCTGAGCGGCGAGACCGAGCGGCGCAAGCAGCGCGAGAAGCAACAACGCGAGGCCCGCCATGTGTATTGATCGGAATCACCCCTGCCGCGCTGCGCGCGACCCCCTCAAGGGGGCGATGCCAGAGGCCCGGCAAAGCCGGTGCCTCGGCATCCCTGGGTGGGGCTTCGGTTCGCGCGGCATGGCTTGCGTCGACGGATGGGGTGGCTGACATGTCGACTCAAGCACTTCTCGAAGCCCGGGACATCACCGTGCGCTTCGGCGGCCTCACCGCCGTCGACCGGGTGAGCGCGGTCTTCATGCCCGGCGAGCTCGTGGGCATCATCGGCCCCAACGGCGCGGGCAAGACGACCTTCTTCAACGCCATCTCGGGCGTCACCAAACCCACCAGCGGCCGGCTCGAGCTGCGCGGCCGCGGCCTGGCGGGCCAGGCGCCGCACCGCTTCGCGGCCCAGGGCCTGGCGCGCACCTTCCAGACCCCGCGCACCTTCGGCGACATGGCCGTGCGCGACAACATCGCCTTCGGCCTGAAGTTCGCGGGCAAGCGCCGGCGCGAGTACCTGTTCTGGGGCGACGAGGTCGGCGTGCCCTGGGTGCTGCGCACGCCCGAGAGCATCCTGGGCCTGATCGGCCTGTCGGCGCAGGCCGACCTGCCGGCCGCGGCCATCACGCCCTCGCAGCAGCGCCTGCTCGAGATCGGCATGGCGCTGGCCACGCGGCCCAGGCTGCTGCTGCTCGACGAGGTGGCCGCGGGCCTGACCGAGAACGAGGTGGAGGAAATGGCGCGCCTGATCCGCCGCCTGCGCGACGAGCTCGACCTCACCGTGGTGTGGATCGAGCACGCGGTGAGCACGCTGCTGCGCCACGTGGAGCGCGTGATCGTGCTGCACCAGGGCCGCAAGATCGCCGACGACGTGCCGCGCGCCGTGATCCGCAACCCCGAGGTGATCGAGGCCTACCTGGGCGACGAGATGAGCGAGACCGACACGGAGGCCACCGCATGATGTGGCACCGCCCCGAACCCTTCCGCCTCGGCGGCGCGCCACGCGCGCACCTGAAGATCGACGGCCTGAGCGCAGGCTATGGCGCCTTCCTGGTGCTGCGCAACCTCACGCTCGAGGCGCGCCCTGGCCTGACCGTGGTGCTGGGCCCCAACGGCGCGGGCAAGACCACGCTGCTCAAGGCGCTCAACGGCCTGATCCCGCGCCAGGGCGCGGTGCTGCTCAACGGCGAGGAACTGCCCGAGAAAACCCACGAGACGGTGCAGAGCGGCGTGGCGCTCGTGGCCGAGGGCCGGCAGCTGTTCCCGCAGATGACGGTCACCGAGAACCTCGAACTTGGTGGCTGGCTGGTGCCCAAGGCCGAGCGCGCGCGCCGCATCGAGCAGGCCTTCAACGATTTTCCCAAGCTGCGCGAACGCGCCTCGCAGCTCGCCGGCACCATGAGCGGCGGCGAGCAGCAGATGGTGGCGGTGGCGCGCGCCATGATGAGCGCGCCGCGCCTGCTCATGCTCGACGAGCCCTCGCTGGGCCTGGCGCCCAAGATGGTCGACGAACTGCTGGGCATCGCGCGCCGCATCGCCGACGCCGGCACCACCGTGCTCATGGTGGAGCAGAACGTGAAGAAGGCGCTCGCCGTGGCCGACCGCGGCTACGTGCTCGAGCGCGGCGCCATCGTGGCCAGCGGCCCCGCGGCGCTGCTCGCGCGCTCCACCGTCATCCGCGAGGCCTACCTCGGCGCCGACAAGGACCCCGCGAGCGGCACCACCAATGCCGCCGACGCCGTGAACCGCCGCAAGGCCACGGCCACCCCCGCCTGAAACCACACGAACGCAAGGAGAACCCATGTCCGATCTGTCCATGCTCATCAACGGCCTCAAGGTCACGGCCGAAAAAGGCGCCACCTTCGAGCGCCGCAACCCGCTCGACGGCAGCGTGGCCACGCGCGCGCCCGCGGCCAGCCCGGCCGACGCGGTGATGGCGGTGGAGGCCGCCGCCGAGGCCTTCAAGACCTGGAGCGAGACCGGTCCCGGCGAGCGCCGCGCGCTGCTGCTGAAAGCCGCCGACGCGCTCGAGGCCAAGACGCCCAAGTTCATCGAGGCCGTGGCCGCCGAGACCGGCGGCACCGCCATGTGGGCCGGCTTCAACTGCTTCCTGGCCGCGGGCATGATCCGCGAGGCCGCCGCGCTCACCACGCAGATCTCGGGCGAGGTGATCCCCTCGGACGTGCCGGGCTCGCTCGCCATGGGCGTGCGCCAGCCCGCGGGGGTGGTGCTGGGCATCGCGCCTTGGAACGCGCCCATCATCCTCGGCGTGCGCGCCATCTGCGTGCCGCTGGCCTGCGGCAACACCGTGGTGTTCAAAGGCAGCGAGAACTGCCCGCGCACCCACCAGCTCATCGTCGAATCGTTCCAGGACGCGGGCTTTCCCGCGGGCGTGGTGAACTACATCACCAACGCCCCGGCCGACGCCGGCGCCGTGGTCGAGGCCGTGGTGGCCCATCCCGCGGTGCGGCGCGTGAACTTCACGGGCTCCACCAAGGTGGGCAAGATCATCGCGATGACCTGCGCCAAATACCTCAAGCCCGTGGTGCTGGAGCTCGGCGGCAAGGCGCCGCTGGTGATCCTCGACGACGCCGACATCGACGACGCGGTGAACGGCGCGGCCTTCGGTGCGTTCGCCAACAGCGGCCAGATCTGCATGAGCACCGAGCGCATCATCGTGGACCAGAAGGTCGCCGACGAGTTCGTGAAGAAGTTCGGCGACAAGGCGAAGAACCTGCCCGTGGGCGACCCGCGCAAGCCCGAGCCCGTGGTGCTCGGCTCGGTGATCGGCATGGCCACGGTGAACTTCTGCAACGAGCTGATCGACGACGCGCTGGCCAAGGGCGCGAAGCTGGTGTGCGGCGGCAAGAGCACCGACACCCTGATGCCCGCCACCGTGCTCGACCACGTGACGCCCGAGATGCGCGTCTACCGCGAAGAAACCTTCGGCCCGCTCAAGTGCATCGTGCGCGTGAAGGGCGTCGAAGAGGCCATCGCCTGCGCCAACGACAACGAGTACGGCCTGAGCGCGGCCGTGTTCGGCAAGGACATCGCGCGCGCCTTCAACGTGGCGCGCAAGATCGACAGCGGCATCTGCCACGTGAACGGCCCCACGGTGCACGACGAAGCGCAAATGCCCTTCGGCGGCGTGAAGGGCTCGGGCCTGGGCCGCTTCGGTGGCAAGGCCGGCATCGCCGAGTTCACCGAGCTGCGCTGGATCACGGTGCAGACGACGCCGCGGCACTATCCGTTCTGAGCAGCACGCCGCCGTCAGGCGGCCTTGGCGTGCTGGCTGGCCGTCAACGGCTGAAGCGCCTTCTCGGCAGGGGCCGCGGTGCGTTGAACGGCTTCCCAGGCGGCTTTGGCCGCTGCGCGATCTGGCGAGTGGGTCCGGCGCGTCAGTGCCCTGTGCGCAACGACGTCCTGCACGGGCGCGTCCACAACGTCGAGCACCCGTTGGAGCGGCTTTTCCAGCGCGACTTTCAAGTTCTGGAGGGCGTAGGCGAGCTCACTCAATGCGCTTCGAGCATCCGGCACGTTCTTGATGGCATCCGACTGGGCGGCCTGCAACAGCAGCTCAATGGTCATCTCCAGTTTGATCGGGAAGCTTTCGATCTGCTCCCTGATCTCCGTCACCGTACGACCTCTCATGCGGCTGGCTGCCTCGAAATCGGGGGAATCGAGATCGGCGCAGTGCTTCTCATAGGTCTGCAGCAAGATCTCCAGGCGGGTGAAGATCTCCACGGCCAATCGGCCTCCGATGTCCTTGGCCTTGACCTTGACGACGATGGGCAACGCGCCCTCGCCGTTCGAGCGCTTTCTGCTGACCAGTTCCAGCTTTTCGTCGAGGGTCTTTTCCAGGGCCGCAATGGCTTTGGCCTTGCTGTCGTTCCGGTGACCCACCGACAGCACCGACAAGAGTTGGAGGTGGCTGCTGAACATGCGCTCCATGGCCTCTTTGACCGCATCCTCTTCTTGCCGGTTGACGCCATTGAATGGGCCGATCGTTTCGGATGCCCGCTGGAGGGGGGCAATGTCGACCCGTTCCATGTTGCGGAGCTTTTCGGTGAGTCGCTCTTTCAGCCCCGCCTTGAAGTTCTTCAGTGCCGACCTTTTGGCGGCGGCACTCAGATTGGGTTGGCGTTCAAGTTTCTGGGCTTCTTTCGCGACCTGCGCTTTGAACTCGGCTTTGAAATTGGTTCTGAGCCGTCCTTCTTCTCCCATGGCGGCGCGCTCCGCAAATTCGGCAACGCCGCCGTGGTTCATGCCGTGCAGGTAGTTCATCGTGCTCAGGGTTCGCTGGTCACGCAGTTCATTGTTGAAGGTCCGAACGTAGGACTTGAACGCACCCTGCACCGGCGCGAGTTGGGTCAGGTGTGCGCGAACCTGTGCCGAACTGGGCCGGGATTGGGATTGCGGTTGGGCCTGGGTTGGGCGCTGGGCCGTGGGCGCGTCCGAACCCGGTACGGCAGCAGGACCGCTGGGCATGGGGCCCAGCGGTAGCGTCGCGGTTGCCGCACTGTTCTTCACGGCAAGGGCCACGGTCTGTTGCGCGCCAACGGGCTGATGGTCCGAAGCGCCTGGCTCGGCAGCCAGCCTCGCTCGCAGCTCGCGGGGCAGGTAAGACCTGCTGACCTGCTGGCGCTGCTGGATGAGGGTGGCCGTTTTGCCCGGGAGGCGGGCGGCAGAGACTTGCGGGCGCAGAGGACTCTTGGCGTCGGGCAGCGGGGGCAGGGCGCGCTGAGGAGGAAGCGACAGGCTGGGAGGATTGGCCATGGTGCAAGAACGTGATGGGTTGCAGGAACGCAGACAGATGAAGTCGAGACGATCGGGCCAAGGCCCCGACGCAACGCCGTTGCCTCCCTCGACCGCCTGTTGACGGATCGATCAACGACGGGTTTGTGTGGTGGCCCGGATACCCTTGTTCCCGCCCTAAACCGTTCGGCTCAGATACGGCCGAGCAGCAAGGCCTGGTCGATGCCCGCGGCGGCGCCCGGGCCCGCGGGCTGTGCCGCGCGCGCCATCGCGTCGCTCCACCAGCGCTGCAGCGATTCGAAGTGCAGCAGGGCCGCGTTGAAGGTGTCGGGGTCGCCGTCGTCGGGCCCGAGCTCGCCGATCAGCATCAGCTCGCCCTGGTCGCCGTCGCGCGCGATGCGCAGGTGGCCCACCTCGCGCCACAGCGCGTTGTAGGACAGCGCGAGGTTGAGCGCGGCCAGCTCACCGCCCGGGGGCGGCAGGCCGAGGCCGGCCGTGAACACCACGCAGGCCCAGGGGCCGGACCACTCGACGGCGAAGCCGCCGCCGTGGTGGAACCCGACCCACCAGCTGGCGTCGTCGGTGCCGTCCACCTCGGCGATCTGGCCGAGCCGGTCCCGGGCCTGTTCGAGCAGGCGCTGGACATCCTGGGCGTCTTGAAGGGGGTGCATGCGACGAGCTCCTGGAGAGGCCGGATGCCGTGGGTCGTCGGGGCCGCCCGGGCCGTTCCGTGTCTAGGCAGCACGGCGGGCGGCCTCCCCCGGCCGGCCGGCGCGGCGCGCCGGTACGCCGATTGCCTGGGGCGGGTCTGTTGATCCGTGGAGAACACCATGGCGAAGTACGGTCCCAAGGCGGCCGAGAAAGTCGAGCAGGCCATGCACGAGATGAAACGCGGCCAGCTGCGCTCCGGCGGCTCGGGCCGGAAGGTCACCGACCCGAAGCAGGCGGTGGCCATCGGCCTGTCGCAAGCGCGGCGCGCGGGCGCCCAGGTGCCCAAGCGCCCGGCCGCCAAGCGCTGAGCGGCCGCGCCGCGGCCTGGCCTGGGGGTTGCTTGGGCGCTGGCCATGAGCCACCCCGCCGCCCCTGCCCCCGACCTCGGCCTGAGCAAGCTCGACAGCGCGCTGCTCAACATCCTCATCAAGGACGGCCGCGCCTCGTTCGCCGACCTGGCGCGCCAGCTCGGCATCTCGCGCGCCCATGCGCGCGCCCGCGTGCAGGCCCTGCAGGCCAGCGGGGTGATCGAGCTGTTCGCGGCCGTCATCAACCCCGAGAAGCTCGGACAGGTGAACTCCACCTTCCTCGACATCGTGGTGCTGCCCTCGGCCATCGAGCGCGTGGCGCAGGAGCTGGCCGACTGCCCCGAGGTGGTGAGCCTCTACATCATGAGCGACCTGCGCAGCCTGCACGTGCACGTGCTCACCGAGAGCCCCGCGAGCTTCGAGGCCTTCGTGCACCGCCACGTGTTCAACCGGCCCGAGATCACCGCGGTGGACTGCAAGACCCTGCTCACGCGCGTGAAGAACCGCCGCGGCGGCGCCCGTTTGTGACGCGCCGCGGGTGCACCGGCGCTGTGCCCGCTTGCCAATCGTTCGCGCGCGGGGCCCGGGGCGCACAAACGTCGGCCATCGCGGCACGGGATGCCGCTTGTTGCATGACAAACGGCGGCAGCAGGCGATTGCACTGAACATTCGGCGGCCAGGCCGGCCGCCGCCGCCCGCCGGTGTGCACCAAAACCGGAAGCATGCGTACCGATTTGCCCCACCGAGGCGCCATCGACGGCCGCGCGGGCGGGGAAAACCGCGTGGCACAGGGTTTGCGAACAGGCGCTTCCGTCGCCGAACAAACGGCACGCCGTCCCTTCCATCCGAACCGACTGGAGCCTGACCATGAGCCTGATCCGCCGCCAATTCCTCACCCGCGCCGCCCTTGCCACCAGCGTGGTCGGTGCGCCCGCCGTGGCCAACGCGCAGAGCGCGCGCTTCAACTGGAAGATGACCAGCGCCTATGGCAAGGGCTCGCCCTTCTACATGGACGGCCCGGGCAGCGCCACCGACCTCGCCAAGCGCATCCGCGAGATGTCCGACGGGCGCCTGAACATCCAGGTGTTCGGCGCGGGCGAGCTGATCCCGGCCTTCGAGGGCTTCGACGCCGTGCGCGCCGGCACGGTGGAGATGAACCACGCCAACAGCTACTTCTGGACCGGCAAGACCTTTGCCGCGCAGTACTTCACCGCCGTGCCCTTCGGCATGAACTTCCAGGGCATGAACGGCTGGCTCTACGACGGCGGCGGCATCGACCTGTGGAACGAGGTGTATGCGCCCTTCGGCATGGTGGCCATGCCCTGCGGCAACACCGGCGTGCAGATGACCGGCTGGTTCAAGAAGGAGATCAAGTCGGTGGCCGACTTCAAGGGCCTGAAGATGCGCATCCCCGGCCTGGCCGGCAAGGTATACGCCAACCTGGGCGTGGACGTGAAGGTGCTGCCGGGCGGCGAGATCTTCCCCGCGCTCGAGCGCGGCGTGATCGACGCGGCCGAATTCGTGGGCCCGTTCCAGGACCGCCGCCTGGGCCTGCAGAAGGCGGCCAAGTTCTACTACACCACCGGCTGGCACGAGTCGTCCACTGTGTCCGAGCTGCTGATCAACAAGGCCGCCTGGGACAAGCTGCCCAAGGACCTGCAGGCCATCGTGAGCAACGCGGCCGCGGCCTGCAACGTGATCAGCGAAGGCTGGTGCCAGAAGGCCAACTCCGACGCCATGGAGGACCTGGTGAAGAACCAGGGCGTGATCGCGCGCCCGCTGCCCGACGACGTCATCAAGGCCCTGCGCACCGAGACCGACAAGGTGTTGGCCGATGCGGTGAAAGACCCGCTGGTGAAGAAAGTGCACGACTCCTACTTCGCCTTCAAGGCCAAGTACGACCGCTGGAGCGAGATCAGCGAAGAGGCGTACCACATCAAGGTCCGCGGCTGAGCGCAGAAAGGCGGTTTCCATGTTCAAGCCCTTGCGCCCGCTGGCCGGGTTCGTCGAGGGCGCGATCGACCGCGTGGGTTCGCTCACCGCGTGGATCGCGCTGGTCATGATCGGCCTGGTGGCCGTCAACGTGCTGCTGCGCTATGCCTTCAGCGTGGGCTCGGTGTGGGCGCAGGAGCTCGAATGGCACCTGCTCGCGGCGTTGATCCTGCTGGGCATGAGCCACGCGGTGCAGCGCGGCGGCGAGGTGCGGGTGGACCTGTTCTACGCGCGCTTTCCCAAGCCGCTGCAGCGTGCGGTCGATGTGGCCGCCGCGCTGCTGCTGATCGCGGTGAGCCTGGCCTTCATCAAGCTGTCCATCGCCTACGTGGGCCAGTCGTATGCCATCGACGAACGCTCGGCCGACCCGGGCGGCCTGCCGTACCGCTGGGCCATCAAGGCGCTGATCCCGGTCGGCTACGGCCTGCTGGTGCTGCAGCAGCTCGCGCACCTGGTGCGCCTGCTGGCCGGCCACGACACCGCGGAGGACAGCCGTGTTTGAGATGTCCACCTACGCGCTCATGATGCTGGGCGGCTTCTTCGTGCTGCTCATGCTGGGCATTCCGGTGGCCGTGAGCCTGGCGGTCTCGGGCTTCGTGTTCGGCTGGCTGGGCTTTGGCGAGACCCTGTTCAGTCTGCTGCCCGCGCGCTTCTACGGCATCGTCGGCGGCTACCAGTGGATGGCCATTCCGCTGTTCGTGTTCATGGGCGTGATGCTCGAGAAATCGCGCCTGGCCGACGACCTGCTCGACGTGATGGGCCACCTCGCGGGCGGGCTCAAGGGCGGCATGGCCATCGGCATCGTGCTGTTCGGCGTGCTCATGGGCGCCACCACCGGCATCGTGGGCGCCACCATCATCACGCTGGGCCTGCTCACCCTGCCCACGCTGATCCGGCGCGGCTACGACAAGGGCGTGGCCTGCGGCGTCATCTGCGCCTCGGGCACGCTGGGCCAGATCATCCCGCCCAGCCTGATCCTGATCCTGCTCTCGGACATCATGCAGCTCTCGGTCGGCACGCTGTTCGCGGCCGCGGTGGGCCCGGGCCTGCTGCTCGCGCTGGTCTACATCGCCTACCTGGTGGTGACGGGCTGGCTGCGCCCGGCCACCATGCCCGCCATACCCCAGGCCGAGCGCGATGCGGTGTCGCGCCGCGAGCTGTGGACGCGCTTCTTCAAGGTCCTGGTGCCGCCGGTGATGCTGGTGGTGGCGGTGCTGGGCTCCATCGTGGGTGGCGTGGCCGCGCCCACCGAGGCCGCGAGCATGGGCGCCGTGGGCGCGGTGCTGGTCACGCTGTTCTCGGGCCGCTTCAACATGAAGGTGCTCAAAGACACGGCGCTCGAGACCAGCAAGATCACCGCGGTGATGATGCTCATCCTGATGACCGCGCAGGTGTTCGCGCTGGCCTTTCGCGGCCTGCACGGCGAAGACCTGATCGCCGCCCTGTTCGACCAGCTGCCCGGTGGCGTGAACACCGCCATCTGGTTCCTCATGGCCATCATCTTCGTGCTGGGCTTCTTCGTCGAATGGATCGAGATCAGCTACATCGCCGTGCCGCTGTTCCTGCCCATCCTCACCAGCATGGGCGTGGACCCGGTGTGGCTGGCCATGCTCATCACGGTCAACCTGCAGTCGAGCTTCCTCACGCCGCCCTTCGGCTGGGCGCTGTTCTACCTCAAGGGGGTGGCGCCACCCGAGGTGAACATCAAGGACATCTACAAAGGCGTGGTGCCCTTCATCGGCTTGCAGGCGCTCACGCTGATACTCGTGTTCCTGTTCCCGCAGATCGCGCTCTGGCTGCCCAAGGCGATCGGCTGGTGAACCCGAACACCCCGGAGACCTTTTCACCATGATCCACACCCTCAGGGCCTACGGCGGCATGGCCGTGGCGCCGCACCACCTGGCCGCGCAGGCCGCGCGCGACGTGCTGCGCGACGGCGGGAACGCCGTCGAGGCCATGGTGGCCGCGGCCTCGACCATCGCCGTGGTCTACCCGCACATGAACGCCATCGGCGGCGACGGCTTCTGGCTGATCCACGAACCCGGGCAGGCGCCGGTGGCAATCGAGGCCTGCGGCCCCGCGGCCCAGGCCGCGACGCCAGGCTTCTACCGCGACCAGGGCCTGGGCGCGATCCCCGCGCGCGGCCCGCTGGCCGCGCTCACCGTGGCTGGCACCGTGGGCGGCTGGGCGCGTGCGCTCGAGGTCTCGTCGCGCTGGGGCGGCGCGCTCGGGCTGCCGCGCCTGCTCGCGCCCGCCATCGGGCACGCGCGCGAGGGCGTGGCCGTCACCGCGAGCCAGGCCGGACTCACCCGCGCCAAACTCGGCGACGGCCTGGGCGATGCGCCCGGCTTCGCCGCCACCTTCCTGGTCGACGGCGAGCCGCCCAAGCCCGGCCAGCGCCTGCGCCAGCCCGCGCTGGCCGACACGCTGCAGCACCTGGCCACGCGCGGCCTCGACGACTTCTACCGCGGCGAAATCGGCGCGCGCATGGGCGCTGCGCTGCAGCGCGTGGGCAGCCCGGTGACGGCGGCCGACCTCGCGGCCTACCGCGCGCGCTTCGTCGAGCCGCTTGCGGTGCGGCTGGGCGACAGCACGGTCTACAACCTGCCGCCGCCCACCCAGGGCCTGTCCACGCTGATGATCCTGGGCCTGTTCGAGCGCCTGGGCGTGGCGGCGGACCAGGGCGAGTCCTTCGCCCACGTGCATGGCCTGGTCGAAGCCACCAAGCGCGCCTTCCGCGTGCGCGACCGCCTCGTGACCGACCCCGACCGCCTGCCCGGCGACCCGCGCGCCCACCTCACGCCCGCCGCGCTCGACGCACTGGCCGCCGACATCGACCCCCAACGCGCGCTGCCCTGGCCCGAACCGAGCCGCCCGGGCGACACCATCTGGATGGGCGTGGTCGACCGCGAAGGCCGCGCGGTGAGCTTCATCCAGAGCGTGTACTGGGAGTTCGGCTCGGGCACGGTGCTCGATGGCCTGGGCGTCTGCTGGCAGAACCGCGGCACCAGCTTCTCGCTCGAGCCGGCCGCGCTCAACGCGCTCGAGCCCGGCCGCAAGCCCTTCCACACGCTCAACCCCTCGCTCGCGCTGTTCGACGACGGCCGCGTGATGCCCTTCGGCACCATGGGCGGCGAAGGCCAGCCGCAGACGCAGGCCGCGCTGTTCACGCGCTACGCGCGCTTCGGCCAGGGCCTGCAGCAGGCGGTGAGCGCGCCGCGCTGGCTGCTCGGCCGCACCTGGGGCGCGAGCAGCACCTCGCTCAAGCTCGAAAGCCGCTTCGACGCCGGCCTGGTGCGCGCGCTGGCCGACGCCGGTCACGTGGTGGAAGTGCTGGGCGACGCCTTCAGCGACACCATGGGCCACGCGGGTGCGCTGGTGCGCCACGCCGACGGCCTGATCGAAGGCGCGGCCGACCCGCGCAGCGACGGCGCGGTGGCCGCGGTGTGAGCGCGGGCGCGGGGCTGCTACCGTCGGGGCATCCTCAACACCGCACCGCCCCGGGAGCCGTATGCGCCGCTATCTGTTCGCCCTGTCCGCCAGCCTCGCCTTCGCCGCCCACGCCGAAGACATCGGTTCGGTCGACACCGTCTTCAAGTTCATCGGCCCGGACCACAAGATCGTGGTCGAGGCCTACGACGACCCGGGCGTGAGCGGTGTCACGTGTTACCTCTCGCGCGCCAGGACCGGCGGCATCAAGGGCGCGCTGGGCCTGGCCGAGGACAAGGCCGAGGCCTCGATCGCCTGCCGCCAGGTCGGCGCCATCGCCATCGCCAAGCCGCTCAAGCCGCAGGAAGAGATCTTCAGCGAGCGCACCAGCCTGGTCTTCAAGCGCCAGCGCATCGTGCGCATGGTCGATCCCAAACGCAACGCGCTGGTCTACCTCACCTACTCCGACCGCCTGATCGAAGGCTCGCCGCAGAACTCGGTGACCGTGGTGCCGGTGGACCGGGCCACGCCGATCCCCCTGCGCTGAAGGACGCCGGCGCGGCCCCGCTCAGTGCGCGCCGGCGGCGGCTTCCGCCGCGGCGGCCGATGCCAGCCCCTGACGCTGCGGCGCGCGCGTGAGCCACACCAGCGGGATCAGCGCCAGGAACAGCATGGACGACAGCCAGAAGATGTCGGTGGCCGCGAGCGTGAAGGCCTGCTGCTGCACCAGCCGGTCGATCGCGGCGAGCGCCTGCTGCTGCGTCATGCCGCCGCCCATGAGCTGGGTCAGCGTGGCCTGCGTGGCCGGGCTGCCCAGGTTCACGGCCTCGGCCAGCTGCGCATGGTGCAGCGTGGCGCGGCTCTCCCACACCGTGGTGGCCACCGAGGTGCCGACCGCGCCGAAGGTGATGCGCACGAAGTTCGACAGCCCCGCGGCCGCGGGAATGCGATCGGGCGCGAGGCCCGAGAGCGTGAGCGTGTTCAGCGGCACGAAGAAGAAGGCCATGGCCACGCCCTGCACGATCGTGGGCACCAGGATGGTCGCGAAATCGGCCTGGGTGGAGAAGTGCGAGCGCAGCAGCATCACCAGCGCGAACACGCCGAAGGCGAAGGTCACGTAGCGCCGCGGATCGACCCGGGCCACGGTGGCGCCCACGAAGGGCGAGAGCACGATGGCCAGCAGGCCCACGGGCGCGGTCACCATGCCGGCGTCGGTGGCGGTGTAGCCCATGTACTGCTGCAGCCACAGCGGCAGCAGCACCACGTTGCCGAAGAACAGGCCGTAGGCCACCGAGGTGGCCAGTGTGCCGGCCCAGAAGTTGCGCCGCTGGAACAGCTTGAGGTCGACCACCGGATGTTCGTCGGTGAGCTCCCAGGCGATGAAGAAGGCAAAGCCCACCGCGGCCACCACGGCCAGGCCCGTGATCAGCGGCGAGGCGAACCAGTCGTGCTCCTTGCCGAGGTCGAGCACCATCTGCAGCGCGGCGATCCACAGCACCAGCAGGGCCAGGCCCACGCGGTCGATCGGCAGCTTGCGCACCGGGCTTTCGCGGCGGTGGTAGATGCGCCAGACGAAGAAGGCCGCGAGCAGGCCCACGGGCACGTTGATGTAGAAGATCCAGGGCCAGTCGATGTTGTCGGTGATCCAGCCGCCCAGCAGCGGGCCCATCACGGGCGCCACCAGCGTGGTCATGGCCCAGGCCGCCATGGCGCGGCCGGCCTGCTCGCGCGGGTAGCTCTGCAGCAGCAGCGCCTGCGACAGCGGGATCATGGGCCCGGCCACGAAGCCCTGCAGCACGCGGAACGCGATCAGCATGGGCATGTTGGGCGCCAGGCCGCACAGCAGCGAGGCGATCACGAACAGCAGCACGCTGGCCACCATCAGCCGCACCTGGCCCAGGCGCTGCGTGAGCCAGCCCGTGAGCGGCACCGCGATGGCGTTGGCCACCGCGAAGCTGGTGATGACCCAGGTGCCCTGGTTGGGGCTCACGCCGAGGTCGCCCGCGATGGCGGGCAGCGACACGTTGGCGATGGACGTGTCGAGCACGTTCATGAACGTGGCGGCCGAGATCGCGAGCGTGGCCCACAGCCGCGTGCGGCCTTCAATGGGCGTGTGCGCCGCCGCGGTGGCGGCGGGTGGGGCGCTGGCCATGGTCAGCCCGCCTTGTTCGCGGCCAGGCGGGTGTGGCCCAGGTTGGCGTCGATGATGCGCTGCACGCGCGCCTCGGCGTCGCCGGCGGCGTGGTCGAAGGCCTGCGTGCTGCTGCGGTTGCTCGCGGGCGCAGTGGCCAGCGTGCGGCCGTTCTGCTGGTGCACGTCCACTTTCACGTCCATGGAGAGGCCCACACGCAGCGGGTGCGCCTCGAGCTGTCCGGGGTCGAGCGCGATGCGCACCGGCACGCGCTGCACCACCTTGATCCAGTTGCCGCTGGCGTTCTGCGCCGGCAGCAGCGCGAAGCTCGCGCCCGTGCCCGCGCCCAGGCCGGCCACGTGGCCGGTGTAGCGCACCTGCTTGCCGTAGGCGTCGGCGGTGAGCTCCACCGGCTGGCCCATGCGGAGGTGGCGCAGTTGCACCTCCTTGAAGTTGGCGTCGACCCAGACCTGCTGCAGCGGCACCACCGACAGCAGCGGCGCGCCCGCGGCCACGCGCTGACCGAGCTGCACCGTGCGCCTGGCCACGTAGCCGTCGACCGGCGCGGGCAGCGTGAGGCGCTGCGTGGCCAGCCAGGCCTCGCGCACCTTGGCGGCGGCGGTCTGCACCAGGGGGTGCTGTTCGACCGAGGTGCCGTCGGTCATGGCGCGGTTGCTCGCGAGCTGTTCGCGCGCGGCGTTGAGCGCGGCCTCGGCCGCGGCCTGCGCGCTGCGCGCGGCGGCCAGCTGGGCCTCGGCGTGCTGCAGCTCTTCCTTGGACACCGCGCCATTGCCCGCGAGCGACTGGCGCCGCTGCAGGTCGTCGCTGGCGCGCGCGACCTCGTTGCGCGCGCGCGCCACGTCGGCCTGGCGCGCCGCGGCCTGGGCGTCGAAGGCGCCGTTGTCGGCGTAGAGCTTGCGCACCTGGCGCACGGTCTGCGCGAGCTGGGCCTCGGCCTGTTCGAGCGCGAGCTGCGCGTCGGCCGGGTCGAGCCTGACCAGCGGCTGGCCGGCCTTCACGAAGTCGGTCTCGTCGGCCAGGATGGCCTGCACCGTGCCGCCGATCTGCGGCGTGATCTGCACCAGGTCGCCCTGCACGTAGGCGTTGTCGGTGGTTTCGTACTGGCTGGCGACCAGCCATTCGTAGCCGCCGGCGGCGAGGCCGCCGAAGACGACCACCGCGGCGATGGCGAGCAGCGCCTTCTTGCGGTTCGGGTTGCCGGGAGCGGGGGTGGGGGCGGTGTTCTGGTCCATGGGGAGCGTCCGGAAGAAAGGGGGTGTGCGGTGGGGCGTGGGTCAGCGGGCTTGGGGCGCGTCGGCCTGCCAGCCGCCGCCCAGGGCCTGTGCCAGGTTCACCTGGGCCTGCAGGGTGCGCGCGCGCAGGTCGGCGTCGAGCCGGCGCTGCGCGAGCACGGCCGATTCGGCCGACAGCAGCTGCAGGTGGCTCGAGAGGCCCGCGCGGTAGCGCTGGCCCGCGATGTCGTAGGCCGACTCGGCGGCCTGCAGCGCCTGCTGCTGTTGCGCGCGCTGCAGCGCCACCGAACGCGCCGAGGCGAGCTGGTCGGCCACCTCGTGCACGGCCTCGATCACGGCGGCGTTGTAGCTCTCCACCGCGGCGTCGAGGTCGGCGTTCCTGCCGCGCAGGTTGGCGCGCAGGCGGCCGGCGTCGAAGATGGGCAGGCGCACTGCCGGGCCGATGCCCCATTGCTGCGCGCCGCTGCTCAGCAGCTGGTTGAGGCCGATGCTCGAGAGGCCTACGGTGGCCACGAGGTTGATGTTGGGATAGAACTGGGCGCGCGCGGCGTCGACCTCGCTGCCCGCGGCCTGCACGCGCCAGCGCGCGGCCGCGATGTCGGCGCGGCGGCCGAGCAGGTCGGCCGGCAGGGCCTGCGGCTCCGGCAGCGGCTGCAGCGCGGCCAGCTGCGCGGGCGAGCGCAGCGGGTTCTGCGCGGGTTGGCCGATCAGCGCGGCGAGCGCGTTCTGCGCCAGCGCCAGTTGTTCGTTCACGGCCTCGAGCTGCTGGCGCGCCTCGGGCACGGTGCCTTCGCTCTGGCGCAGTTCGAGCACGCCGTCGAGGCCGGCCGCGGCGCGCTCGCGCACCAGGCCCAGCATGGCCTCGCGCTGCGCGAGCGCGCGCTCGGCCAGCGCGCGCTGTTCCTGCAGGCGGGCGATCTGCACGTAGCTGCGCACCACGTTGGTCGAGAGCAGGGTGCGCGCGGCGGCGGCGTCGGCCTGCGCGGCCTGGGCGTTGCCGAGCGCGGCGTCGAGCGCGGCGCGGTGCTTGCCGAAGAAGTCGATTTCCCAGCTGCCGTTGAGCTGCAGCGTGGCGGTGTCTTCGATGCGGCCGGCCAGCGGCGCCGGGATCATGCCCTTGGCCGTGAAGCGCTGGTGGGTGGCGTCGAAGGCGCCATTGAGCTGCGGGCCGCGCGCGGCGTCGGCCCCGTCGGCGGCCGCCAGCGCGCGCGCCACGCGGGCCTGCGCCATCCGCAGGTTGGGGTTGCCCTGCAGCGCCTGGTCCACCAGGCGGTCGAGCTGCGCGTCGCCGAGCGCGTGCCACCACTGGGGCGCCACCGGCGCCACCTCGGCCGCGGCCTGCTCGGCGCTCAGGCCCAGCGAGGCCGCGTCGCGCAGCTGCGCGCTCGAAGGCACGATGCCCTGCTGGCTCGCGCAACCCGCGAGCAGCGCGGCGGCCGCGATCGGCGCGAGCAGCCAGCGCGTGAAGGAAGCAGCGGTGTTCATTGGCCGGCCTCCTGCAGCGAGGTGGCGTTGTCGAGCATGCGCCGCAGCAGCGCCTTGAGGGTGTTGAACTCCTCGCGTGTGAAGCCGCGCAGCAGCTCGTTCTGCACCCGGCACAGGCTGGCCGGGATGTGCTCGGCGGTGGCGCGGCCCTGCTCGGTGAGCGCGAGCTTGACCACGCGGCGGTCTTCGGCCGAGCGCTCGCGCTCGATGAAGCCCTTTTCTTCGAGCCGGTCGACCATGCGCGTGGTGGCGCCGGTGTCGATGCGGCATTCGCGCGCCAGCTCGGTGGTGGTGGAGGCGTGGCCCTGGTGCAGCTTGAACAGCGGCATCCACTGCGCCTCGGTCAGGCCCAGCGGGGCCATCTCGCGTTCCACCTCGGCGGTGGTGGCGAGCAGGATCTGGCGCATGAGCCGGCCCACGGCTTCGTCGGGTTGCAGGGAGTCGGGCCGGTAGAAGGCGGTGGCGGGAGGACGGGATTTCATGGCCGTGAATTTACTTGCCTAGGCAGATATTGTCGCGGCATTAAATCACGGCCGAAGCGACCCGCGGGTCGGCGGCGGGGCAAAGACGGGGCTGCGGCCAGGGGCATTGCCCCGGGCGGTGCGCTGGCGGGTCTCAGGTCGAAGGGGTGACCTTGATGAAGGCGTCGCGCACGTAGCGCGGCGTGAATTCGAGCCGGAGCTCGGTGTCCGCACTGCTGCTGAGCTTGCCGCCCATGTCGAGGTTGGACTGCAGCCGTACCAGCGACAGCAGCGCCGTGGCGGCCGCCCCCGCGCCCTTGAGCGCGCCCGCGATGCCTGCCGCGGTCTTGGCCAGGCCGTCGCTGTCGAAGCCGATCTTGCGGCTGGCGTCCACCGTCACCCCGGCGTTGCTGCCCAGCGTGGCGCTGAATTTGTGCTGGCCATCGGGCGCGAGGTCCACGCTCAGTTCCACCTGCAAGCGGCGGGTCTTGCCCTGCACCACCACGTTGTCGCCGCGGATGAGCTCGGCGAACTCGCTGCCCAGGTCGCGCTGCATCAGGTCATGCACCAGACTCACCAGACCGCGCAGGTTCACGCCGGTGCTCGCGAATTGCGGTTCGTTGAGGAAGGCGAGGTCGCTCTCGGCGTACATCGGCTCGTAGTGCGCGCGCACGCTGTAGCTCGCCGGCGGCAGCTGAACCGAACGCCCGACGGCCACGCCGCGCTCCACCTGCAGCACGGCCGAGGCCACCGGGCCGGCGGTCTGGTTCGCATGGCCGGGGCCGAAGAAGTACAGCGTGACGGTGCCATTGAGCGCGCGCGTGGCGCCCACGCTGTCGGCCACGCGCGCGCTCAGCAACACGTCCACCGTGCGCGGGGCGGGCGGCGCGGCCGGCGCCGCGAGGTTCTGCCGCAGGTGGTCGGCCTTGATCTCGTCTTTCTCCGGCTGGGGCAGATCGAGCTTGTCGAGCAGCCGGTCGGTGACCACGCCCTGGTCGAAGGCCTGCGTGGGCGCGAGGCTGCCGGCGTAGCGGCCCGGGTCCAGCGACACGCCCGAGGCAGGGGCGTCGGTCTTGCCTGCGGCCGGCGCGGCCGGCGCGGCCGATGGCGCAGGGCTGGTGCCGCCCCAGGCCGCCCCCACGCCCGCGCCGCTGAGGGCCGGTGGTTTGGCCGCTTCGATCAGCTTGGCCATCACCTGCGCCACCTCCTGCCTGGCCGACATGTCGCGGAAGATGTCGCTCTTGCCCATGAGCTCCAGGGCCTTGGCCACGGCCTCGCCCACGCCCGGGAAGCCCGGCCAGTTCTGCACGCCGAGCACGCCCTGGCCCAGGCTGTCGGGCGTGATGGTGGGCATGCTGCCGCGTGCACCCCCCTTGAGCGCGTCGATGTTGGGCAGCAGCGAGACGGGCAGTTCGTCGAACGCCCAGTAGCGCGTGATGTCGCGCTCCTCGGCCGCGTTGCACTGGCCCAGGTGGGCTTCGGCGAACACGCCGCGCGTGGGCAGCGAGGCGATGCTCTCCCGCGGCGCGGGCGGCGTGCCCACCTCGGCGGCCGCGCGCAGCTCCTCGGGAAGTTCGCCGTGGTAACGGAAGGCCAGGTGGTTGCCCGACATGGCCAGCGGCTGGTCGCCGGCGCGCGCCATCACGTGGCCGGCGTAGGGCATCAGGCGCATGCGCCGCTCGCGCGGATCCATGTTGAGCCACACCTGGGCGCCGTAGTGGAAGCGGTTGTCATTGAGGTGGTTGACAAGCGCGGTCGCGAGCACCTCGTCGGGCACCGCGGCCGTTGCCGACGCGGGCGCCGGCGTCGGACCGGGCGCGGGCGCCGGCGCGCCGAAATCGGGCGTGCGCAGCGGCGCGCTGGTGTTCTCGATGAACTGGTCGGAGGCGGTGGGCGGAAACAGCTCGTGCTGCCCGTCGGCCAGCGCGTAGGTGTGGTCCACGAGCACGTGCTCGCGGTCGACCGTGCGGGCGGTGACCTTGAGCGCGCGCAGGTTCCAGCCGTCGAGCTCGGCGCCCGGGATGTTGGGGCCCACGCGGCGCCAGCGCAGCACGATGCGGCGCAACTGGCGCAGGTCCAGCGTGGCGGCGGTGTTCACGAAGCTGGCGACGATGCGGCCCGCGGGGCCGTTGGCGCCGCTGCGCGCTTCCAGACCCACGTTCCAGCCCGGCCATTGCGCGGGGAATTGCGAGATGTTGGTGAACTGCTCGAGCACCGGCGGGCGGCTGTCGAGCGACACCAGGGGCACTTGCGTGCCGTCGGCCAGCTCGGCGAGCACGCGGATGGCGCCCGCGGTGTCGGCCGGGGCGACGAACTCATTGAGCAGGTAGTTGCGCCGCCATTCGGTGCTGAAGGTGACCACGAAGCGCGTGGCCACCGGCGAAGGCGCGTCGGGTGCGGCGGGGGCGGCTGGGGTGACGGACGGCGCCGCGCCGGTCTGGCCCGCGCCCGCGGCGATGCGCTCGATCGCGTCGAAGCCCGCGGCGTGGCGGCGGTCGAGCAGCGCGGGCTCGAGCTGCGCGCGGTAGCGGCGCGCCAGGCCGCGGTCGAAGCCGATGGGCGAGACCGGCACCAGCACGCAGGGGTCGGCCCGGACGTACTCGGTGCGCACGGCCAGATGGCGCAGGATCTCGTAGTAGAGGATGGACAGGGCATGGCCGCGGTTCATGTTGGCCACGATGCGCGTGGCCAGTTGGTCGCTCTCGGCCTGGGTGGCCTGCACCACCACCGTGCTGTTCTGCGTGCGCGCGAGGTTGGAGCGCTGCATGACCTGCTGGTGGATGTTCTCGTGCGCCGAGGCCGCGACCTCGCGCGTGCCCTCCGTGTAGGCCATACCCGCACCGATGGAATGGCGTCCGGCCGCCGAGATGCCGTACTGCGGGATGGTGAAGTCCATGGCGCCTGCGAGCCCGCCCATGATGGACGCGCCGCGCTGCATCTCCTCCACGCGCCCGCTCACGATGTCGTCGATGTCGCGCTCGGCGGTCTGCTCGTGGGTGAGGCCTTCGCTGCTGCTGTTGCTGCCCTCGCGCCGGGCCTGGTCGCTGCGTTTCCAGTCGATCACCGCCACCTTCACCGCTTCGCCGGGCGCGAGGGTGAGGCTGTACTTGATCTCGCCCAGGGAATGGCCGAGCGAGCGCCAGGTCTGGCGGAACTCGAGCAACTGGCCCCAGAGGATGTGGGTGTCCTGTGCCGGCTCGGCGCCCACGCTGGGCAGCGCGCTCACGGGCTCGCGCCCCCGCGCAGGCGTGAGCACCGCCACCTCGTGCAGCGTGTACTCGCGCAGGGGCAGGCTTGCCGGCATCAGGTGTTCGCAGCTGCCGTCGCCGGTGCGCACCAGCGGCTGCATCAGGAAGGACTGCGGCGACAGCGCGTAGTCGGTGGCGTCGGGCTCGCTCACGCGGCCCTCGGGCCCGCGTGCCACGGGCTTGTCGGCGCGCAGCACCACGGGCGTGTCGGCATCGAGCACCAGGCCCAGCGCGTTCCAGGGCGCGCTCGCCACCGGCGCGTTGGGCGCGAGCTGCGGGTCGCGGGCCTCGCGTTCGAACAGCAGGCGCGAGCATTCGGGGTTGCCGGGCACCTCCAGCGTGAGCGCGACAGGCTGGTTCGCCGCCTGCTCGCCCGCCGCCGCGAGCGCGGCCAGCAGGCGCTGCCCTTTGTCGTTCTGGCGCAGCTCCAGCCGGGCGTAGCCCTGGCGATCGGTGAAGGCCGTGGCGAGTTCGAAGCGCTGTGCTTTGGCCACGGTGAGCACCAGGCTCACCGGCGCGCCCGCCACGGCGCGGTTGCCCTGCGCCGACAAGACGAAGACCCTGAGTTTCATGGCGATGGCTCCTGTCAGGCGCATGGGCGCCGAAGAGGCCATTGGCGCAGCGACGGGGCGGCGCCACCAGTGCCGAAAGTCATGGTGGCGTCCACCGGTTGGAGGAGGATCCGGTGCGCCCCGGGACCACGCCCTGGTCACGCTTGGGGGCTTTGGCGCCCCGGTGCGAAAATCGCGCCCATGAACGCCACCAACACCACCGAACTCATGCACACCCTGGGCCAGCAGGCCCTGGCGGCTTCGCGCCTGATGGCGCGGGCCAGTGCGGCCACCAAGGGCCGCGCCCTGCGCCGCCTGGCCGCCCTGCTGCGCGAGAGCGGTGCGCCACTGGCGGCTGAGAACGCCAAAGACCTCGAACGCGCGCGCGCCAACGGCCTGGCCGAGCCCATGGTCGACCGGCTCAAGCTCACGCCCAAGGTGCTCGAGACCTGCGCCCAGGGTTGCGAGCAGCTCGCGGCCATGCCCGACATCATCGGCGAGGTCTCGGGCCTGAAGCAGATGCCCAGCGGCATCCGCGTGGGCCAGATGCGCGTGCCCATCGGCGTGTTCGGCATGATCTACGAGAGCCGGCCCAACGTGACCATCGAGGCCGCCTCGCTCGCCATCAAGAGCGGCAACGCGGCCATCCTGCGCGGCGGCTCCGAGGCCATCGACTCGAACCGCGCGCTCGCGGCCCTGGTGCAGCAGGCGCTGCTCGAGGCCGGCCTGCCGGCCGACGCGGTGCAGCTCGTGCCCACCACCGACCGCGCCGCCGTGGGCCAGCTCATCGCCATGCCGCAGTACGTGGACGTGATCATTCCCCGCGGCGGCAAAGGCCTGATCGAGCGCATCAGCGCCGAGGCCAAAGTGCCCGTGATCAAGCACCTCGACGGCAACTGCCACACCTACGTCGACGACCCCTGCGACCTGGCCCTGGCGGTCAAGGTGACCGACAACGCCAAGACCCAGAAGTACAGCCCCTGCAACGCCACCGAGAGCCTGCTCGTGGCGCGCGGCGTGGCCGCCGATTTCCTGCCGCAGATCGGCGCGATCTTCGCGGCCAAGGGCGTGGAGATGCGCGTTTGCGCCGGGAGCCGGGCCCTGCTCGCGGGCGTGGCCGGCGCGAAACTGGTCGACGCCACCGAGCAGGACTGGTTCGAGGAGTACCTCGCGCCGGTCATCAGCATCAAGCTGGTCGAGGGCGTGGACGAGGCCATCGCGCACATCAACCGCTACAGCAGCCACCACACCGACGCCATCCTCACCACCGACCACGTGCACGCGCAGCGCTTCCTGCGCGAGGTCGATTCCGCGAGCGTGATGGTCAACGCCAGCACGCGCTTCGCCGACGGCTTCGAGTACGGCCTGGGCGCCGAAATCGGCATCAGCACCGACAAGTTCCACGCCCGCGGCCCCGTGGGCGTGGAGGGCCTGACCTCGCTCAAGTACGTGGTGCTGGGCGAAGGCGAGGTGCGCGGCTGAGGCGTCCATGCTGCGCCGGGTCGATCTGGTTCACCCCCTGCGTTGCGCGTGTGGCGCGGTGCAGGGCCACATCGAATCGCCGCAGGTCGCGGGCCGCGCGGTCTGCTACTGCCGCGACTGCCAGGCCTTCGCGCGATTTCTCGAGCGCGCCGACACCGTGCTCGACGCGCGCGGCGGCACCGAGGTGGTGGCCACGCGGCCGCGCCACGTGCACTTCACCCAGGGTGTCGAGCAGCTGCGTTGCATGTCGCTCAAGCCCGGCGGCCTGCTGCGCTGGTACACCGCGTGCTGCCACACGCCCATCGGCAACCTGCCGCCCGACCCCCGGGTGCCCTACGTGGGTCTGGTGCGCACCTGCCTGCCGGGCAGCAAGGCCGAACTCGACGCCGTGTTCGGCCCCTGCGAGGTGGCGGTGAACACCCAGGGGGCATCGGCGCCCGTGCGCGCCACGCCCGTGGCCACGCTGTTCGCGGTGCTCAAGATCCTGCGCGCGGCCATTCCCGAGCGGCTGAGCGGCCGCTACCGCCAGAACCCGTTCCGCCGCGCCGACACCGGCGCGCCCATCGTGGCGCCGCTGGTGCTGTCGGCCGAGCAGCGCCGCGCCCTGCGTGGCGAGGGCTGAGCGCGCGCAGCATGGCGTTCGCGATCCACCGCGGTTACCTGCCGGGCTGCATCGGCCGCATCGCCGAACTGCACGCGCGTTACTACGCCGGCGCCAGCGGTTTCGGCCTGGCCTTCGAGGCCCAGGTGGCGAGCGAGCTCGCGGCCTTCTGCACCCGCTACGAAGACGGCCGAGACGGCCTGTGGCTCGCGCTGCTGGACGGACGCGTCGAGGCCTCGATCGCCATCGACGGCCGCCAGGCCGAGCGCGAGGGCGCGCAGCTGCGCTGGTTCATCGCATCCGATGCGCTGCGGGGCCGGGGTGTGGGGCGGCAACTGCTCGGCGAGGCCTTGGCGCTGTGCGACGCGCGCGGCTACCCCCGCACGCGGCTGTGGACCTTCGATCAACTGCTGGCGGCGCGCCACCTCTACGAAGCGCACGGCTTCGCGCTGGCCCGCACCGAGCGCGGCGCGCAGTGGGGCACGCCGGTGAACGAGCAGCTGTTCGTGCGCGAGCGCCCCTGAACCGACGCGACCCGCCCCGGCGGCCGTTGGCGCTAGCATCGCGCGCACCACTGGAGGAGGCTTTTCACCATGTTCACCCTGGCCAACGCCGTCGTGCTGCTCATCGCGCTGCTGCACGTCTACATCCTGGTGCTCGAGATGTTCCTGTGGAACACGCCCCGGGGCCGCAAGGCCTTCGGCCTCACGCCCGAATTCGCCGAGCAGACGCGCACGCTCGCGGCCAACCAGGGCCTGTACAACGGCTTCCTGGCCGCGGGCCTGTTCTGGGGGCTCTGGCTGGGCCCGGTCGACGGCGGGGTGAAGGTGTTCTTCCTGCTGTGCGTGCTGGTGGCGGGGCTCTACGGCGCGGCCACGGCGAGCCGGCGCATTCTGTTCGTGCAGGCGCTGCCCGCCACGCTGGGCCTGCTCTGCGTCTACCTGGGGGTCTGACCATGGCGCGCACGCTCATTTCCTCGGGCTCGACCTTCGAACAAGAGATCGGCTACTCGCGCGCCGTGGTGCAGGGCAACTGGGTGTTCGTCTCGGGCACCACGGGTTTCGACTACAGCACCATGACCATCGCCGACGGCATCGAGGCGCAGACCGAGCAGTGCCTGCGCAACATCGAGGCCGCGCTGCAACAGGCCGGCGCCGGCCTGCGCGACGTGGTGCGCGTGACCTACGTGCTGCCCGACGGCAGCGAATTCCCGAAGACCTGGCCCGTGCTGCGCCGCTTCTTCGGCGACATCCGCCCCGCGGCCATGATGATCGCCGCCGGCCTGGCCGATCCGCGCATGCGCATCGAGATCGAGGTGACGGCGCTCAAGGGCGGCGGAGACTGAGCATGCACGCCGGGCTGGCGGTCGGCGAGCGCTCGCGGTCGATCGACCCCGAGCTGTCGGTCTGGCTCGACCTGTCGCGCGTGGTCGCGGCGTTTTTCGTCTACCTGGGGCACGCCGTGATCCTCGAGGTCGCCCCGGCCGCGCTCTCGCTCACCTGGTGGCGCTCGGCCGACGACGCCGTGATCGCCTTCTTCGTGCTTTCGGGCTTCGTGATCGCGTCCACCACGCGCGAGCGTCCGGGCGACGCCGCGGGTTACGCCCTGGCCCGGCTCTCGCGCGTCTACTCGGTGGCGGTCCCCGCGCTGCTGCTGGTGCTGCTGCTCGACCTCGCGGGCCGCTCGCTGTCGCCCGAGACCTACGCCGGCTACGCGTGGCAGTACGAGGCCATCTGGCGCCGGCTGCTGATGCACTGGCTGTTCCTGGGCGAGGGCTGGCTGGGTGTGGCCCAGCCCTTCACCGCCGAGCCTTACTGGTCGCTGGCCTACGAGGTCTGGTACTACCTGCTGTTCGGCGTCTGGGCCTTCGTGCGCGGCCCCGCCCGCTGGGCCGCGGCGGCGCTGGTGCTGCTGCTCATGGGGCCCTGGGTGCTGATGCTGTTGCCGATGTGGTGGCTGGGCGTGGCGCTGAGCCGGTGGCTGGCGGCCACGCGGCTGTCGCCGCGCGCCGCGCTGGCCCTGGCGCTCGCGTGCGCCGGGGCGTACGCCGCCTTTGTGCTGTCGGGTGCGCGCGACGCGCTCGATGCGGCGTCGCGCGCGCTGTACGCCGCCATCGGCGGCGCGCTGGGCCGGCCTTTCAGCGGCGGCTCCACGGTGCACGTGCTGCCCGATGCGGTGGTGGCGCTGCTGTTCGCCGCCCTGGTGGTGGCCTTCGCCCACCTGCGCTGGCGCTGGCCCGCGCGCGCGGCGCGGGCCGTGCGCTGGCTGGCCGAGCGCAGCTTCAGCTTCTACCTGATCCACTTCTCGCTGCTGGTGCTGGCGCGCGCGCTCGGCGTGCACCAGGCCGGCTGGTGGGGCAACGCCGGGGTGCTGGCCGCGGTGCTGCTGGTCACCGGCCTGCTGGCCGCGGTGGGCGAAAACCGGCGCCACCTGTACCGGCGCGCGTTCGCCGGGCTGCTGGCGCCCTGGCTGGCGCGCCGGCCGCCGCGGCCGGCGGCTTGAACGGCCGTTCACCGACCCCATTTACACTGGCCCTCCCGCCCGGTCCCCCACGCCCACCATGGTTCCCCACCTCGTCACCGCCCTCACGGGTCCGATCAACGAGCTCGAGCAGCGCATCCTCGAATCCACCCCGGTGATCGAGCGCTGGTTCCGGCTCGAATGGATGGAGCACACGCCGCCCTTCTACACCTCGGTGGACGTGCGCAACGCGGGCTTCAAGCTTGCGCCGGTGGACACCAACCTGTTCCCCGGCGGCTGGAACCACCTCACGCCCGAGATGATTCCGCTCGCGGTGCAGGCGGCCATGGCGGCGATCGAGAAGATCTGCCCCGAGGCCAAGAGCCTGCTGCTGGTGCCCGAGAACGTGCGCGACACCTTCTACCTGAGCAACCTGGCCACGCTGCAGAAGATCTTCTACATGGCCGGCCTCAACGTGCGGCTGGGTTCGCTGTCCAACGAGATCACCGCGCCCACGAAGATCGACCTGCCCGACGGCAGCCAGGTCACGCTCGAGCCGCTGCAGCGCGGCAAGCGCCGCCTCGGGCTCAAGAACTTCGACCCCTGCACCATCGTGCTCAACACCGACCTCTCGGCCGGTGTGCCCGGCATCCTCGAAGACCTGCACGAGCAGTACCTGCTGCCGCCGCTGCACGCGGGCTGGCCCACGCGCCGCAAGAGCACGCACTTCAAGGCCTACGAAGAGGTGTCCAAGCGCTTCGGCAAGCTGCTGGGCATGGACCCGTGGCTCATCAACCCGCTGTTCAACCAGTGCGGCGAGGTCGATTTTTCGTCCGACGCCGGCCTGGAATGCCTGCGCAGCAACACCGACGCGCTGCTCACCAAGGTGCGCCGCAAGTACAAGGAATACGGCATCAACGAAAAGCCGTTCGTGGTGGTCAAGGCCGACAACGGCACGGGCGGCATGGGCATCATGACCGTGCGCGACGTCAAGGACATCGACAACCTCACGCCCAAGGCGCGCGCGCGCATGGGCACGGGGCAGGCCGGCCAGACCGTCACCGAGGTCATCATCCAGGAAGGCGTGCTCACGCACGAGCGCATCAACAGCGCCGTGGCCGAGCCGGTCGTCTACATGATGGACCGCTACGTGGTGGGTGGCTTCTACCGCATCCACGCCGAGCGCGGCGAGGACGAAAACCTCAACGCGCCGGGCTCGAGCTTCGTGCCGCTGGCCTTCGAGCAGAGCGCGCAACTGCCGCAGCCCGGCGTCAAGCCCGGCGCCAGCGTGCCCAACCGCTTCTACATGTACGGCGTGATCGGCCGCCTGGCCATGCTCGCGGCCAGCTATGAGCTCGAAGCCACCGACCCCGAGGCCGAGAACCTCGATTGAGCGGCGGTTGCTGCGGCGCAACAAACCGCACGCCGCGGGCGGTTTAGGGCCGACTGCCCATGGCGCCGCCCAGGGCGCAAGGGCAGAATCCGCATCCTCTGAGCACACGCCCCACGACCCCGCGGTGGGGTTCTTCGCTTGAATTCCCGCGCTCCGTCTTCGCTGGCCGCCCTTACGCTGGGCGCCATCGGTGTGGTCTACGGCGACATCGGCACCAGCGTGCTGTACGCCGTCAAGGAGGTCTTCGGATCCGGCCACGTGCCCTTCACGCACGACAACGTGTATGGCGTGCTGTCCATCCTGTTCTGGACGCTCACCACCATCGTGTCGCTCAAGTACGTGCTGCTCGTGCTGCGCGCCGACAACGCGGGCGAGGGCGGACTGATCGCCATGCTCGCGCTGGCCGCGAACGCCGTGCACGACAAGCCCGCGCTGCGCCGCACGCTCATGGCCATCGGCATCTTCGGCACCTCGCTGTTCTACGGCGACGGCGTCATCACGCCCGCGATCTCGGTGCTCTCGGCCGTTGAAGGCCTGACCGTGATCTCGCCCGCGCTGCACCACTACGTGGTGCCGCTCACGCTGATCGTGCTGTTCGTGCTGTTCGCGGTGCAAAAGCGCGGCACCGGCGGCATCGGCCGCTACTTCGGGCCGATCACGCTGCTGTGGTTCGGCGCGATCGCGGTGCTCGGCGTGTCGCACATCGTCGACCACCCCGAGATCCTGGGTGCGCTCAGCCCGCACCACGCGTTGCGCTTCATGGTGCTGCAGCCGGGCACCACCTTCATCATCCTGGGCGCGGTGGTGCTGTGCGTGACCGGCGCCGAAGCGCTCTACGCCGACCTCGGCCACTTCGGCAAGAAGCCGATCCGCCTGGCCTGGTTCTCGGTGGTGATGCCCTCGCTCACGCTCAACTACTTCGGCCAGGGCGCGCTGCTGCTGGCCGACCCCAGCGCGGTGAGCAACCCCTTCTTCCGCATGGCACCGGCCTGGGCGCTGCTGCCGCTCGTGGGCCTGGCCACGCTGGCCACGGTGATCGCGTCGCAGGCGCTGATCTCGGGCGCCTTCAGCGTGACCAAGCAGGCCATCCAGCTCGGCTACCTGCCGCGCCTGAACCTGCGCCACACCAGCGTGCGCGACACCGGGCAGATCTACATCCCGTTCGTGAACTGGGCGCTGTTCACCGCCATCGTGCTCGCGGTGGTGATGTTCAAGTCCTCGAGCAACCTCGCGTCCGCCTACGGCATCGCGGTCACGCTCGACATGCTCATCACCACGGTGCTGACCTTCTTCGTCATCCGCTACGGCTGGAAGTACCCGCTGTGGCTGTGCGTGGCCGCCACCGGCGTGTTTTTCATGATCGACCTGGCCTTCTTCAGCTCGAACATGCTCAAGCTGTTCCAGGGCGGCTGGTTCCCGCTGCTGATCGGGGGCGCGGTGTTCACGCTCATGATGACCTGGAAGCAGGGCCGCGAGCTGGTGTCCAAGGCCCAGCACGCCGAGGCGCTGGAGCTCGGCGGCTTCCTCGACGCGGTGTTCGTCGATCCGCCCCTGCGCGTGCCCGGCGTGGCGGTGTTCCTCACGGCCGAACCGGGCATCGTGCCCAATGCGCTGCTGCACAACCTCAAGCACAACAAGGTGCTGCACGAGCAGAACCTGTTCGTCACCGTGCGGCCGCACCCGGTGCCGTGGATCGGCCTGAGCGAGCGGCTCGAGGTGCAGCCGCTGGGGCACGACTGCTGGGCCGTGACCATCCACTACGGCTTCAAGAACGACCCCGACGTGCCCGCGGCGCTCGAGCCCCTGCGCCTGCGCGGCTGCGAGCTCGAGCCCATGACCACGAGCTACTTCCTCTCGCGCGACGTGGTCACGCCCACGCTGGGCAGCGGCATGGCGCCCTGGCGTGAAAAGCTGTTCGCGTCCATGCACCACAACGCGGCCGGTGCCGCGGCCTTCCTCAACCTGCCCACCAACGCGGTGATCGAGCTCGGCTCCAAGGTCGAGATCTGAGGCCCCCACGCTCCGCCGCTGCGCGGGTCGCTGCCCCCCGAGGGGGCTGATCCGGCTTGGGGCGGCCCGGCGCCGGATCGCTGTCCCCCACGTTCGCCGGCAGAATCGCGCGATGCGCTTCTTCCGCGACCTCAGTCTGTCCGCCGCCACCGCGGGCTTCGTGGCCGTGCTCGTGGGCTTCACGAGCTCGGTGGCCATCGTCTTCCAGGCTGCCCAGGCCTTCGGCGCCACACCCGCGCAGATCACCTCGTGGATGTGGGCCCTGGGCCTGGGCATGGGCCTGTGCTCGGCCATTCCCTCGCTGATCCTGCGCCAACCCGTGATGGTGGCCTGGAGCACGCCCGGCGCGGCCGTGCTCGCGAGCGCGGGGCTGGCGGGCGGCTTCTGCATGGCCGAGGCCATCGGGGCCTTCCTGATCTGCGGCGCGCTCATCACACTCGCGGGCGCCACCGGCTGGTTCGAACGCGTGATGAACCGCATCCCCATGGCGGTGGCCGCGGCGCTGCTCGCCGGGGTGCTTGCGCGCTTCGGCCTGCAGGCCTTCGGCGCGGCGCAGACCGCGCTGACGCTGGTGGTGCTGATGCTGCTGGTGTACCTGCTGGCGCGCCGCCTCGCGCCGCGCTACGCGGTGGTGTTCACGCTGGTGGCGGGTGTGGTGCAGGTGCTGGCCACGGGCCGCTTCAACGCGGGCGCGCTCACGCTCGAATGGGCCGTACCGGTGTTCACCGCGCCGCAGTTCAGTGTCGCGGCCTTCACCAGCCTGGCGCTGCCGCTGTTCATCGTCACCATGGCCTCGCAGAACCTGCCGGGTGTGGCGGCCATCCGGGCCGCGGGCTACGACATGCCGATCTCGCGCATCCTCACGGTCACGGGCATCGCCACGCTGGTGCTTGCGCCCTTCGGCGCCTTCGCGCTCAACCTCTCGGCCATCACCGCGGCCATCTGCATGGGGCCCGAGGCGCACCCCGACCGCGACAAGCGCTACACCGCGGCCGTGGTGTGCGGCGGGCTGTACCTGGCCGTGGGCCTGGTGGGCGCGCTGGTCACGGGCATGCTGATTGCCTTTCCCCGCGAACTCGTGATGGCGATCGCGGGCATTGCCCTGCTGGGCAGCATCGGCGGTGGCTTGCACACCGCGCTGCAGGACGAGCGGCACCGCGAGGCCGCGCTCATCACCTTTCTCGTCACGCTCAGCGGCGTGGTGATCGCCGGCATCGGATCGGCCTTTTGGGGGGTGGTGGCCGGTGCCCTCGCGCTCTTTGTGCAACAGTACGGCGTCCCCCAAAAACCCACCCGCCCATGACGAAGAAGATCCTGGTCGTTGCCGACCCGCTCGAAGCCTTCAAGACCTACAAAGACAGCACCTTCGCCATGATGCGCGAGCTGCAGCGGCGCGGCCATGCGCTCGCCGCCTGCGAGCCGCGCCACCTGCAATGGGTCAGCGGCGGCCGCGTGACGGCGCCCGTGCGCCACCTGCGCCTCACCGGTGCTCTGGACCATTGGTTCGAGGTGACGGGCGAGGGCCGCGAGGCCTTGGCGGGCTTCGACGCCGTCCTCATGCGCAAGGACCCGCCCTTCGACAGCGAGTTCTTCTACGCCACCCACCTGCTCGAGCAGGCCGAGCGCGAAGGCACGCGCGTGTTCAACAAGCCCTCGGCGCTGCGCGACCACCCCGAAAAGCTCGCGCTGATGGAATGGCCGCAGTTCGCGCCGCCCACGCTGGTCACGCGCTCGGCCGACGACGTGCGCGCTTTCCACGCCGAGCACCGCGACGTGATCCTCAAGCCGCTCGACGGCATGGGTGGCATGGGCATTTTCCGCGTGCGCGACGATGGCCTGAACCTCGGCGCCATCGTGGAAACGCTCAACCAGGGTGGCGCCACGAGCGTGATGGTGCAGCGCTACCTGCCCGAGATCGCGCAGGGCGACAAGCGCCTGCTGCTCATCGGCGGCCAGGTGGCGCCCTTCGTGCTCGCGCGCATCCCGCAGGGCACCGAGGTGCGTGGCAACCTCGCCGCGGGTGGCAAGGGCGTGGCGCAGCCGCTGTCCGACGACAACCGTGCCGTGGCCGAGGCCATGGCGCCCGTGCTGGCCGCGCGCGGCCTGCTGCTCGTGGGGCTGGACATGATCGGCAACCGCGTGACCGAGATCAACGTCACCAGCCCGACCTGCTTCCAGGAGATCCAGCAACAGACCGGCTTCGACGTGCCGGCCATGTTCGTCGACGCGCTGGAGCGCGCCCTGGCATGAACCCGCCGGTCGATCCGCTGTTCCTGGCCACGCCCCGGATCTCGACCTTCAAGGGCGGGCAGGGGCTAACCCATGCCAGCGGCTTCTTCTTCCGGCGCAACGACCGCCTGTTCCTGGCCACCAGCCGCCACGTGCTGATCGACGAGGACAGCCAGCACCACCCCGACCGCATCGAGATCGTGTTGCACCTGGACGCGCAGGACCTCACGCAGTGCACCGCGTTTTCCATCCCGCTCTACGCCGACGGCACCGCGGTGTGGCACCAGGGCCAGGACGGTGGCGGCGACATCGACGTGGCGGTGATCGAACTCGACCAGTCTGCGTTGCCGGCGAACGCGATCGTTTATGCGTTCACGCCCGAGCACCTGGTGCGCGACTTCGACACCGTGCCGGTGGACGCCAACCTGTTCATCGTGGGTTTTCCGCTGGGCTTCCAGGACACGGTGCACCAGTTGCCCGTGCTGCGCCGCGCGGCCATGGCCTCGCCCTTCGGCATCCGCTTCCAGGGCCAGGGCCTGTTCCTCACCGACGCCCGCGCGCACCGCGGCATCAGCGGCGCGCCCGTGGTCATGCGCGACCCGGCGCCGCGCGCGGCCACCGTGCCGCTGCCCTGGCGCCTGCTCGGCGTGCATTCGTCGCGCATGGACATGGGCAACCGCGACCGCGAGCTCGACGAATCGCTGGGCCTGAACTGCGCCTGGTACGCCGACATCCTGCTCACGCTCACCGAAGACCCGCCCGCGCCGGCCGCCGCCGACGCGCCGGCCCCTGGCGCCTGAGCGCAGGCGCGCCCATACCGGGGTATGGGGCGGCGCGGGGCGTCGCACACACTGCAGGCCCTTTCCACTTCCGGGTCTGCCCATGCGCCTTCACACCCGCCTTGCCTTCACCGTGCTGTTTTCGTCCCTCGTGCTGAGCGCGTGCGGCACCCGCCAGGCCCCGGTGGCCAGCGAGGCCTCCGCGGCCCGAAGCGGGCCCGACACGCAGACCGCCACCTCGCGCGACGGTTCCTACCAGGGTGAGATCACGGGCGCCGCGCGCCCGGGCAGCCGCTTCGCGCAACTGCGCATCGGCATGGACATGCAGGAGACGCAAGCGCTGCTGGGGCGTGCGCCCGACCGGCTGCACACCTACGAATCGGGCAAGCGCTGGATCCCGTTCTACTTCGGCAACGACGCGCGCCGCATGCAGGTGCTCTACCGGGGCGAAGGCTGCCTGATCTTCACGGGCGGCAACGTCTGGGGCGGCGCGGGCGGTGACCTGATCGGCATCCACCACGACGCCAGCGGCGCCTGTTACCAGCCCTGATCAGCGCGGCTGCTTGACGATGCGCAGGTAGGGCTTGGGCGCCTTCCAGCCATCGGGGAAGAGCTTCTTGGCGTCCTCGTCGCTCACCGAGCCCGCGATGATCACGTCCTGCCCCTGGGTCCAGTTGGCCGGGGTGGCCACCTTGTGTTTCGCTGTGAGCTGCATCGAGTCGAGCACGCGCAGGATCTCGTCGAAGTTGCGGCCCGTGGTCATGGGGTAGGTGAGCATCAGCTTGATCTTCTTGTCGGGGCCGATGACGAAGACCGAGCGCACCGTGGCGTTGGTGGCCGCGGTGCGGCCGTCGGCCGTGCCGGGCTCTTCGGCAGGCAGCATGTTGTAGAGCTTGGCCACCTGGAGGTCGACGTCGCCGATCATCGGGTACTTCACCGCCGCGCCCTGCGTTTCTTCGATGTCGGCGACCCACTTGCCGTGGCTGTCCACCGGGTCGACCGACAGGCCGATGAGCTTGGCGTTGCGCTTGGTGAACTCGGGCTCGATGCGCGCCATGTAGCCGAGCTCGGTGGTGCACACCGGCGTGAAGTCCTTGGGGTGCGAGAACAGGATGGCCCACTGGTCGCCGATCCACTCGTGGAAGTCGATCGGGCCGTGCGTGGTGAGCGCGGTGAAATTCGGGGCGGTGTCGTTGATGCGAAGCGACATGGCGGGCTCCTGGCGGCGGTGGATGGAGCCCACCAGTTTGCGCAGATCGCACGCCGCTGTCGACGCCGCGGGCCGGGCAACCCTGCGCACGGCAGGTGCTTGGCGCTGGGATCGGCCGACGGGATCTGCCGCCGGGCCGCCCCAAGGCAGATCAGCCCCCTCGGGGCTGAGCCCCGCGGCTCCGAGCCTGCCTGCGCAGGCTCGGACGGGGCGAAGAGGCGCTGACTCCGGCAGCGCCGCGGCCTGCAAGGCCTCGCGACCCGCGCAGCGGCGGAGCGTGGGGGCGTCAGTACAGACGGACCGCGACGTCGAAGTGCCAGCTGCGGCGGATCTCGACCACGTCGTACTGGCGCGCGAGGTTGGGCGGGAAGGGCGGGTAGTTGGCCAGGCCCTGCACGATGCGCGCGATGGCTTCGTCGATCGCGGGCACGCCGCTCGAGCGCACCAGGGTCACCGATTCCACCGAGCCGTCGCTGCGCACCGCGACCGTGACCACCGGGTCGGTGTGGCGCTGCCGGATGGCCTCGCGCACCGGGTCCAGGGCCGAGGGGTTCATCTGGATGCGTTGAGCGAAGGCCTCGCCATAGCGAACCAGGTCTTCGTTGGCGTCGACGCGCCCGAGCAGGCGCGCGCGGCGCAGCGGGCTGGCCGAGGGATCGCGCCGCGACTCGGCCTCGCGCCGCGCGGCCTCTTCGTTGAGCTGGCGCCCGATCTCGCGCAGCCGCGCCTCGCGCCGGGCCTCGTGCTCGTCGCGCTCGGCCTGGGCCCGGGCGGCGGCCTCGGCGCGAGCAGCCTCTGCGCGGGCCGCCTCGGCCTGGGCGGCAGCGGCCTGCGCCTCCTTCTGGCGTGCGGCTTCCGCCCGTGCGGCTTGCGCTGCAGCGGCCTGCTGACGGGCCGCTTCTTGACGGGCCGCTTCTTGACGGGCCGCTTCTTGACGGGC